>JAJYPY010000158.1 GCA_021794995.1 Actinomycetes bacterium | reverse complement strand
TGAACGGTCATGCCAAGCAGCGTGCGGTCCCGTCGACCGGTCCATGTTGCCGGATCCGGTGCGTCGAGGAGGGCGACGACCTCGTCGGGTGTGAGGAACTCCACGACTGGCCTGGTCGTGCGCTTGGGTGGGATCGCGAGGACCTGGGTGATCGTCGCTGCGTGTTCGGGGTGGTCGGGCAAGGCCCGGCCGAGAACGGCGCGGATCGCGGTCAGCCGGACGTTGCGATTCCAGGGCACCGGACATGGAGCGGCGGCACTCTCCTCAAATTCCTGCGCTGACCTCGTGATCTGTCCCCTGGGGATCCACCGCTGGGGGTCTGGTATGTGACAGAATAAATGGCATGGTTGAAGGTCGTCATGCCAAGCCGGGCCAGCCACCGCTGCCGCTACACCCGAGGGGCGCTCGTGAGATGGGTGCGGCAGCAGCCCTGCTCGAAGAGGAGACCGGCGGCGTCGTGTTCATCTGGGGCAACGCCACCTTCGCGTGGGAGGCGACGGACCCGGCGGGCCGTCGGTTCGCTGCGGTGCAGCTCGTTGTGACCAAGACGGCCAAGGCGGCTCAAGTCGCCCGGGCGTTCGAGGTTTCCACGTCGACGTTGTTCCGGTGGTGCCTGGACTTCTCCGAGAGCGGGCTTGGCGGCCTGCTCGCGGGCAAGCGCGGGCCCAAGGGCCAGCGTGTGCTCGACGCGGCGCAGATCGAGGTGGTGAAGGTGCTGCGCGCCGAGGGCAAGAGCCTGCGGGACATCGCCACTCGCCTCGGCTGCTCCACCTCCCCGGTGCGCCAGGCGCTCGGGCTGATCGGCGAGCGCACGCCGGGCCGGGACAGCATCGAGCAGGCAGACGAGCGCGGCGAGGACGTCAACGAGGCACCCGCGGAGGGGTTCGGAGACGGTGACGAGGCCGACGATGACGCTTCGGAGGAGCCCGAGGAGCCAGCCGAGCACGAACACGCCGTCGTCGAGGCACCCCTCGAGGTGAAAGACGACGAGGAGACCCGTCGCGCTCCAGCGTCGGCGCTCGTTCCCCTCGCCCTGCCGGCGCCGCGTACAGCGGAGCGGTCCCTCGCCCGATGGGGGCTGCTCGGTCAAGCAGGTCCGGTGTTCACCCAGGGCGCGGGACTGCCACGCCTGGGCATGCTCCTCGTCCTCCCGGCCCTGGGCGCAACCGGGCTTATGGAAGCGGCCCAAGAGGTGTACGGCCGCCTGAAGAACGGCTTCTACGGGCTCACCTCGGTGCTTATGGCGATGGTGTTTCTGGCCCTGGCCCGAGAGCCGCGGGCAGAAGGAGCGACGAGGATCCCCCCGCATGACTTGGGGCGTCTGCTCGGCCTCGACCGAGCCCCCGAGGTCAAGACCATCCGACGCAAGCTCGCCGAACTGGCCCGCAGGGGCGCTGGCTCAAAGCTCGTCGCCGCGCTCGCCCGGTGCCACGCCAGTCGCGATCCAGAGACGCTCGGCTACCTCTACGTCGACGGCCATGTCCGGGTCTACGCGGGGACAAAGGACCTGCAGAAGGCCCATGTGACGAGAACCCGCATTGCGGCGCCCGCCACGCTCGAGACCTGGGTGAACGACCGCCGTGGAGACCCGGTCCTGGTGGTCACCTCCGAGCTGTCGGCCTCGCTCGTCAAAGAGATCCGCCGGCTGCTGCCCGAGCTACGGCGCCTCGTCGGAGACGACCGGCGCGTGACCGTCGTCTTCGACCGCGGAGGTTGGTCACCCGATCTGTTCAACGAGATGGCAACAGCCGGCTTCGACTTCATGACCTACCGCAAGGGCAAGGTGAGAAAGGAGCCCGCTTCGGCGTTCTCGGAGAAGACGTACGTCGACGAGAACGACGTCACCTACACCTACGACCTGGCCGACCGGCGCATCCGGCTGAGCCTGACGAAGAAGGCCGAGGGAAGAAAGACCCTCCTTGTGCGCCAGGTCGTGCGGCGCACCGAGACTGGGCACCAAACCCAGATCGTCGCCTCACGCACCGACGTACCCGCAGCCGAGGTCGCCTACGCCATGTTCAACCGCTGGCGCCAGGAGAACTACTTCCGCTACGCCCGGGCCCACTTCTGCCTCGACGCGCTGGACTCCTATGCGGCTGTGCCCGACGACCCGGAGCGCTCGGTGCCCAACCCCGCCCGCAAGGCGCTCCAGGTGAAGCTCCGCCGTGCCCGGGTCGCGCTTGCAGAGAAAGAAGCCAAGGTCGGTGCGGCGGCCGCCGCCAACGCCGAGGCGCAGAGACCGACCATGCGAGGCTTCAAGATCGCCAACGCCGCGCTCACCAAAGCGGCCAGGGACGCCCGGGCCGACGTGACACGCCTCGAAGAAGAGCTCCGAGCAACCCCGACCCGCGTGACTCTTTCGGCGGTGCGACCCGAGGCCACCGTGCTCGACGAGGAACGCAAGCTCGTCACCCACGCGATTCGCATGGCGACCTACAACGCCGAGTCGGCGCTCGCCCGTATTCTCGCGGCCGGAGGCCACTTCCCCATGGACGAAGCACGGGCGCTCCTGCGTGAGGCGTTCAACACGCCCGGCAATCTCGAGGTGACCGCCGGCACCATCTCCGTCCGCCTCGATCCACTCTCTGCTCCCCGGCGGACCCGGGCACTCGCCGCCCTATGCGAACAGCTCACGGCCGCCGAGGCCACCTATCCGGGCACCGACCTCGTCCTGCGCTACGGGGTCAAAGACGCCCCTGGCGTTGCATGAACTTCGTCACCATGTCCGGTGCCCTGGACTCAGGTTCCGTCAGCTTCGCCGTTCCATGCTGGGTTTCGTTCTTGGCATCGTCGTTGCCGGCGGCCAGTTCGGCCCGCAGCTGTTGCACCTGGCACACCGGGTTGGTGCCACCGCCGGCACCAGTGGGGTTGTCGTTTTGGACGGAGCCTTTGTTGGGGCGCTCATCCTCGCACTGATTCTGGGCATGAGTGGCGGCGGCCTCCTTTACGAAAATCGCCACGAGAGAGTTCTTAGAACCAAAATTCCCCAGCCCAAATGGTCAAGGGCGACCGTTGGGACGGCAACGGCAAGGACGGAGGAGAAGCTCGGGCTACAGGGTGTGCTGGTCTACGTAGCCATTTTGCTTTTTGAGTTGGTCTTTCTCCTGCGGCCCCTCTACCAGTCATCCCGAGCCGCCCCAGGGGGCAGTCCGGTCGGGGTGGCGCACCCGGCTGTAGGCCTGCTCCTGGCAACCGTTGTAGTGGTGAGCCTCGGCCAGTTCATAATCACCAGACGCACCGTGCCGGGGCTCATGCAGGACCCAGAGCGGGGTGAATGGATCCTGCTGCGTACTACGCCGATGTCTGCCACCTCGATTGCGCTCAGCTTTTCATTGCCGGGTATCGGGGCTCTACGCGACGAGGCGTGGGTGACGCCCTCTGATTCTCGCAGTGGGACGAGTGTTCCATTTGACGCCAGAGTGCAGCAAGAGGCGCAGGCGGTAGTTCTCGAAGTTTCGGAAGCCGTGACCGGTCCGGCGAATCTTCTCGGTGATGAGGTTCTGCGCCTCGGTCGCGCCGTTCGAGGCACCGGTCACGTGGAAGTTCAAGATCTCGGTCTCCCAGGCTCGCACCGTCCTCCCGAGGCGGGCGAGCTCTCGCACCTCGGCCCATGCGACGTGGCTGTAGAAGATCTCGAGTCGCTGTTTCGCGACTGGGAGCGACCTGGCGGCATACACCTCGCGAAGGAGCTCCTTTCCGAGGATGCAGGCGCCGACCTCGCCGTCGGGGTCGCCGGCCCGCAGCGCGGTGAGGAGCCGGTCACGCTGATGAGGAGCGAGGCGCTCCCATCCCCTCGTCATGAGCCGGCGGGTCCGGTAGAGGGGGTCGTCGCGGTGGCCGCGGTGGCCGAGCGTCTCGTTCTGTGTCCGCCGGCGCACGTCGTTGATCGCCTCGTTGGCGAGCTTGATGGCATGGAAGTGGTCGATCGTGACGACGGCTCCGGGAAGCCCGCGGAAAAGGCCGTTCGCGTAGCCGCGATGTGGGTCGATCGCCACGGTCTCAACGCCGGCCTTCCAGGTCTGTGTCGCTCCAAAGCACCAGTAGGCGACGTCGTCTGCGCTTCGACCAGGAACGACGTCGAGGAGGCGTCCCCGCTCGATGTCAACGAAGCTCGTGGCGTAAAAGCTGTGGTGGCGCCGCGTCGCCGACAGCATCTTGTGTTCGTCGACCCCAAGCGATCTCACGCCGTCGAGGCGCGAGGGGTCCTCGACAAGCGGTGTGCCGTGGCGGCGCACGGCTGCCATCGCAGTCCACCAGCTCGTCCCGAGCTCGCGGGCCACCTGGGCGACCGAGTGGCCGTCCTCGCCGACGCGCCGGCAGATCTCCATCGCCGCGCGACGGGTGAGGGCGTGCTCGACGAGCTCGCTCTCCTCGGTGAAGGTCCTCTTCTCACAGCCGACATCCCGACAGAGGTACCGCCGCTTCCGCCACACGAGCCGGGTCGCTCTGTCGCCCATCGGGAGGTCCCGGACTTGGATGATGCTTCGGCCATGCCCGCTCGCGATCACCCCGCAGCTCGGGCAGCCGACAACCCGCTCCCTCGTCTCCACGAGCACGAAGCACTCGCCGTCCTCGTCGGTGGTCGCGAGCACGACGAAGTCGTCCATGCCCAGGAGTGCGTGTGCATCCCCACTACCGTCCATCTGTCCGTGGCCTCCGGTCTCGCTGGCTTTGTCACCTGCAAGATTCGGAGGTCACGGACCTCAACTGGTGGATCTATCGAATGACCCGGTAGTCAGCACCTCCCCACGGCTGATCGCGAAGAGCCCGATATCTGCGACGATCACAGCGC
>JAJYPY010000157.1 GCA_021794995.1 Actinomycetes bacterium | reverse complement strand
CGCACTTACGGGCAAAGGCTTTTGAGGCCTCCACGTCTGCCTATTCCGTCATCCGGGCGCAGACAGGATCGTAGGGCCAGCCGGAGGCGGGCGCAGGCCTGTCGGCGGGTCCGCGCGCGCCACCACGCCGAAGCGCCGGTGCGCGAGGACCGGGAGCGCCGCGCGCACCTCGGCCACCCGGGCCGCCGACACCTCGGCCAGCGCCATGTCCGTGCCCTGGGAGCCGCCCTCGCACGTGCCGCCGAGCTCGGCCAGCACCTCTCCGGCGGGATCGACCACCATGGAGTGGCCCACCCCCTCGTCCTCGGGCTTGCCCGCCGCCACCACGTAGGCCGTGCTCTCGATCGCCCGGGCGCGCACGAGCGTCGCCCACACGGCGGCCTTCCCCGGCCCGTTGAACCAGTGCGCCGGCAGCGCGATCACCGTCGCACCCCGCTCGACGAGGGCGCGGGCCATCTCGGGGAACCGCAGGTCGTAGCAGGTCATGACCCCGAGCACGAGCCCCCCGCCGCCTGCCCCCTCCCCGGACCCGCCGCCTGCCCCCTCCCCTGCCCCGCCGAGCGGCACCGTCACGACGCCGCTCGACGGCCCCGACGCGTCCCCCGCCACCACCCGTGCCGACTCCCGGGCGCCGTACGCGTCGAACAGATGCAGCTTGCGGTACGCGCCGAGGAGCCCCCGCGGCCCGATCACGACCGCCGTGTTGTACACCTTCCCCGCGACCGGTGCGCGCTCGAACATCCCGGCCACCACGGTCACCCCGTGCTGCGCCGCAGCCTCCGACAGGGTGGAGACGAACGGCCCGTCCAGGGTCTCGGCGACCGACGACAGGTCGAAGGACGCGTCCCCGAAGCCGCACATCGTGGCCTCGGGCAGCACCACGAGGGACGCGCCCTCCTGGGCCGCCGCGCCGACGTGGCGCGTGGCGAGCCGCCGGTTCTCCTCGACGCAGAGCGTCGTGGCGACCTGGACCGCAGCCACCCGCATGCCGTCACGGTATCCGACGGGCACCAACCCCGAGACGGGCCCCCGGGCAGAGGAGCGTCCGGCGCCGCGTGCGTGACACACTGGGGCGCGTGTTGGCGTTCACCTTCCCGGGTCAGGGCTCCCAGCGCGAAGCCATGGGTCGGCCCTGGGTCGACCACCCCTCGTGGGAGGTGGTGGCGGAGGCCTCGGCGGCCGTCGGGCGCGACGTGGAGCACCTCCTCCTCGACGCCACGATGGACGAGCTCACCCGGACCGCTCACGCGCAGCTCGCCACGTTCGTCCAGTCCCTCGTCGTCCTGGACGCGGTCGAGCGCGTCGGCCTCTCCCCCGCCGCCTGCGCGGGCCACTCGCTCGGCGAGTACACGGCCCTCGTCGCGAGCGGTGCCCTGCCCTTCGGCGACGGCGCGACCGTCGTGGTGGCCCGCGGCGACGCGATGGCCCGCGCCGGCGAGGACACGCCGGGCACGATGGCGGCCCTCATCGGCATCAGCGACGACGACGCCGAGGCCGCGTGCCATCGCGCCGAGGGCGACGCGTGGGTGGCGAACTACAACGCGCCGGGGCAGGTCGTAGTCGCCGGCACGAGCGACGCGATCGCCGCCGTCACCGAGATCGCCCGCGAGCTCGGCGCCCGCAAGGTGCTGCCCCTCCCGGTCTCCGGCGCGTTCCACACGCCCCTCATGGCGAGCGCCCGCCCGGCGCTGCGAAAGGCCCTCGGCGACGTGGTGTTCTCGGCCCCCGAAGTCCCCGTCGTCGCCAACGTCGACGCGCGCACGCACTCGGACCCGGCCGAGTGGCCCGGGCTGCTCTCGGCACAGCTCTGCGGCCCCGTGCGCTGGCGACAGACCATCGAGACGCTCTCGGGCCTCGGCGCGACCAGCTTCGTCGAGATCGGCCCGGGGGGCGTCCTCACCGGACTCGCCCGGCGGTGCGCGCCCGAGGCCCAGGCGCTCTCGGTCGCCAGGCCCGACGACCTCGACGCCCTCCTCGATGCGGTCGCCGGCCACCCCGCCGACGTCTGGCGCCACGACGCGCCCGCCCACCAGGGCGAGCACCTCTACATGTCCGAGCGCGTGGTGGTGAGCCCCTGCTCGGGCATCTTCGCCCCCGAGGAGTCGCTCGCGGCGCCCGGGACGGGTCTTTTGCCGGGCACCGGCGTGCACGGCGCGACGGGGCGCGCCGAGCCGGGCGCATCGTCGCACGTCCGGACCGGCGACCTGGTCGGCCGGGTCGGCGTGACCGAGGTGCGCACCCCGTTCGAAGGCGAGGTCGTCCGCTGGCTGTCCGTGGCCGGCGAGCGCGTCCAGGAGGGCCAGCCGCTCCTGTGGCTCCGGGTGCCCGGCGACGCGCGGTGACGGACCCCGCCGGCCGCGTCGTCCTGGTCACCGGCGGCGCCCGGGGCATCGGGGCCGCCTGCGCCGCGTGGTTCTGCGCTGGCGGCCACCGGGTGGCCGTCACCTTCCGGGGCGACGACGTGCCCGCGCCCCCCCCGGGCACCCCCGGTGAGCGGTTCCTGGCGGTGCGCTGCGACGTGACCGACCCCGCCCAGGTGGAGGCGGCCTACCGCAGCGTCGAGGAGCACTTCGGTCCCGTCGAGGTCCTGGTCGCCAACGCCGGCATCACGCGCGACACCCTCGTCGTGCGCATGAGCGAGGAGGCCTGGCACGACGTCCTCGAGACGAACCTGACCGGCGCCTTTCGCGTCGCCAAGCGCGCCGTCGCCAAGATGCTCCGCCTGCACCGGGGCCGGATCGTCTTCGTCTCCTCGGTCGGGGCCTTCGTCGGGCTGCCGGGTCAGGCCAACTACGCGGCCTCCAAGGCGGGGCTCGTCGGCATGGCCCGTGCGCTGGCCCGGGAGGTGGCGAGCCGCCAGATCACGGTCAACGTCGTGGCGCCCGGCGTCGTCGAGACGGACATGACGGCCGCGCTGGGGCCGGCGCGGGTCGGTGAGCTGGTGGCGATGGTGCCGCTCGGGCGCTCGGCGACTCCCGAGGATGTGGCGGCCGCAGTCGGCTTCCTCGCCTCGGACGCGGCGGCCTACATCACCGGCGCCGTGGTCCCCGTCGACGGGGGACTGGGCATGGGGCTCTGAGCGCGGGGCGTCCCGGAACGCCCTGCCCGCAGCCCGGCGCGGATAGGCTCACTGGCCGCCGAAGCGCGGCAACCCACAAGGAGAGCGACGTGGACAACGAGGCAGCATTCGAGAAGTTCCGTGAGTGCGCCGTGGAGGTCCTCCAGGTGCCGGCCGAGAAGGTCACCATGGACGCGCGGTTCGCCGAAGACCTCGACGCCGACAGTCTCGACCTGGTCGAGCTGGTGATGGCCCTCGAGGAGGCGTTCGACATCACGGTGGAGGAGAGCGAGCTCGAAGACATCGAGACCGCCGGGCAGGCCTTCGAACTGATCAGCTCCAAGTTCTGATGCTGCTGGGGGTCGGACCAGACGGCGCGGTCCGCGCCCGGCGCGTCGCCGTCACCGGGATCGGCGCCGTCACCTGCTGCGGGCTGGGGGTCGAGGCGCTCTGGGAAGGCCTCGTCCACCCGTCGATCTCCGGCGAGCGCCGTGTCCCCGGCTTCGACGCGGCCGACTACTTCGGCCCGAAGGAGGCCCGTCGCGTCGACGCCTTCGCCGCGTTCAGCGTCGCCGCGGCGGAGATGGCGCTCGACGACGCCGGCGAGCTCGGGGTGGCCGCAGAGCGTGCCGGGGTGATCTTCGCGACCGGTGTCGGAGGCTTCGACACGCTCGCCGAGCAGGTGACCGTCTACAACGAGCGCGGCGCGCGACGCGTCTCGCCCTTCCTCGTCCCGATGATGATGGCCAACGCCGGCGCCGCCCACATCTCCATGCGCAGGGGCTGGCGCGGCCCGTCCGAGACGGTCGTCACCGCGTGCGCCGCGGGCACCCACGCGGTCGCCAACGCCGCGCGCCTTGTCGCGACCGGTCGGTGCGACGTCGTCGTCGGCGGCGGCGCCGAGGCGTCGATGCACCCGGTCGCGGTCGCCGCGTTCGCGAACATGACCGCCCTCTCCACGAGCGGGGTCTCCCGCCCGTTCGACGTGCGCCGGGACGGCTTCGTGATCTCCGAAGGCGCGGCGGCCCTCGTCCTCGAGTCCTGGGAGCACGCCGTGGCCCGGGGCGCGCGCATCTACGCCGAGGTCGCCGGCTCGGGTTCGACCGCCGACGCCCACCACATCACGGCGCCGGCGCCCGACGGGGCCGGTGCCGTCTCCTGCATGGAGCAGGCGCTCTTCGACGCCCAGCTCTCCCCCGGCGACATCGCCCACATCAATGCGCACGGCACGTCCACCCCCTTGAACGACCTCGCCGAGGCCCGGGCCATCTCCAAGGTCTTCGGTGAACCCGGGCCGCCGGTCACGTCCACCAAGGGCGTCACGGGCCACGGCCTCGGGGCGGCGGGCGCGATCGAGGCGGTGGCGTCGGTCATGGCGATCGACCGCAGGCTCATCCCGCCCACCTACGGCTGCGAGGACCTCGATCCCGAGATCCACCTCGACGTCGTGCGGGGCGAGGCGCGGCCGTGGGAGCCGGGGCCGGTGCTGTCGAACTCCTTCGGCTTCGGCGGCCACAACGGCTGCCTCGTCCTCCTCCCGCCCCAGGCGTAGCCCGCGTCCCGGCCCGGGCGGCCCCGGGCGGGCGCTACGCCGGGTTGGTCGCGATCCCCACCACGTTGCGGACCGAGGTCCCGCGGGCGGGCAGCGAGCCCTCGAAGGCGGCCGCGCCGAAGGTGAACACGCCGCCGTCCGCGCCGGCGAGCCAGTAGCCCTTCCCCGCGGGTGTCGGCGCGATGCCGACCACCGGCGCGGCGAGGCGCGTGCCGGCC
>JAJYPY010000156.1 GCA_021794995.1 Actinomycetes bacterium | reverse complement strand
CGCCTTCCCCCCGCGCGAGCGCTATCACGACCTCGTCGCGGCCTACAGGGCGTCGGGGTTCGAGCAGCTTAGCGACGTCACCGCGGTCGACTACCTCACCCATCCGGGCCGGACGCTGCCTCCCGGCGTCGAGCCCGAGCGGTTCGAGGTGGTCGCCAACCTGGTGTCCATGTCGTCGCGCCGCCGGGCGCGCGTGCGGGTGCAGGTGCCCGAGGCCGACCCGGTGCTCGACACGCTGTGGGACCTCTATCCCGGCGCAGAGGCGATGGAGCGCGAGGTGTTCGACCTCTTCGGCGTCCGCTTCACGGGCCATCCCGATCTGACGCGCATCCTCATGCCCGAGGACTGGGAGGGGCACCCCCTTCGCAAGGACTACGGCGTCGGGCGCGTGCCGGTGCAGTTCAAAGAAGCGCCCGGCCCGAGATGAGCGCACGTCGATGACCGGACCCACGCATGACGACGTCTCGGGCGTCCGGCGCGCACCGCGCGCGTCGGTCGCGGAGACCTCCGAGGGAGCGCAGGAGCTGGCGACACGCACGCGCACCCCGCCTGCGGAGCTCCGCCGTGAGGCCGGCGCGGTGTTGCGCATTCCCGAAGGCGGCGTCGTCGACACGGGCGACATCGACCTCGAGCGTCCCACCGACGAGACGATGATCATCAACATGGGGCCGCAGCATCCCTCCACGCACGGCGTGCTCCGCCTCATGCTCGAGCTCGACGGGGAGACGGTGCTGCGGACCAAGCCCGTCATCGGGTACCTCCACACCGGGATGGAGAAGACCGCAGAAGAGCTCACCTATGTCCAGGGCGGCACCAACGTGACGCGCATGGACTACCTGTCTCCGCTGAGCAACGAGCTCGTGTTCTCGATGGCGACGGAGGCGCTTCTCGGCGTCGAGCTGCCGCCGCGCTCCACGTGGATCCGCATGCTCATGGCCGAGCTCCAGCGGATCTCGTCGCACCTCATGTGGATGGCCACCAACGGGATGGACCTCGGGTCCACCTCGATGATGATCTACGGCTTCCGCGAGCGAGAGATGATCCTCGCCTTCTTCGAGAAGACGACGGGCTTGCGCATGAACCACAACTACATCCGCCCGGGCGGTGTCGCGGCCGACCTCCCCGACGGCTGGGAAGACGACGTCGACGTCATCTGCGAGACGATCCTGCGCCGGACGTACGAGTACGACGAGCTGCTCACCGGCCAGCCGATCTTCCGGGAGCGCATGGAGGGAGTCGGGAGCATCTCCGCCGAGGAGGCGATCGCCCTGTCGGTCACCGGGCCGATCCTGCGATCAACCGGCGTGCCGTGGGACTTGCGCCGCTCGATGCCGTACCTCGAGTACGACAAGCTGGACTTCGATGTGATCGTGGGCACGTTCGGCGACAATTTCGATCGCTACGCGATCCGGCTGAACGAGATCCGCGAGTCGATCAAGCTGGTCCGCCAGATCGCCGAGCGGATGCCACCGGGGGACTACCGCGTCCAGGACCGCAAGGTGACCCCGCCGCCCCGCGCCCGTATCGACGAGTCGATGGAGGCGCTCATCCACCACTTCAAGATCTTCACGGAAGGATTCCGGGTTCCCGAGGGCGAGGTCTACGTCGCCATCGAGTCGCCGCGGGGCGAGATCGGCTGCTACCTGGTTTCCGACGGGACGTCCAAGCCCTATCGGCTGCACATCCGGGGCCCGAGCTTCGTCAACCTCCAGGCGGTGCCCGCGCTGCTTCGCGGCGGGCTCATCGCCGACGCCGTCGCCATCATCTCGTCCGTCGACCCCGTGATGGGAGAGGTGGACCGGTGACCCACTTCAGCCCCGACATGGCGGCACGCGCCCGCGAGCTCGTCTCGCTGTACCCCGAGCCCCGCTCGGCCCTGATCCCGTTGTGCCACCTCGCCCAGGAGCAGGACGGTTGGCTGCGGCCCGAAGCGATGGAAGAGATCGCCGGGCTGGTCGGCGTGACCGCGGCCGAGGTGCGCGGCACGGCCACGTTCTACGACATGCTCCACACCGAGCCGGTCGGAAGGTACCTCGTCTCGATCTGCACGAACATCGCCTGCCTGCTCGGAGGGGCCGAGGAGCTCCTCGCCCATGCCGAGCGCACGCTCGGCGTCCGAGCGGGGAGGACCACACCCGATGGCGTGATCACCCTCGAGGACGCCGAGTGTCTGGCCGGTTGCGACCGCGCGCCGTGCGTGACGGTGAACCACCGCTACGTCGGGGGCCTCTCTGCGGACGCGTTCGACCAGCTCGTCGCCGACCTGCGCGCCGGGCGGCGCGGTGACGAGATCCCCGCCCACGGCACGCTCGTGCGCGTCAGACGCAACGGAGGGCTCCGGGTGGAGGGGGCGCAGGTCGCCGCCGAGCGGGCGGCGATGTCGGCGGCGCAGGCCGACCGGGCCCGCGCGGCGCACGACGCCAGCGGAGCAGGGGACGGGTGATGGCGGTCACCGACGCCCCGCGCATCGTCACCTCGAGGATCGGCTACGACGACTCCTTCACGCTCGAGCGCTACCTCTCGACCGGCGGCTACGAGGCCTTGCGCAAGGCGCTCGCCATGACGCCCGAGGCGGTCGCCGCCGAGGTGGACGCGGCCAGCCTGCTCGGTCGTGGCGGGGCGGGGTTCCCCGCCGGCCGCAAGTGGTCGATGCTGCGGAGGGATCCCGTCACCTATCTCGTCGTGAACGGCGACGAGAGCGAGCCTGCGACGTTCAAGGACCACTTGCTCGTCGAGCGCGACCCCCACCAGTTGCTCGAGGGCGTGCTCATCGCGACGTACGCGCTGCAGGTCACCCGGGCGTTCATCTACCTGCGCGGCGAGTTCGCGCTCGGGCTCGAGCGTCTGCAGCACGCGCTGAACGAGGCCTACGACCACGGTGCCGTCGGCTCGGACATCTTCGGCTCGGGGTTCTCCGTCGACGTCGTCGTCCACCCGGGAGCGGGTGCGTACATCTGCGGCGAGGAGACGGCGCTCTTGGAGTCGCTCGAGGGAAAGCGCGGGTTCCCCCGCATCAAGCCCCCGTTCTTTCCTGCCGCCATCGGCCTCTACGGTCAGCCGACGGTGGTCAACAACGTGGAGACCATGTCGAACCTCCCGTGGATCGTGCTCCACGGGGGGAAGGCCTTCGCCGCGCTGGGCGAGGGGCGATCGACCGGGACGCGCCTGTTCGCGCTCTCCGGCCACGTGCGGCGTCCAGGCACCTACGAGGTGGAGATGGTGAAGACCACCTTTCGCGACCTTGTCTACGCGCCCGTGTACGGCGGCGGCGTACCCGGCGACCGGGAGATCAAGGCGTTCATCCCCGGCGGCGTCTCGGCCCCATGGTTCGGGCCCGAACGGCTCGACCTCCCTCTCGGTCAGGACGAGGTCGCCAACGCCGGTTCGATGCTCGGCTCTGGGGCGATCACCGTCATGGACTCGACCACGTGCATGGTGCGCGCCGCGTGGCGGATCACCCGGTTCTTTGCACGCGAGTCCTGTGGGCAGTGCACCCCCTGCCGCGAAGGATCGGGCTGGCTCGAACGCGTCCTGCGCCGGATCGAGCACGGCGGCGGTCGCGACGAGGACCTCGACCTGCTGCTCGACGCGAGCGACAACATCGCGCCGGGTCTCACGTGGCCACCGCAGCAGACGACGATCTGCGTGCTCGGGCCCTCCATCCCCTCCTCGATCCACTCCGCCATCGACATGTTCCGCGACGAATTCCTGCTGCACGTCAAAGAGGGGAGGTGCCCCGTTGGCTGAGACCGCGCCCGGCGCGCATCGCCCCTCCGATGCCGCCACGCCCGACGAACCGCACGATGCGGGCACGGTGGCGTACACCCTCGACGGACGGGCTGCCAGTGCCCGCCCGGGTGAGGTGATCATCAGCGCGGCAGAACGGGCCGGCACGTACATTCCCCGGTTCTGCTACCACCCCCGCATGGAGCCCGTCGGGATGTGCCGCATGTGCCTGGTGGAGGTGAGCGGCCCCCGCGGCGCCACCCTCCAGCCGGCCTGCTTCGTCACGGTCGCCGAAGGCATGGAGGTCACGACGGCGTCGGAGAAGGTCAAGAAGGCGCAGGACGGCGTCTTGGAGTTCCTCCTCGTGAACCATCCTCTCGACTGTCCCGTATGCGACAAGGGCGGAGAGTGCCCGCTCCAGGACCAGACCCTCGCCTACGGCCCGGGGGAGAGCCGGTTCGTGGAGGAGAAGCGCCACTTCGAGAAGCCCATCGCGATCTCGGACCTCGTCTTGTTGGACCGCGAGCGCTGCATCCAGTGTGCGCGCTGCACGCGCTTCGCAGAGGAGATCGCCGGCGAAGCGCTGATCGACTTCGCCGGGCGCGGCGAACGCGTGGAGGTCGCCACCTTCCCGGGTCGCCCGTTCTCGTCGTACTTCAGCGGGAACACGGTCCAGATCTGCCCGGTCGGTGCGCTGACCGCGACCCCGTACCGCTTCACCGCGCGGCCCTGGGACCTCGAGCAGGTGGAGTCCACGTGCACGACCTGTGCGTTCGGCTGCCGCGTCGCGGTCCAGTCGTCGACGAACAGGCTCACCCGGCTCCTGGGCCTCGACGCGGATCCCGTCAACCAGGGCTGGCTGTGCGACAAGGGCCGGTTCGTGTTCGAGTCGGTCAATGGCGACGAGGTCTCCGACGCTCCCCAAGGGCCCGAGCTGGGGGACGCCGACGTCGACGTCGTCCCGGCCACCGCGTCGCAGATCGGCTCCGCCGGAGTCAGCCGAGGGCAGTTCATGGGCGAGGTCGCTGAGGCGCGCGAGGCGCGCGGCCGGCGCCTCGCCGCACCGCTCGTGCGCAAGGGCGGCGAGCTGGTCGAGGTCGGCTGGGGTG
>JAJYPY010000030.1 GCA_021794995.1 Actinomycetes bacterium | reverse complement strand
GCCCAGGTGAAGCCTTGGCGTCCATCGAGACGAGCACCGTCCGTTCGTTCACCCGCACCGCCGGGACCGGGAGCGTGCCCTGTCGGAACCACCGGTACGCCGTCTGGGGGTGGATTCCCTGCTGGCGAGCCCACTGGGTCAGGTTCACAGAGGCGAGCATATCACTCGAACGTATGTACGCTTGGTATTGCTCAGTTAGTCAGGAATAGCTCAGCGAACCCCGACCATCCTCGGCGCGTCGACGTGGCCCGAGACCGCTCGCGCCGTCCGTCAGCAAGCGGTGGGCTGAGACCGCGAGCCAGAGCTCTGCAAGGTCCGAGGTCTCCGATACGTCGCGTCCGGTGAGCGCGGCAACCCGCTTCATGCGGTAGATGACGGTCTGGCGGTGCACGCGGAGCGCAGACGCGGTGCGGTTCCACGACCGCTTGTGCTCGAGGAACGCCTCCAGCGAGACGAAGAGGTCGGTGCCGTGGGCGGCGTCGTAGGCCAAGACCGCTCCGAGCACCCCCTCGACGACCGCCCGCGCAGCTGCGGGATCTTGTACGGCCGGTAGTCGACCGGTCTCCCCGAAGTACGCAACGCCGGCGCCACGCTGCGAGGCGATTCCACGGGCGAACCTCGCCTCCCTCGCCGCCTCGGGCATCCTCGTCGGCACTCCCACCGGATCGCTGATGCCGATGACGGCACCTTCTCCGAGGCGTGCGCGGACGACGTCGATCACAGGTGAGCCGGGGTCGGCTCCGTCGAGCAGCACCCAGAGCGTGTCGTGCTCGGCGACCATGATGTGGGTGACGCCTCGGCGGCGGAGCCCGAGGGCCAGGCGGCGCTGGCGGAGTGCGTCACTCATCGGCGCAGCCGCCAGGCGCGCGGTCGCAACCGACGATCGCCAGCCCGCCGGGGCATCGGGACGTCCCGGCGAACGACGGTGGCCCAGCAGTTCGGCGAGCTCTGCCGCCTCGGCCTGGGCGTTGAGGTCTTCGACGAGCGCGTGATGCGCAGCTTCGACCGCGGCGGCGGCGGCGGCGTGGTGCAGCGTCGAGAGGTCAAACCCGCGCCGATCGGAGCGCTCCGCGACGAGGAGGGTGGGCTCGTCGAAGGGCACCGAGATTGCGACTGCGGCGCGGCGGCTCCGGTCGGGCAGGTGCACGACCGCCGGGACTTCGGTCGTGCGTGTCGCGAGCGCGGCGGCGAGAAGGTGGAGCACCTCGGGGGCGAGCGCTTTCGTGCCGAGCACCGGCCTCAGGGTGGCTGCGTCGACGAGGTGGACTCGGTGGCCGAGCTCGCGCTCGAGCCGACTGACGAAGGAGCCGGGTGTCGCGCCGGGGGGCCGCGCGCGGAGGGTTGCGTAGATGCGCTCGATGCGCACCATCCGGCGGGACTGCTCCTCCACGGCTGCATCCGCAACCGCCCTGGTGACGGCGATGAAGCTCATCGAGTAGGGGATGCGCAGCACTGGGAGCGCCAGCTCGTCGGCGCGCCGGACCGCGCGCCGTGCCAGTGGGGGGGTCATCGGATCGTTGCCGATGACCAAGGCGGTCACCTCGGCGGCCGCGAGACCCTCCAAGAACGCGACTTGGCCCTGGGCGCTGCGTGGCAGGCTGCGCCCGTTCTTCATGAGCAGCTCCCCACCCGCCAACCAGTCCCATGGGTCGGCCAGATCGGAGGCATGTGCCCAGGTGATGCGGCGATCGATCCCCGCCTCCCCGGCCACCAGCTCGATCTGCAGATGCGGCCGCGCCAAAAGCTCGCCGACGCGCAGCGTCACGGCATCCAAGAAGCGTCGATCGACGTGATACTCGAGTCTAACGCGAGGCGGTGCAGCGTGACGAACGTCTACTTGGATGGCGAACCGCCACTCCTTATGCTGCGGGCGTCGGAATGCGGCGGGGGGCCAGCATGCCGGGATCGAGCCCGGTGCCGCCAGGTTGCTCCCGCCGGGACGTGTGTGCGAGGACGACACGAGGGAGGGACCGCGCGCAATGGCAACCCAGATCTACGAGGGCAGTCGGCCCCGGTACGAGGGGCACGCGACCCTCGAGATGCACGGCATGGCGCCTATCCCCGTCGACGAGCGCTACGGGCGGCTGCACCGTGTCTTCACGGTGTGGTTCACGCCGAACCTCGTCCCGGCCGGGTTCTTCATCGGGACCCTTGCCACGTCGAGCTTCGTCGGCGTCGGATTCTCGCTGGGTGTCGTGGCGATCGTGGTGGGCACGGTGGTCGGTGGGCTGCTCGTGTCGGTTCTCGGAACGTTCGGCCCGAAGTCCGGCGCCGGCCAGATCCCGCTCGCCCGGCTGTCGTTCGGCAAGTCGGTGGTGCTCCCTGGGATCCTCCAGTGGATGTCGACGATCGCGTGGGACGCGATCAACGCGATCTTCGGCGCCGAGGCGGTGCACATCTTGATCCACGTCCCGTTCTGGATCGGGCTCCTCATCGTGCTCGCCATGCAGGGGGTGCTCGGCCTCTTCGGATACGAGATGATGCACGTCTTCCAGAAATGGATGTCGATCGTCCTCGGGGCGATGTTCGTGGTCGTGACCGTCAAGGTCGTCTCCGTCGGGAATTTCCATGCCGCTGCGACGGCCCACGGGTCGTCGCTCGCCGGTGGGTTCATCCTCATGACGACCATCGCTGCCAGCTTCGTCGTCTCGTGGGGAGCGTATGCGTCCGACTACAGCCGGTACATGAAGCCCGAGACGTCGCGCGTCTCACTCTTCCTTCTCACCCTTGCCGGAGTCTCCCTCTCGTCGATCTGGCTGGAGATCCTCGGTCTCGCGGCAGCTTCGGTCGTCGTGAGCAGCACGTCGGGAGGAATCCAGCATCTGATGGGTGGAGGTGTCCTGGGCGGCATGGCCCTGGTGGCAATCTGGATTGGGACCGTTTCGGTCAATGCCATGAACGACTACTCGGGCTCACTGGCGCTCCAAGCAGCCGGAGCACGGGTCAGGCGGCCATACGTCGCCGTCGTGGTGACCGCACTCGCGTTCGGTCTCACGATGTGGCTGGATACGGGGAATCTCACCACGAAGTTCGAAGAAGTCCTGCTGTTCATCACCTACTGGGTGCCGCCGTTCGCGGCGATCCAGATGGTGCACTGGTGGCGCCAGCGTGGCCACGTGGATGCCGCCAAGATCATGGACTTCCGCTCTCTGGCGCCCGGATGGGAGGCGCTGACCGCCCTGCTCGTCGGCTTCGGTGCAGCAGTGCCGTTCATGGACACGACACTGTTCATCGGTCCTGCGTCGTCGGGCTGGCTGCACGGCGGCGACATCGCGTTCTTCGTCGGCTTCGTCGTCGGAGGTGGGCTCTACGCCGTGATCCGCGCGATCGAGTCGAAGAGCGCAAGGGACGTGTCCCCCGCGACGAGCGTGCTGCACACGATCGACCCCGTGTCCGTCGTTGCCGTGCCCTCCGACGCCTGATCGACGCTTGATCGACGTCGGGCGTCTGGCCATCGAGAGGAGAGGAGATCGCAGTGTTGGACCTGCTCGTACGCGGCGTTCGGGCGGTGGGATCCGATGCGCTCGTCGATGTGCACGTCGACGGCGGGACGATCGTTGCACTGGAGCCTGCGTCGGGCGCCCCCGCGCAGGCGCGCTCCGTCGTTGACGGCGGCGGATCTCTCCTTTGCCCCCCCTACGTCGAACCACATGTGCACCTCGACACGGTCTTGACCGCCGGCGAGCCGCGGTGGAACGAGAGCGGGACCCTGTGGGAGGGCATCGCCTGCTGGTCCGAGCGCAAGCAGTCGCTCACCCACGACGACGTGCTGGAGCGTGCGGAAGAGGTGCTCCGCTGGTACGTCTCCAACGGTGTCCTGCACGTGCGCAGCCACGTCGACGTCACTGACCCCGAACTCGTCGCGCTCGGTGCACTGCTCGAGCTGCGCGACCGTGTCCGGGGCGTCGTCGAGCTGCAGCTCGTCGCGTTCCCCCAGGAGGGGATCTGCTCGTTCCCGTCCGGGCTGGAGCTCCTGGAGGAGGCAGCACGACGCGGCGTCGACGTGATCGGCGCGATACCGCACTTCGAGGACACGCGCGAGGACGGCGTGCGTTCCCTCGAGCTTGCGGTTGACGTCGCGCAGCGCCATGGGCTCTCGGTGGACGCCCACTGCGACGAGATCGACGACGAACAGTCGAGGTTCTCCGAAGTGCTGGCCATGCTGGCGCTCCGCAGTGGCCTGCGCGAGAAGGTCACGGCGAGCCACACCACGGCGATGGGGTCCTACGCTCCTGCGTATACCTACAAGCTCCAACGCCTGCTGCTGCGCTCCGGCATCAACCTTGTGTGCAACCCGCTCGTGAATCTGCACCTCCAGGGACGCTTCGACGGCTACCCGAAGCGTCGGGGCCTGACGCAGGTAAAGGAGATGCTGTCGGCCGGTGTGAACGTTGCGTTCGGACACGACGACGTGATGGACCCCTGGTATCCGCTCGGAACCGCTGATCCTGTGCTCGTTGCCCACGTAGGCGCGCACGCCACGCAGATGATGGCTCCTCATGAGATCGCCGAATGTGTCCGCATGGTCTCCGATCGCGCCGCCAAGGTGCTCGGTCTTGGGGATGCGTACGGAGTCCGGGTCGGGGCACCTGCCAGCTTTCTCCTCCTCCCCGCGGCTGACCCCCTCGACGTCGTGCGCCGACTGGTGCGCCCCTCCCACGTCGTCGCACACGGCAGGGTCGTCGTAGAGCGGGCTCCGGTCGTCGCGCGCCTCGAGTGGCCCGGGTCCGCAGCCCAAGACGTGGACCTGGTGCGCGCGCGAGACGCGCCCCTCGCGACGTGGCGTCGATGAACCGAGGCGACGTGACCCAGCCGGCCGGCGCGGTGCGCTGGCCCAACGGTGCTTCCGCCGCCGCCGCGTTGACCTTCGACGTCGACGCCGAGTCTGCAGCGATCAGCGCAGCCCCCTCCTCTGTGACTCGGATGACGGTCATGTCGCATCAGGCATACGGTCCGTTGACCGGCGTGCCGCGTATCCTCCGCCTCCTCGAGCGTCATGCACTGCGCGCGACCTTCTTCGTGCCAGGGTTCACCGCGGAGCGCTACCCGTCGATGGTGGCGGCCATCGCGGACGCCGGTCACGAGATCGCGCACCACGGCTACCTGCATGAGGCGACCAACGGCATGGATGTCGACACCGAGTCGCGCATGATCGACCGCGGTCTGCAAGCGCTCGACAGCGTGGCGGGTGTGCGTCCGCTGGGGTACCGGGCACCGATGTGGGAGCTGAACTACCACACCCCGGGGCTCTTGATCGACCGCGGATTCCTCTACGACAGCTCGATGATGGACTGCGACGTTCCCTACCTGCTCGCAGAGGGATCGGCTGCGGGTGCGCGCACGATCGTGGAGATCCCAGTGCACTGGGCGCTCGACGACTGGGAGCAGTACGCGTTCGTCCCTGGGATCTCGGGGAGCGGCCTCATCGAGAGCCCGGCGAAGGTCCTCGAGATGTGGTCGCTCGAGCTGGACGCGTGCTACCGCGAGGGTTGCTGCTTCGTGCTGACCAATCACCCGTTCTTGAGCGGCCGACCATCGAGGATCGCCGCGCTCGAGCGGCTGATCGAGCAGATGGAGTCCCTCGAGGGGCTGTGGCTGGCGACGCTCGGGGAGATCGCCGAGCACACGAGATCGACGAACCCGGCGCCGCGTCAGTTCCCCAGGCCGTCGATGGACGCGCGTTGACACGCGGCGCCGAGCAAGGAGCCAGCGCGCCATGAACGAGGCAAAGACCCACGCGGACGAGATCATCGGACCGGTCGATGGGACCGTCGTGCCCCGGTTCGCCGGTGCCTCGACGTTCGTCCGACTCCCGACCATCGACGAATGCCGGCGTTACGACATCGCCGTGCTCGGTGCGCCCTTCGACAGCGGGACCTCGTACCGTCCTGGTGCACGGTTCGGTCCGCTCGCTGTGCGCACCGCCTCTCGGAACCTCCGCCCATCGTTCCACCCGGACCTCGGTGTCGCTCCGTTGCGCGCGGTGCAGGTGGTCGATGCGGGTGACGTTCCGGTGAACCCGTTCGACATGGCCGTCGCCGTCGACCAAATCCGCGACCACGCGAGCGACCTGCTGGCAAACCGGTCACGCCTTGTGACGATCGGTGGTGACCACACTGTCGCCCTCCCGCTGCTGCGCGCGCTGCACGCGCTGCACGGCCCCGTCGCGCTTGTGCATTTCGACGCACATCTCGACACGTGGGACACGTACTTCGGTGCACCGGTCACGCACGGCACCGTCTTCCGCCGCGCCTTCGAAGAAGGGCTGCTGGTCCATGACCACTCCGTGCACGTCGGAATCCGAGGACCCGTGTACGACGAACTCGACCTGAAGGACGACGCCGCATTCGGCTTCCAAATCGTCCGCGCGGGCGACATCGACCGCATTGGCCTGAACGAGATCGTCGCATCAGTTCGTTCGAGGGTGGACGACGTCCCCGTCTACCTCTCGGTGGATATCGACGTCCTCGATCCTGCCTTTGCTCCCGGAACGGGCACCCCCGAGATGGGCGGCCTCACCAGCAGGGAGCTGCTCCACCTGCTTCGGGCTCTCGACGGGCTCCCGCTCGTGGGTGGCGACGTCGTGGAGGTGGCGCCCGCGTACGATCACGCCGAGATCACGGCGCTCGCTGCTGCGACGGTCGTCTACGACATCGTGACGCTCATGGCCAAAGAGCCGCTCAGCTTCTGAGTCTCGTGACCCGAACCCACGAGGGAGTGACGCCGCCACGGCACAGAGCTGGAGGCCTACGAGACGGCGCTCGGGGTCCCGGTCGAGCTCGAAGACAAGACCGTGACGCTCGGCATGAGGCGCTCCCGCTCTCCCGGGGTGCCGTCCGCGCAAGGGCGCCCCGACTGGCGAGCCCGCGCGAGAGGGGAGCTGCGGATCCACCCCTGTCGCATCGAGCACGCGCACGAGGTGATGCTGCGCAATGCCGGCAGACCCCGATGTCAACCCGGCGGAGGCAGATGACCAGTTCATGGGCGGTGAGATCAGCGGGCCGACGCTGCTGTGGCTGCTCGAACCGACGACCCGGGTGCCCCCCACCCTGCGCCTTTGCGCCACGCGGGGGCTGGGTGCAGCAGCAGACGGGGATGACATGGCGCGCTAGGTTCCACAGCATGGTCACGTCGCCAGCGGGCAGGGTGCCGGACGGGGGCCGAGTCGTGGGCCGATGTCGGCGGGTGCGTCGTGACCGAGGAGGAGATAGGCGATGGCTGACATCGTGAAGGCGGCGCTGGTGCAGGCGAAGTGGACCGGCGACAAGGAGTCGATGATCGGCTCTCACGTCGTGCTCGCCAAAGAGGCAGCAGCCCAAGGAGCACAGGTCCTCTGCTTCGAAGAGCTCTTCTACGGGCCGTATTTCTGCCAAGTCCAAGATCCCGAGTTCTACGCGTACGCCGAACCCATTCCCGGCCCGACGACGGAACGGGTATCCGCGCTCGCGCGCGAGACGTCCATGGTGATCGTGGCTCCGATCTACGAAGAGGACCAGCCCGGGATCTACTACAACACGGCCATCGTCGTCGACGCCGACGGGCGCTATCTCGGCAAGTACCGCAAGACCCACATCCCCCAGGTGAAGGGCTTCTGGGAGAAGTACTACTTCCGTCCGGGCAACCTCGGATATCCCGTGTTCGACACCGCGGTCGGCCGCATCGGCGTCTACATCTGCTACGACCGTCACTTCCCCGAGGGATGGCGTGCCCTCGGGCTGGCAGGAGCCCAGATCGTGTTCAACCCGTCGGCGACGAGCCGCGGCCTCTCCGCGTACCTGTGGAACCTCGAGCAGCCCGCCGCGGCGGTGGCCAACGAGTACTTCGTCGGTGCGATCAACCGGGTGGGCGTCGAGCCTCTCGGGGACAACGAGTTCTACGGAGGTTCGTACTTCGTCGATCCTCGCGGGCAGACCGTCGGAGGTGCAGCGTCGGGGAGCGACGACGAGGTCGTGGTACGAGACCTCGACCTCGGCATGATCGAAGAGGTCCGCCAACTATGGGCCTTCTATCGGGATCGACGCCCCGATAGTTACGGTCCGCTGGTCTCCCCGTGAGCCGCCTCGTCGTCGAGCACGGCACCGTCGTCACGTCGGAGGGCAGCGTCGCCGCGGACGTCCTCGTCGAGGGCGAGCGTATTGCCGCCCTGCTCGCTCCGGGAGCGCCGATCGTGTCCGGATCGGATCTGCGCCGCATCGATGCGGCGGGGAAGCTCGTCGTCCCCGGCGGCATCGACGTGCACACGCACATGGAGATGCCCTTCGGCGGGACGTCCTCCTCGGACACCTTCGCCACGGGCACGCGAGCGGCGGCGTGGGGAGGAACGACCACCATTGTCGACTTCGCCATCCAGCCGCGCGGTGGGAGCCCGCGTCAGGGCCTCGAGACCTGGATGGCGCGGGCAGATGGCCGCTGCGCGATCGACTATGGCTTCCACATGATCCTCTCGGACGTGACCGACGATGCGCTGAAGGAGATGCACGGCCTGGTCGACGACGGCGTCACCAGCTTCAAGCTGTTCATGGCCTACCCGGGCGTCCTCTACTCCGACGACGGCCAAATCCTGCGGGCGATGCAGGCTGCCGCCACATGTGGCGCCACGATCATGATGCACGCCGAGAACGGCATCGCCATCGACGTGCTGGTCTCCGAGGCACTGGCCAGGGGCCAGGGCGAGCCGAGGTTGCATGGCGAGACGCGCCCTGCGGTGCTCGAGGGCGAGGCCACCCACCGGGCGATCGTGCTCGCCGGGGTGGCGGGATGCCCGCTCTACATCGTGCACCTGTCCGCCGCTGAGGCGCTGGCGGAGGTCGCCGCCGCACGTGACGCCGGTGCACTCGTGTTCGCCGAGACCTGCCCCCAGTACCTGTTCCTCGACGAAGGGCTCATGGACGGCCCGGGCTTCGAGGGAGCCAAGGCCGTGTGCTCCCCCCCACTCCGGCCGTCCGCACATCACGACGCCATGTGGCGCGGACTCGGCACCGACGACCTTTCGGTCGTCGCGACCGATCACTGCCCCTTCTGCTTCAAGGGTCAAAAGGAGCTCGGTCGCGGCGACTTCTCGAAGATCCCCAACGGCCTGCCGGGCGTCGAACACCGGATGGACCTCATCTATCAAGGGGTGGAGTCCCACCGGATCACCCCGGAGCGCTGGGTGGAGCTCACCTCGACGGCACCGGCGCGCATTTTCGGCCTGTACCCGAAGAAAGGCACGCTCCTTCCGGGTGCGGACGCCGACATCGTCGTCTACGACCCTGAGCGCGCGCACACCCTGTCCGCAGCCAGTCACCACATGGCTGTCGACTACTCGGTCTACGAGGGCATGATGATGACCGGTGGCGTGGACACGGTCATCTCCCGCGGGACGTTGGTCCTTTCCGACGCCACGTACGAAGGGCGCGAAGGGCATGGGCGCTTCGTCGCACGCACCCGGTTCGGCGGGGTCGACGTCCCCGTCGGAAGAGTCGGTGCACGCGCAGCGCCGTGAACTTCGGCATCGTCTTGCAGACCGACCCGCCGGCAGATCGGTTGATCGAGCTGTCCCGACTCGCCGACGCACTCGGTTTCGCCTCGGTGTGGACCTTCGATTCTCCGGTCCTGTGGCAGGAGCCCTTCGTCATCTATCCGCGGATCCTCGAAGCCACCCGCCGCGTCACTGTCGGGCCCATGGTCACCAACCCCCGCTCGAGGGAGTGGCCGGTCACGGCGTCGTTGTTCGCCACGCTGAACGACATGTTCGGCAATCGCACGATCTGTGGCATCGGACGCGGAGACTCCGCCGTGCGGGTTGTCGGTGAACGGCCGACCACTCTCGAAGAGGTCGCAGGGGCAATCCGGGCGATCAGGGCGCTTGCGATCGGCCAAGAGGTCGAGCTGCACGGTGCGACGTTCCGATTTCCGTGGGTCCGCAACGGGGCGCTGCCTGTCTGGATGGCCGCCTACGGCCCCAAGGCCCTCGCCGTGGCGGGGCGAGAGGCCGACGGCCTGATCCTGCAGCTCGCGGATCCTTTCGTCATCGAGTGGGCCATCGGACGCGTGCGTGCCGCCGCAGAGGAGGCGGGCCGCGATCCAAGTTCGATCACGATCTGCGCCGCCGCGCCGGCGTACGTCGGGGACGACATCGCCCACCAGCGAGACCAGGTGCGGTGGTTCGGCGGAATGGTAGGCAACCATGTCGCCGATCTCGTCTCCCGGTACGGGCAGGGGACGGGAGCGGTTCCCGAGGCGTTGACGGCGTACATCGAGGCTCGCGAGGGCTACGACTACGCCCATCACGGGCGTCCGGGCAATCCGGACACCCAGTTCGTCCCTGACGAGATCGTCGACCGCTTCTGCGTGCTCGGCTCCGTGGAGGACCATCGCTCCAAGCTCCAAGCGCTCGAATCCCTCGGCGTGTCGCACTTCGCGATCTACCTCATGCACGATGCACAGGAAGCCACGCTCGCCGCTTACGGGGAGAGCATCGTCCAGGGGTTTGCCCGCAGTTGATCGGCACTGACCGGTCATGGTGGCTGACCGGATCGTTCGCGAAAGGTGCTCGCGATCGACCCGACGTGAGCCTGCGCCGACGAGCACCCGTGGACTCGTCGGTACCGGAGGCGCTGTCCACAGTCGCGCTGTGCCGTCACTTCTCGGTTGCAGACGTGCCGATACCATCGCGGTGATGGCGTCGGCGTCCGAGGCGGTGGGGCTCTACGGGCGCGATTGGCCCGCCACCTTGGTCCAGCACGTATCGGACGCCATCTTCGTGATCGACGCGCAGGGTGTCTTTCTCTATGCGAATCCCAGCGGCCTGGCGCTCCTGGGTCTCTCAGCCGAACAGGCAGTCGGATCGAGTGCATTCGAGCGCGTCGATCCCGAGGACCGCGCACGCGTGGCCGATCTCTACACCCAGCTCGTCAATGCACCCGGGACGAGCACGACCGACACGATCCGATTCCGTTCCGCACAGACCGACGAGGTTCGGCTCCTCGAGGTGGTGCGCACCAACCTCCTGCATGTGCCGGAGATCGCCGGCATCGTCGTCAATGGACGAGACGTCACCGAACGCAGTAACTACGCCGCGCGATTGGAGGCCAGCCTTGGCGCGATCACCGGTGTCATCACCAACATGGTGGAGCTGAGAGACCCGTATTCGGCCGGCCACCAGCACGAAGTGTCTCAGCTCGCCGGCGCCATTGCCAGGGAGATGGGGTTGGACGAGGAGGACGTCAACGGCATCGAGGTGGCCGCCGCTCTGCACGACATCGGCAAGATCGCCGTGCCGTCCGAC
Source organism: Actinomycetes bacterium (assembly GCA_021794995.1). Classification (GTDB taxonomy): domain Bacteria; phylum Actinomycetota; class Acidimicrobiia; order Acidimicrobiales; family RAAP-2; genus JAJYVT01. Next base: position 9,574 of record JAJYPY010000030.1, on the reverse strand, counting down.
ATCCTCAACCGCCCTGGCCGGCTGAGCCCACTTGAGTTCGAGCTTGTCAAGGTTCATGCGCAGGCCGGCAGTGACATCGTGTCCGAGGCGCCGTTCCCCTGGCCGGTGTCCAACGTGATCCTCCAGCATCACGAGCGTCTCGACGGATCCGGTTACCCGTACGGATTGACCGGCGAAGACGTTCTCCTTGGGTCGCGCATCCTCGCCGTCGCAGACGTGCTCTCGTCCATGACGGCCCACCGTCCATATCGCCCGGCGTTGGGCATCGGCCCTGCTCTGGCCGCAGTGGAGGCTCACCGGGGAGACCTCTTCGATCCCGCTGCCGTCGACGCCTCGCTGCGTCTCGCTCGGACGGGCCGGCTTCCGTTGGCGCGGTCATAACGACGAACCGACCACGAGGGAGTGAGCCTCCGCGAGTTCCCGTCCGGTGCGGTTCGACTCCCCGGAGTCCTGCAGAACGGCGATGGCGGTGGAGTCCTGCGGTCGTGAGCGACCTCGCGGTGAGAGCGGGAACAAGCGACCTCCAGTCGGGCGGCCGCCTTGGCGCGGTCGGTGCTCGGTGCCCGTGTCGTTTCGTGCGGCGTGCCTCACAGGCGCCCCGTACTCGACGACCCCGTGCGGCGCTCAGCCAGCCTGAGGCCACCCGGTCACAGCCGCGGAGGGAGATGGCACGGATCGCGCGGGGGTGGGTGGCAGTGGCGGAGCTGAAGGAGGCGCTCCGTGCGGCGAGGTGACGCCCACCGACTCGGGGCGCCCCGGGCCCCCCTTCCGGGCGCCGAGTAGCGTTTGTCGGGGTGGAGTGCGCGTCGTGCGGAGGGTTTTTGCCGACTGACGCACGATTCTGCCCATCGTGTGGGGAAGCGCAGGCACCGTCTACTCCGCCGACCGAGCAGCGAAAAACTGTCACCGTCCTCTTCAGTGACGTCACCGGATCGACCACGCTGGGCGAGCGTCTCGATCCCGAGAGCATGCGCCGGGTGCTGGCGCGCCTTTTCGAGGTGGCCCGGGAGGTCATCGAGGCGCACGGCGGGACGGTCGAAAAGTTCATCGGCGACGCGGTCATGGCCATCTTCGGGGTGCCAGTTCTCCACGAGGATGACGCACTGCGAGCCGTACGGGCAGCACACGAATTGCACCAGGCGCTCGGTCCGCTGAACGACGAGCTGTCACGCAGCCACGGTGTCACGTTGGAGCTCCGGACCGGGGTCAACACCGGCGAGGTGGTCACCGGGACCCAGGAGCGCCTCGCAACCGGAGACGCGGTCAACGTGGCCGCCCGGTTGCAGCAGCTCGCCTCACCCGGAGAGGTGCTCCTGGGAGCCCAGGTGGTGCCCCTTGTGCGCGGAGCGGTCGAGGTCACCGACGTCGGGCTGACCGAGCTCAAAGGGAAGTCGCACCCCTCCGCCGTGTACCGCCTCGTGGCCGTCGTGGAGGCGGCCCCCGATGCGGTTCGTCGCCACGACGCATCCCTGGTTGGCCGAGCCCACGAACTGCGCATCCTCTCCGACTCCTTCGCCCGCGTGGTGCGCGAGCAGTCCTGCGGGCTCTTCACCCTGCTGGGTGCGGCCGGGGTCGGAAAGTCGAGGCTGGTCGAAGAGTTCGCCGCCACCGTGGACGCCACGGTGGTGTGGGGCCGGGCCCTCTCCTACGGGGAGGGCATCACCTACTGGCCCGTCGTACAGGTGCTGAAAGCACTCGCCTCCTCCGAAGACGACGTGGAGGCGCTCTGGTCGGAGGACCGCGCCGTCGCGGCCGGAGTCGCGGCGCTGTTCGGCGAGGCCGCAGCGGCGACGTCGTCGAGTGAGATCGCGTGGGCTGTGCGCAAGGTGTTCGAGCGCGTCGCCGCCGTGCGACCACTCGTCGTCGTCTTTGACGACCTGCACTGGGGCGAGCCGACCCTCTTCGACCTGATCGAACACGTGACCGATCTCAGCCGCTCCGCACCGATCTTTCTTTTGTGCGTCGCACGACCTGAGCTGCTGGAGCGTCGCCCTGGATGGGGAGGCGGCAAGCTCAACGCGACCACGGTGCTGCTCGAGCCCCTGGACGACCAAGAGACCGACGCCTTGATCGGGGAGCTCGCACGGCCCGGTGTGCACCTCTCCAGCGAGCTCCGAGACAAGGTCCGCCGCGCGGCGGGCGGCAACCCGCTCTTCGTCGAAGAGATGCTCAGCTTGGTGTCCGATGCCAAGGCGAGTGAGATCGAGGTTCCCCCGAGCGTGCGCGCGTTGCTGGCGGCACGCCTCGACCAGTTGGAATCCAAGGAGCTCCGGATCCTCGAGCGCGGCGCGGTCGAGGGTCAGTCCTTCCACCTCGGCGCCGTCCGAGCCTTGAGTCCCACAGAACCCGAGGTGCCTTCCTGTCTGCTCAGCCTGGTCCGAAAGGATCTCATCCGGCCTGACCGGCCCACGCTCCCCGGAGGCGACGCCTTCCGGTTCCGCCACCTCTTGATTCGGGACGCCGCCTACGACGGGCTGGCCAAGTCAGCCCGGGCCGACCTCCATGTGCGCTTTGCGAGCTGGCTCGCTGAAGCTGCGCCCGACCTGGTCGAGCTCGACGAGATCGTTGGCTACCACCTGGAGCAAGCGGTCAAGTACCGAGCAGAGCTGGGGCCGCTCGACGGAGTGACCAATGACATCGCCGCCGCAGCGTCCGAGCGCCTGAAAGCCGCGGGCATGCGGGCGCTCGACCGGGGTGACATGCCCGCAGGGACCAATCTCCTCGAGCGAGCCTCGGCACTTCGGGCCGGCGACCTCGATCTCGCTCTCGAACTGACCCTGGCGCAGGCGTATTGGTACGCGGGACGCATCGATGACGCGCGAGCACGTGCGGCGGCCACCGCTGACCAGGCGGAGGCAGGCGGCGACGGTGTGGGCGCCCTCGAGGCACGGCTCTGTGCCGTCCCCTATTGGTTGAGTGTCGATGCCGACGCTCGAAGCCAAGAGATCGGACAGGTCATCAAGGAGGCACACGCGGCCTTCGACGACTCCGGCAACGATGTCGCGCTCGCCTATCTCTGGTGGGCGGCAAGTTGGATCGAGCACCATCACTGCCGATTTGGTGCAGGTTTCGAGGCGGCGATAAAAGCCGAGCACCATGCGGATGCGGCAGGATTGCGTTTCTTCGCCAGAGCGAGCCGAGACATGGCCGCGGCAGAAGTCGTCCACGGACCGACTCCGGTGGGCGAAGGGCTCAGTTGGTTGGCCGAGATGCAGGATGCCTCGCCTTTCGACGAGCCCTTTGTGGACTGCTTGCGAGCTCTCCTCCTGACCGACATGGGCAAGCTCGACGAAGCGCGATCCGTTCTCGAGGTTTCGCAGAGTGCGTTCGAAGAGCGCGGCGAGCTGACGTTGGCGAACGAGTGTGCGTGGGCGCGATCGCGCATCGAGACGGCAGCCGGTGACCACGCTGCAGCCGAACGGACGACCCGCCGCGTATGTGAGGACCTCGAGCAGCTCGGCGAACAGGGGCGCCTCTCCACTGTCGTTTGTGATCTGGCGCAGGTCCTCTATCGCCTCGGTCGCTACGAAGAGGCCGAGGAGTGTGCTCGGAGGGGCTTGGAGCTCGGGGCGTCCGGCGACATCGCTACGCAGACGGGGGCGGCACAGGTCCTCGCGAAGGTGGCAGCACGACGTGGCGAGCGAGAGGAGGCGTTGACGCTCGGGCGGCGAGCCGTCGACCTGGCAGAGTCCACTGACTCACCGATGCATCGAGGAGAGACGCTTTTCGACCTCGCCGAGGTGCATCGCATTCTCGGTGACGACGGGAATGCCGTTGCGTGTTGCAACGCCGCCATCGAGCAGTTCGAGCTGAAAGGGGCGACGGCATCTGTCGAGCAGGTGAGGCACAAGCTTGCCAGTCTCGAAGGCGCCACATAGCACGGCGGAGCGCCCGAGATCGCGGTCCCGCTCCTCCCATCTCCGCGTCCCGCTGACCCGAAAGAGGTGTGTGCGCCTGCTCGTGTGCATCCTTGCGACGAGGACCCCCGCCTCGGCCACAGGGAGCAAGGGCGTCTGACGTGCGGTGCCCGGGACCGCGCCGGCACGAGGGCGCGTCGACAGGGAATGACCCGCGCCGGGCCGGTCTCGTGCTCGACGGCGGGTGCGCCGATCGTCGGGAGGCGCGCCACGCCCGCGCACACGACGTGTCGCGAACCGCGCCGAATGCGCGTGAGCTGGGACGCTTCGAGCGGCGTCGGCTCTTTCGACCTCTTGCCCCACGTCGCCAGTGCCGTCGGGCGGATGCGAGGAGTCGGCCACTCGGTGACCGCGCGCTCGCTCCAGGTGCCGCCCGCCACGTCACGCATCAGGCGCTCTGCCTCGTCCACCGACGGGTACTCGCCCACTCCCAGCCGTGCAGTTTGAAGCAGAACGGCGGGGCCACCCAGACTGCCCGCTTGTTCCAGGGAAGAGGGTGGCTCTTCGTGAAGCGGGCGACGAGAACCCGTATTGCATCACATCAATTCTTCTGGGAAGTCCGAAACGTTGCCTCACGGAGAGCCTCCGGCTCAAGATGGGCGTTGAAGGCGGAGTCGTCACGATGACGTCGGGCCGCTTCGGCGATCATCCGGCGTACCGTCTCGTTGCGGCTCACGCCCTCCGCCAGAACCGGCGCCGCGGCGATCTGTGGGCGAGTCCGGTTGCCGACCTGCCACTGGACGCTCGGCGCGGCACCCGCGCCATCCGACCTGAATGTCGAGCGCGTCCCTCTGGGCTCTGTCGAGTCCGGCCCGCTGCTCGACGCCAAGACTGCCGGCTGGCTGCGCGACGAAGGAGAGCTTCGGCACCGTCACGAGGTTGACGCAGTGCACCACGCTCGGCGAAGGAAGGCCCTCGTCGGACGCGACCGACACCTCCGAGCGCATGGCGCGGACGGTTCGCGTGAGAGGCGCTGACGTCGCCGCGCGCGACCATCCGGGTGCCGTACGGGCAGCGAGGCTGCGAGCCGCCTGAACCAGCTCGTCGAGTCGGCGTCCGAGTCCGTCGTCCTGGCGGACTTGGCGCCTACTCCTTCTCTGCCTTCTTTGCCAGCGCCGTGAGATCCCGTTCGGCGTAGAGGCGGTGTTCCCACTCCTCGTTCAGGACGATGCGGAGGCACTGCTTGAACGAGAAGCCTTCCAACTGGGGCCACCCAGGCTCCGTGCAACTGACCTCGGAAGCGAGCTGCTCGTCGGTGAGCGCGTCAACGACGTTGCGGACCATCGCCTGACGTTCGTAGCGGACTGCGAGTACGTCATCGAGGGAGGGACGCGCCTCGCGATCCCAGGGGATGCCCTCCCAGCCCGGCGCCTCGTCCCAAGGGAGGTCCAGAGGGTGCCACGGGGAGGGGTTGCCCAGAATCATCCGGCCAACCCAGGCAGCGCTGGCGAAGTTCAGGTGCCGAAGCGTCTGGATGAACGACCACTCGTCGTCGACGCTGCGGTGCAGAGTCTCTTCTGGGACTGACCGCGCCCGACCGAGGGTGTCTTCCCAGAGCCGTTCAAGGATGACCCAAGCCTCGCGGAAACCCGCTGGGTCGTCGGGGCGGATCTTCGCTCGCTCGGGCGTACGGCGGTTCAGCTCCGCCTCGACAAGCGGCGCGATGTCCACGCCGTTCACCACGACGTTGTCGAGCTCGCCGGAGATGGTCACGTCAACCAGCTCAACCCCACGCATCCGGCTCCCGTTGAACATCGCCGAGCGCACCTGCGCACCCGAGAGATCGACGTCGCGAAAACTGGCGCCGGTCAGGTAGACGTCGGTGAACGCCGCGCCTCGAAGGTTCACGTGCTCGAAGTGCGCCCCCGCCCGGTCTTCGTAGTCGGCCACGCGCCCCAGTCTAGGAAGCAACTACTCGGTGCACTGGCGAAAGTGCGCCCGGACACATCGTCGGGTCGGTCACCACTCGGCTGGGTGGATGAAGTCCACACCCGGGAGCAGTTGGGGGCAACGGTCACACGAACACGGTCAACGCCACCGCACCGGCGGCCTGGGACGACGGTCCCCGAAAGGTCGGCCACCTCTTTCGCCACGTGTGTCGACCGTGGCGGGCCGCTGGAGCGGTCGCGCCATGTCCGGTGCCCATCGTGGTGGGAGCGCCGGCCGGGGCAGTCCCGGGAGTCGAGACCCCGGCGCGCACGTCCGCGTCAACCCGGAGGAGTTCGCACCGATCCGCGACGGACTCGCCAAGGCCACCCAGCTGCGCACGCGTCCCGGCTGAGGTGGATTGCGGGCCAGACGCGCCGGCGTCAGGGCGCGCGGAACCGGAGGCAAGGCCCCTCGACGACGTCGTCCTGAGTCCTGCGGTGGCGTCATCGACGCACCATCCACCGGGCCTGGACAACCCGGCGCCGGACTGGGTGGAAGACGCGCAGTCCAGGCCGTCGGATCGCCTGTGTATCGGCACCTCGGAGGCACGGTGGGGTTGGCGGTACTGGGATGCACCCGACGAGCGTTAGGGGCGAGCGAGGCGGGTGACCCGTCGGAGCGAGAAAGACGGGAGTCACGAAGGAGCACTACAGTCGAGTGGTGGGCAGCCGCAACGCGTTCACCCCATCCGTTCAGCCGGCACCCGCGCCTGCGTTCGAGTCGGTGTCGTCGTGGAGCCAGCCGATGCCAGCGTCTGCGTCGGCTGCCAGGACGAAGCTGATGGCCGCGCTCTCGCGTCGAATTGTCGCCACCCGCACGACCAGAGTCCTTGTAGTCATCGACGGGTATACCGCAAGTGGCAAAACCAGCTTCGGCCACGAGCTTGCAGCGGCGATCCGCGACCTCGGGCGTCCGACGTTACGCGCGTCGTTCGACGACTTCAAGAAGCCGTGGAGCGACGCCCGCGAGAAGGGTTACGACCGATTGAGTGGCGAGGGCTACTACCGCAATGCGCCTGACTTCGAGAGCGCACGCACGCTGCTCCTCGAACCGGCCAGACCGGAAGGTTCGGGACTGGTTGCACTGTGCGCGCATGATCCACTGACGGGCGAAGATCGCCGCGGAGTCACGGTCAACGCTCCAGCCGATGCCGTGCTCATCGTTGACTCCGTCTTTGGCATGCGGGCCGAGTACGACGACCTGTGGGACTACAGGATCTGGATAGATGTCCCTCCAGAACTTGCGCTTGCACGCGGGATCGCGCGGGATGCGGAACTCGAGGGAAGAGAAGACGCCGAGAGAGTCCATCGAGATCGCTATCACGTCGCGGAAGAGATCTACATCGCCGAAGTCGATCCGAGATCTAGAGCCGACGCGGTGATTGACAATACCGACTTTACGAACCCTGTCGTCCTTCGTTGGTGACTCAGAGCTCCCCCTGCAGTCGCGCCCTGCTTTGGATCCGCTAATCAGCAGACTGACCCTCGCCTCGACCCGGAACTCTCTCGCTCAGATCCCAAGGACCTTGTGCACTACGGCAACACTCGCGTCAGCCAAACGATCTCGCTCCCATTGTCTTTGATCGTGACACGGTCGCGCGTAAAACCAAGCTTGTCGAGCACACGAAGCGACGGAGTGTTTGCGCCTCCTACCGTCGCCCAGACTCGCGTTCTGCCCGTGGCGACCGCGGCATCGAGGACAGCACGCGCTGCTTCCGTGGCGTAGCCCTGGCCGTGGACACGTTGGAACAATTCATAGGCGATCTCGGGTGCGTCGAGGGAAGAGCGTCCAACAACCAGCCCGCAGTAGCCGATCAAGTCGTCCTCAACGCGGCGGCAGACGGCAAGCAGAGAGATACCGGTGTGTGCGGATGCGGCAAGGTGCGTCGCGATACGGTTCCGGATGTCCATCACCGTTGGCGTGCCGTTACCGCGTTCGGTGATGAGCGTCCGGTAGGCATCGACATCGGATTCCATCCAGGGCCGCAGGCTGAGCCGCTCCGTGGTGAGTTGAGACGCCATCGGCTGGTAGTCGGGTATGGCGCCGAGAGTAACGCTCTGTCTCGATTGGCGCGCAATCGCGACGGCCCTTGCGCCCGCATCCGTGAAGTGCGTCCCTTATCGCGCTCGATCGCCACCGCGGATCCGCAATGCACCACCGGGCCTGCGCACGTCGGCCACGACGCCGGTCGCTCCTGCGGCGATCATCACTGAGTGAAGCGGCTCATCAAACGACGCGAACCGGCGGAGCCGGGCTCCATCCCCGACGTGTTGGGCATGTTCACGGCCGAACTGCGCTTCTCTCGCGAGATCGCTCCTCATGTGGGAGTGAGGGTGCCGGTCTGCGTCGAAGCGTCCGAGGGTCCCGAAGGCACCCTCCTCGTTCTCGAGGATCTCTCCGACTGGTCGCCGGGGGCGGACCCCGTCGAACCTTCGCGCGCCTCCAGCCGAGAGCCGCAATGGCTTGGCGGCCGAGCCGATTGCTGCATCCACCGTCACAGACGTTGCGCGCCGGGACTGCTCACGACACCGTCCGTGTTGTGTGGTCGCCGCGCCTGACGGTCTGCTGTCCCGGTTCAGCGAGGCTTGGTCGTCCACACCGCGGCGAGGGACGATGGAGACGTCCGGCTGATCCTGGGCGGGTTCCCGAGAAGGGGGTTCGCTTGGTCAAAGAAGTGGACCCGAGCCCACTTGGTCGTGGGCGAGGGGGGACTTGCGGGCGCTGAGGTGGACTCCGGGACAGACGCGCCTGTAGCGGGGCGCGCGGCGTCAGAGGGAAGTGTCTGCGTGGCACCGTGCGGCGCGTCGTCTGGGGCGCAATGAGGCGCGTCGGTGATGTCCGTCGGAGTGCGTTGGGGTGCCATGCGCGGATCGTAGCGGGAGGCTGTGCAGCGCTCCACGGCGACCTGATTGCGCCGGCCGACAATCCAGGCACTGTGCGCAACCGCCGGCGAGAGACCGCAACCGGTGGGCGCGAGAGCGACCCAAAACATAGGCAGCAGTGCCCGGTCTCCCCGCTGGCCCTTCAGTCGCCAGTCGCATGACAGGGCTAAACCGTGCCACCAAAGATCCCTGTGGCCGCCGACTGCGGATCGGGATGCACGACGCGCGACACTCCCACCTAACGGCACTTCGGCGCGCCGAGACGTCGCGGGGATGGGACACCTTGCACGCGCGATAGGGGGCGGGCGGTGATCCCAGTCGCGGTGCAGGCGACCAATCCAGTGCCTGAGCGCATGCGCGTCGCCCGTGCCCGGTCAGGAAGTGCAGGTAGACGTTGCTCGTATCTCGAGCAGGCGACGGGGGACGCCCGGGGCGAGCAGGAAGGCGTGACCCTTGACTGTCAGCATGGCCCCGGCACCGCTCGTGATTCCTGCCGATCCGGTTGCCCGTACCCGTCCCGTCGCGGCACTTGCGCACTTTGACTCCGTAAAGCGACTGTCCCCGTCGATGAGCCACAGGACGTGATCGGCGACGTAGACATTGGTAGCGACACCCTGATGGCCAAGATGAATCCGAGGGCCGCGAGCCAAGCTCGCCCCCTTGTACAGCGCGATCGTGGCCGTCGTTGTTCGGTGGTTCAGGATCATTAGCGAGACCCATGCACCGCCCTTCGTCGCCGCCAGCCCGTTGACCCCCGACCCGAACCCGAGTGTTCGCTCACCGAGCTGCTTGCCAGTTGAAGAGTTGAAGCTGCTCAGAACAGCGGCGTGGTTTGCAGCGCCCTGC
>JAJYPY010000029.1 GCA_021794995.1 Actinomycetes bacterium | reverse complement strand
GGGTCTCGGCCACGGCGTTCGCGGACGGCCACGACCTGGTCGCCTGCGATCTGCGCTACCAGCGCGACGGCGAGAGGACCTGGACGACCGTCGAGATGCGCGCGTTGGGCAACGATCGTTGGGAGGGCAGCTTTTCGGTCGACGAGGTCGCCCGCTACCGCTTCGTCGTACGGGCCGGCGTCGACCACTACGCCACGTGGCTCCGCGACGTGTGTGCGTGGGCCGAGGCCGGGCGCGACGTCTCGAGCGAGCTCCTCGTGGGCGCCGAGCTGCTCTCCCGGGCCGCAGGCAGGGCGAGGGGCGCCGACCGAAAGGCGCTCGCCGCCGCCGCCCGCGTCGTGCGTGAGACCGGGGACCTGGACTCCCCGGTCTCCGCCACGCGCGACGGCGGTGCAGTGGCCGATGCGACGAGCCCGGAGCGCGTGGGCACCGTCGGTGACATGGTGCGCAGCGACGGACTCCGCGCGCTCGCCCGCCGCTACCGGCCGGGCGCGGATCAGACGACCTCCGCGCCGTGCGAGGTCGTCGTGGAGCCCGCACGGGCGCGCTGCTCGTCGTGGTACGAGCTCTTCCCCCGGGGCGCCTCCCCGGACCCGTCGAGACCGGGGACCCTGGCAGACGTGCGGGACCGCCTCGACTACGTCGAGGCCCTCGGCTTCGACGTCCTGTACCTCCCGCCGATCCATCCGATCGGCATGAGTGGCAGGAAGGGCCGGGACGGCAGCACCGTGGCCGACCCCGGCGACCCGGGGAGCCCCTGGGCCATCGGCTCGCCCGACGGAGGGCACACGGCCGTCGATCCGGCGCTCGGCACCATCGGCGACTTCGACGCCCTCGTCCGCACAGCGGCGTCGCGCGGCATCTCGGTGGCGCTCGACCTCGCCTTCCAGTGCTCTCCCGACCATCCCTGGGTCCGCGAGCATCCCGAGTGGTTCCGGCACCGGCCAGACGGGTCGATCCGCTACGCCGAGAACCCCCCCAAGCGCTACGAGGACATCTACCCGCTGGACTTCGAGACGGACGCCTGGTGGGAGCTCTGGCAGGCCCTGCTCGACGTGGTCCGGTTCTGGTGCGGCCACGGCGTGCAGGTGTTCCGCGTGGACAACCCGCACACCAAGCCGTTTGCGTTCTGGGAGTGGCTGATCGCAGAGGTGCGGGCTGCGCACCCTCGGACCATGTTCCTCTCTGAAGCCTTCACCCGCCCGGCGGTGATGTACCGGTTGGCGAAGCTCGGGTTCTCCCAGTCCTACACGTACTTCACCTGGCGGAACACGAAGTGGGAGCTCGAGACGTACATGCACGAGCTCGCGCAGGTCGCCGACTTCTTCCGTCCGAACTTCTGGCCCAACACCCCCGACATCCTGACGGACACGCTCCAGTCGGGGGGCACCCCCGCGTTCGTCTCGCGTCTGGTCCTGGCGGCCACGCTCACCGCCAACTATGGCGTCTACGGCCCGGTGTACGAGCTCCAAGAGCACGTGGCGCGCGCGCCGGGCGCCGAGGAGTACCAGGGGTCCGAGAAGTATGCGGTCCGGCACTGGGATCTCGCCAGGTCCGACAGTCTCGCCCCGCTGATGGCACGACTGAACGACGTGCGGCGCGCGCATCCCGCCCTGCAGCGCGACGACACCCTGCGGTTCCATTCGGTCGACAACGACCAGCTGATCGCCTACTCCAAGACGTCGGGCGACGACGCGGTGCTCGTGGTGGTGAACTTGGACCCGCGCTTCCGCCAATCCGGATGGGTCGATCTCGGCCCGTTTGCGGGCGGCCCGGCACGTGTCGTCGAGGTGCACGACCTGCTGACCGACGCGCACTACCGGTGGGAGGGGACGCACAGCTTCGTCATGCTCGACCCGGCGACCGTCCCGGCGCACGTGCTGTCCGTGAAAAGGGTGGCCCCGTGAGCGTCGCCGAAGACCGCTCGATGCAGATGGCTCGCAGCGAGCCGGTGGGCCAGGTCGCACACTGGTACCAGGACGCGGTCTTCTACGAGCTGCACGTGCGGGCGTTCCACGACAGCGACGGCGACGGCGTCGGGGACTTCCGCGGGTTGGTGCAGAAGCTCGACTACCTTGCCGAGCTCGGCGTCACGGCCCTGTGGCTGCTGCCCTTCTATCCCTCGCCGCTGCGAGACGACGGCTACGACATCGCGGACTACCGCGACGTCCATCCTTCCTACGGCACGCTGCGTGACTTCAGGACGTTCTTGCGCGAGGCGCACCGGCGCGGGCTTCGCGTGGTGACCGAGCTCGTGCTGGCCCACACCTCGGACATGCATCCGTGGTTCCAGCGCGCGCGCCGGTCACGAGCAGGCAGCGCGTCGCGCGACTTCTACGTGTGGAGCGAGACGCCCGACCGGTTCAAGGAGGCGAGGATCATCTTCCGGGATTTCGAGACGTCCAACTGGGCGTTCGACCCGGTCGCCGGGGCGTACTTCTGGCATCGCTTCTATTCCCACCAGCCCAGCTTGAACTATGACAACCCGGCCGTCTGCCAGGCGATGTTCGACCTGGTCGACTACTGGCTGGACATGGGGGTCGACGGCCTCCGCCTCGATGCGGTGCCCTACCTGTACGCGCGTGAAGGGACGTCCTGCGAGAACCTCCCCGAGGTGTTCGCGTTCCTCCGGCGCCTGCGGACGCACATCGACGAGCGCTACGCGGACCGGATGCTCCTCGCCGAGGCGAACCAGTGGCCCGAGGACGCCGTCGCGTACATGGGGAAGGGCGACATGTGCCACATGGCGTTCCACTTCCCGCTCATGCCGCGCATGTTCATGGCGGCGAGGCAGGAGGATCGGTTCCCGATCGTCGACATCCTTGCGGAGACGCCCCCGGCGCCCCCCGACTGCCAGTGGGCGCTCTTCTTGCGCAACCACGACGAGCTGACGCTCGAGATGGTCACCGACGAGGAGCGGGACTACATGTACCGCTCGTTCGCACAAGACCCCCGGGCGCGCGTGAACGTGGGGATCCGGCGCCGCCTGGCGCCACTGCTCGGCAACGACCGGACGCTCATCGAGATGATGAACGGCCTGCTCTTCTCGCTGCCGGGGACCCCCATCGTCTATTACGGCGACGAGATCGGGATGGGGGACAACATCTATCTGGGCGACCGCGACGCCGTGCGGACGCCGATGCAATGGAACGCGGACCGCAACGCGGGCTTCTCGCGAGCGAATCCACAGCAGCTCTACCTGCCGGTCGTGATCGATCCCCTCTACCACGCGGAGGCCGTCAACGTCGAGGCCGGAGAGGCGAACCCGAACTCCCTCTTGTGGTGGATGCGCCGGATGATCCACCTGCGCCAGCGGTACCGCGCGTTCAGCCGGGGCACGCTCGAGCACCTGCGCCCCGACAACCGAAAGGTGCTGGCGTTCCTGCGCCGCTACGAGGACGAGCTGCTCCTGGTGGTGGTGAACCTGTCCCGCTTCGTGCAGTGCGCGGAGCTGGACCTCTCGGAGCTGTACGGCGCGGTCCCGGTGGAGCTCTTCGGGAACATGCGGTTCCCCGCCATCGGCGAGCTCCCGTACTTCCTCACGCTGGGTCCTCACGGCTTCTACTGGTTCTCGCTCGAGCTCGACCCCGAATCGCGCAGGGGGACCGACGCACACCTGCGCGCGCGGGGGCGCTGGGACGAGATCTTCACGGACGCGCGCCAGCTCGAAGCGGTGCTCCTTCGACACATCCCGTCACGCCGCTGGTTCGTCTCCAAGACCCGCACGATCACCGCCGTCACGCTGCTCGACTCGTTCCCCGTCGGTGACCGCTCGGACCCGGTCGCCCATCTGGCGATCGTGCGCGTCGAGCTCGACCAGGGGTCGCCCGAGCAGTACCTCATGCCCCTCGCCTTCGCCAACGGAGAGCGGGCCCAGGCGTTCCGGCGCTGGCATCCCGATGCGATCGTCGCCGATCTGTCGGTCGGTGGCGACGACGGCGTCCTCTACGACGCCATCTGGGAGCCCGAGCTGTCGCGCGCGGTGGTCGAGCTGATCGGACGCCGCCGATCGATGCCGTCGCGCGGCGGGCGGGTGTGGGGCGCGCCCTCGCCCGCCTACCGCGCCATGCGGCGGCTCGTCCCCAACGACGTCCAGCCCGCGCCGTTGTCGGCGGAGCAGTCGAACAGCTCCGTCGCGATCGCCGATCGGGCCATCTTGAAGTTCATCCGCCGGCTGGAGGAGGGGACCAACCCCGGCGTCGAGCTCGCCCGGTTTCTCGGCGAGCGTGCGCACTTCCCCCACGCACCCACGTCGGGCGGCAGCCTCGAGTACCGCTCCGGTCAGCGTGCAAGCCGCCCGATCACGCTGGCGTCGATCGAGGAGATGGTGCCGAACGAGGGCGACGGCTGGAGCTATGTCGTCGATGCGCTGGGCAGGGGAGTGGAAGAGGCGATCGCGCACGGCGCCGGGACGACGTCGCTGCCGGAGCCTCCGGAGCTGCTCGCGCTCTCGAGCGAGGACGTGGCGCCAGGAGAGCTCTTCGATCACGTCGAGTGGGCATCGCTGCTCGGACGCAGGACCGGCGAGCTCCACGTCGCCCTCGCCTCGGACCGGACCGACCCGCAGATGGCGCCCGAACCGATGACCCCGGTGGACAGGCTGTCGCTCTACCACGGCTCCGGCAGCCGTCTCAGGAGGACGTTCCGCCAGCTGCGGGAGACCGACCTCGCCACCACAGCGTCCATTGCACCCGTGCTCCGGCGGGAACGCGAGATCGCCGAGCGGCTCCGAGAGGTCGTGACCGTGCCGGCTGGCGCGCAGCGCATCCGGGTACACGGTGACTATCACCTCGGGCAGGTGCTCTGGACGGGGAAGGACATCGTGATCATCGACTACGAAGGCGAGCCTGCGCGCTCCCTCGAACAACGACGCCTGAAGCGGCCGGCCGCGATGGACCTGGCCGGCATGATCAGGTCGTTCCACTACGCCTCGCGGGCGGTCGCGATGCGCGCGGACCGCGATCTCGTGGGCCCCCAGGGTCACCGCGAGCTCGAGCCGTGGTTGCTCCAGTGGTACCGGTGGGTCACGGCAGGCTTCCTGCGTGCGTACCTCGAGGTCCCTGGCGTCGAGGGCCTCCTCCCGGGCGACCCGGGCGAGCTTGCGGCGCTCATCGACTTCTTCCTGCTCGAAAAGGCGGTGTCCGAGCTCGGTTACGAGGCGAACGCCCGTCCCGATTGGGTGCACATCCCCGCGCGCGGGATCCTCGACGTGCTGGACCACCGCCGGTGAGCGACGAGCTGGCCATCCTCGCCGGGCTGTACGACGTCCAGCCCGAGTACGTCGACGCGTCCGGAACGCTGCGCCGGGCGAGCCCCGACGTCCTGCGGGCGGTGCTCGGCGCGCTCGGTGCGCCCGTCACAGATCTCGGCGGCGCCATCCGGGAGGAGCGGCTGCGGCGGCACTCCCAGGTCCTCGAACCGGTCGTCGCGGTGCCGGCGGTCGGCGCGCAGACCGCCGAGGTGGCGCTCGCGCGCAACGTCCACCCACGCGACTGCTGGCTCACCTTGGAGGCCGAGGACGGGACGGCGCGGCGGGTCCGTCTGATGCCGCTCATCCACCGTCCCCTTCGCACGTCGAGCGTCGAAGGACGGACGGTGGACCGCTACGAGGCGCAGCTCAGCAGCCCACTGGACATGCTGGGTCCCGGCTATTACCGCCTCGGTCTCGAAGGTCCCGGCATCGACGCGACCTCCCTCGTGGTCGTGGGTCCGCGCTGCCCGCTCCCGCCGCGTGGGTGGGGGGCATTCCTCCCGGTGCACGCGATGCGGACGTCCTCGGACTGGGGGGTCGGGAACTACACGGCGCTCGGTGAGACCAGCCGGTGGGTGGAGAGCCTCGGGGGCCAGCTCGCCGGCACGCTGCCGCTGTACCCGGCGTTCCTCGAGGATCCCGTCGAGATCAGCCCCTACCTTCCCGTCACGAGGCTCGGATGGAACGAGCTGTACGTGGACCCGACGGCACTCCCCGAGCTCGAGGCGTCTTCCGAGGCGCGAGAGCTCCTCTCCACGGGTGCGTTCACGCGCGCGGTCGCCGCCGCACGTCGCAGCGCGCTCGTCGACTATCCCGCGGCCATGGCGCTCGTGCGCCGGGTGCTCGAGCCGCTCGCCCGCACGGCCTTCTCCGCCCGTTCCGCACGGCGCGGGGAGCTGGAGGCCTTCGCGCGGGCGAGGCCCGACCTCGTCGCGTACGCCCGCTTTCGGGCGGGTGAGCCCGTCGAGCCGTTCGCCGGTGCAGCCGCCCGCGCCGGCTCGGCGACGGCAGGCGGCGCACCCCGTGCGGCCCTGCCCGAGAGCGACCTCGCCCGCACCCACCTCTACGCGCAATGGGCGGCAGAGCAGCAGCTCGCGGCGGCCGGCGCGAACCTCTTCCTCGACCTGCCCGTCGGCGTGCACCCCGACGGGTTCGACACGCGTGTCGAACCGGACGCGTACGCACACGGGATCGAGGTCGGCGCGCCGCCGGACCTCTATCACGCCAACGGCCAGCGCTGGTCGTTTCGCCCCCTCCATCCCCGGGGGCTCCGGGCGCAGCAGTACCGCCACGTCATCTCGCTCCTCCGCCACGCCATGCGCCACGCCAGGACGCTGCGGCTCGATCACGTCATGAGCCTCTACCGCCTCTACTGGGTGCCGTCGGGCGCGGAGGCCACCGACGGCGTCTACGTCGGGTACCGAGACGACGAGCTGCGCGCGATCGTGGCGCTCGAGGCACAGCGCCACGGCACGGCGATCGTCGGCGAGGACCTCGGCACCGTCCCCGACGAGGTCCGTGACGGCATGGGCGCCGACCGGATGCTGCGCTCGTGGGTGCTGCAGTTCGAGGTGACCGCGGACGCACCCCTCCCCGAACCGCCGGAGCTCTCGATGGCGAGCATCGGCACGCACGACCTGCCGCGCTTCGCCTCCTTCTGGGAGGCGCCCGGCCGTGCGCGATGGCGCCGCGCCCTCGGGGGCGATCCCCGCCGCGGCCTGCGCGCGTGCCTGGACCACCTGGCGGCGAGCCCTGCGCGCCTCGTGCTCGTGGACGTAGAGGACCTCTGGCTCGAGCGCTGGCCGCACAACCGACCGGGGACCGGTCCCGAGGCCGGCAACTGGCAGCACCGCGCCGCACGCACGCTCGGCGACATCTTCGGGGACGACGAGGTCCGCGCGGCGCTCGTTCGGATCGACGCGCTCCGTCGCGACGAGGAGGTCTGAGTGATCAGCGACGACGACCTGTTCATGTTCAACGAAGGCTCGCACCGCCGGCTCGCCGAGAAGCTCGGCGCGCACCTCTGCGACGGCGGGGGTGCCCATTTCGCCGTGTGGGCCCCGAGCGCGAGCGCGGTCTCGGTCGTCGGCGACTGGAACTGCTGGCAGCGTGACGCCGACCCGCTCTCTCCTCGCGCCAGCTCGGGGATCTGGGAAGGGGTCGCCGCACGCGCGCAAGAGGGGCACGTGTACAAGTTCGCCGTCACCGCCCCAGACGGGCGGATCCTGGAGAAGGCGGACCCCTTCGCGTTCTACGCAGAGGTGCCGCCCAAGACCGGCTCGATCCTGTGGGACCTCTCCTACGAGTGGGGCGACGGCGACTGGATGGCCACGCGCGGCGCGCGCCAATCCCACCGTGCGCCGATCTCGATCTACGAAGTGCACCTGGGGAGCTGGCGCCGCACACCTGAGCGGCCGCACGATCTGGCGTCCTACGCCGAGATCACGCCGCGGCTCGTCGACCATCTCCTGCGCAACGCGTTCACCCATGTCGAGCTGCTCCCCATCATGGAGCACCCCTTCTACGGGAGCTGGGGGTACCAGACCACGGGGTTCTTCGCGCCGACCTCGCGATACGGGACGCCGCAGGACTTCATGTCGATGGTCGATGCGCTGCACCAGGCGGGCATCGGCGTCATCTTGGACTGGGTCCCCTCGCACTTCCCCTCGGACGAGTTCGCGCTCGCGACCTTCGACGGGACGCACCTCTTCGAGCACGCGGACCCGCGCCGGGGGGTACACCCGGACTGGAACAGCCTCGTCTTCAACTACGCGCGCCACGAAGTCCGCAGTGTCCTCGCGTCATCTGCAGACCATTGGCTCCGCAGGTACCACGCCGACGGGCTGCGGGTCGACGCGGTGGCCTCCATGCTCTACCTCGACTACTCGCGCAAGGAAGGCGAGTGGGAGCCGAACGTCCATGGCGGGCGTGAGGATCTCGACGCGATCTCCTTCTTGCGTCAGCTGAACGCCGGTGTGTACGCCGACCATCCGGACGTCCAGACCATGGCCGAAGAGTCGACCGCGTGGGGGGGCGTGTCGCGCCCGATCGAGTGGGGGGGGCTCGGGTTCGGGTTCAAGTGGGACATGGGCTGGATGCACGACACGCTCGGCTACATGGAGCACGATCCGGTCCACCGGTCGTGGCACCATGCAGAGCTCACGTTCCGGGCCGTCTATGCGTTCACCGAGAACTTCGTCCTGCCGCTGTCGCACGACGAGGTCGTGCACGGCAAGGGCTCCCTCTTGGCCAAGATGCCAGGCGACGACTGGCAGAAGCGCGCCAACCTGCGCCTTGTGTTCGGCTACCAGTACGCGCAACCCGGCAAGAAGCTCCTCTTCATGGGATCTGAGCTCGCGGACTGGCGGGAATGGAACCACGACGAGGGGCTGCACTGGGACCTGCTCGACGACGAGCGGCACGCGGGAGTGTGTCGTTGGGTGCGGGACCTGAACGAGCTGTACCGGTCGGAGCCGGCGCTGCACGAGCTCGACACCGATCCCTCCGGGTTCGAGTGGGTCCAGTACGACGAGGCGGAGACGAGCGTGCTCAGCTTCCTTCGCAAGTCGGCCGATGGACGCGTCGTGCTGGTCGTCTGTAACTTCACCCCGGTGCCTCGCGACAACCTGCTCGTCGGCGTGCCCGTCGACGGGTTCTGGCGGGAGCGACTGAACTCCGACGCGCGCGAGTACGGAGGGAGCGGGATGGGCAACATGGGCGGGGTCCAGGCTCAGCCCGTGCCCTCCCACGGGCGGCCCCGCACGCTCACCCTCGTGGCTCCACCGCTGGGCTGCGTGTTCCTCTCGCCCGACTGATGCGGGTCTGGCCGGGGAACCCCCACCCTCTCGGTGCCACCTGGGACGGAGAGGGCGTCAACTTCGCGCTCTACTCGGAGCACGCCACCGCCGTCGAGCTGTGCATCTTTTCGGAGCCCACGTCGAAGGAGCCCATCCAGCGCGTGGCGATGCCCGCGACGACCGACCGCGTATGGCACGCGTACCTGCCCGACGTCCGTCCCGGCGCGCTCTACGGCTACCGGGTGGACGGCCCCTACGCACCCAACGAGGGGCACCGGTTCAACCGGAACAAGCTCTTGATCGACCCCTACGCGCGGGCGCTCACGGGCACGATCCGCTGGAGCGACGACCTCTACGGCTACACGATCGGCGATCCGGCCGAGGACCTCTCCTTCGACGCGCGCGACTCGGCGGGGTCGATGCCCAAGTGCGTGGTCGTGGACCCGGCGTTCACCTGGGGGGACGATCGGGCTCCGGGGACCCCGTGGAACCGCACGGTGATCTACGAGTGCCACGTCCGCGGGATGACGATGCGGCATCCTGGCGTCCCGGAGCGCCTGCGCGGCACCTACCTCGCACTTGCCTCCGACCCGGTCGTCGACCATCTCGTCGACCTCGGGGTGACGGCGGTCGAGATCATGCCCGTCCACCACTACGTGAACGATCGGCGCCTGGTGGAGCTGGGTCTCACCAACTACTGGGGGTACAACACGATCGCCTTCTTCGCGCCCCACGTGGAGTATGCGGTCGACGGCTTCCCCCAGGTGGTGGACGAGTTCAAGTCGATGGTGCGCACCCTGCACCGCGCGGGCCTCGAGGTGATCCTCGACGTCGTCTACAACCACACCGGCGAGGGCAATCGCCTCGGGCCCACGCTCTCGCTTCGCGGCATCGACAACGCGGTCTACTACCGCCTGGCGCCCGATGCCCCGCGCGACCTCGTCGACTACACCGGTACCGGCAACAGCCTCAACATCCTCCATCCGCGCACGATGGCGCTCGTCATGGACAGCCTGCGGTACTGGGTGACCGACATGCACGTCGACGGCTTCCGCTTCGACCTGGCGCCGGTGCTCGTGCGAGGGTACGAAGCCGGGCAGCCGAGCGCGTTCTTCGAGATCATCCAGCAGGACCCGGTGCTCTCCACGGTGAAGCTGATCGCCGAGCCGTGGGACATCGGCCCCGACGGGTACCACCTGGGTCGCTTCCCTCAAGGATGGTCCGAGTGGAACGGCGCCTACCGCGATTGCGTGCGCCGGTTCTGGCGGGGCGACCCCGGCCAGGTTCCCGAACTCGCGTCGCGCCTCACCGGCTCGAGCGACATCTACGGGCGGACCGGCAGGCGCACGTACGCGAGCGTGAACTTCGTCACCTGCCACGACGGCTTCACGCTCACCGACCTCGTCAGCTACGAGCACCGCCACAACGAGGCGAACGGCGAGGGGGGCGCGGACGGGTCGCCCGAGAACCTCAGCCGGAACTGGGGCGTCGAGGGGCCGAGCGAGTCACTGCGCCTCCAACGTGTGCGCGACCGGATGAAGCGCAATTTCCTGACGACGCTCTTGTGCTCGCAAGGCGTGCGGATGCTGCTCGGCGGCGACGAGATCGGCCGTACCCAGCGGGGCAACAACAACGCGTACTGCCAGGACAACGAGATCAGCTGGCTCGACTGGGACGTCGACGAGCCGGCGCTCGAGCTTGCCGCCTTCGTCCGCCAGCTGATCGGCATCGTCGCGGAGAACCCCATCCTGCGGCGCCGGAACTTCCTCACGGGCGAGGTCGTGCCGGGGACCCAGATGAAGGACGTGACCTGGATCCGTCCCGACGGCGAGGAGATGAACGAGGACGACTGGGCCGACGCGGAGAACCGGACGCTCGGCATGCTCCTCTACGGCAGGGCGGTGGACGAGGTCGACTCGCGTGGACGCTCGGCCCGCGGCGAGACGCTGCTCTTGCTGTTGAACGCCAGCATGCGCTCGCGCTCCTACACGCTGCCGCGTGTGGCGGAGCCCGGGCGTTGGCAGGAGCTCGTCAACACGGCGCGTCCCTCCCTCTTCGCCCGCGAGGTGCGGGGCCCCGCGGTCAACCTCGCCGCCCAGTCGACCCTCCTGCTGCGCCGGACGGAGTAGGCGCCCGACGGGGGGGGAGCCGGCTGGGGAGCCGGCTGGGGAGCCGGGCGCGCCGGGGGCGCGCTCAGACGGTGGCCGAGCCTGCGGGACGGAGAGCGTCCGTGTCCAGGGAGGGGTCGTCCAGTGGACTGCCGTCGGCCAGAGGACTTCCGTCGGCCAGTGGACTTGCGTCGGCCAGCGGTGCGATCTCGGGCAGTCCGATGCCCGAGGATCGCACCGCTTCCCAGAGCTCCTCTCGGTAGACGCGACGGCTCGGCGCGTCGACACCGAGCCGGACGTAGCTGCCGGCGGGCCGGATGAGCGTGACGCTCAGCTCCTCCCCGACGGCGGGTCCGCCGAAGGAGATGCACGGGTTCCCCTTCGCCACCGAGACCACCGAGATCCACAGGTCGCTACCGACCTCGACGCGCTGGTCCAGCTTGCGATTGATGGCGAGCCCTGCCTGCGAGGAGTGGCCGGGATGCTCCTCGGGTGCAGTCTCGACACGGACCGCGTCGTGCTCGAACGTGACGCACGACAACGGGCCGATCTCGAGACGGGCCTCGTCCGCCGACACGACCGTCGCCGACACGCGCAGCGAGGGCACCGTCCCGGCGGAACGGAGCCCGATCCAGACGCGACGGTCCGTCACCGAGAGGACCGTCACCCGCAGATCCGGTTCGATGATGATCGACTCGCCTGGCCGTCGATTGAGCACGAGCATCGGCGCCCCTCCCGCGCGGACTGTTCGCTCCAACCGTAGTTGGCGGCGGGGTTCGGCGCCTGTTCCGCGCTGAGCGGCTCACTCCCCACGAGGTGCCAGCGCCTCGAGCACGTCACGGGCGCGTCGGAGCGACTCCGCCGCGTCCGCGTGGGGTGAGCCGATCTCGGGGTCGAAGTTCAAGTCGACGAACGCCTCGGTCATGCCCGCGTCCGCGAGAAGTGCGAGATCCGCACGGATCTCCTCGAGTGCGCCCGTGAGCGGCGCCCGCTCACCTTGGCGGACCTTGGTCACCGCGCGGCACACGAAGCGGAGCGCAGACGGGTCTCGGCCGGCTCGCGCGGCCGCCGCGCGCACCACCTCGACGGACGCAGCGAGTGACCCAAGCTCCGCACGGCTGCTGCTCACCCAGCCGTCGGCCATCCTGCCGGCCCGGCGCAGCGCCGCCTCGGCGGTACCACCGAAGAGCAGCGGTGGGGAGGGGCGCTGCACGGGCTTGGGATCCACCCGGGATCTCGGCACCCGGTAGTAGGGCCCGTGATAGTCGACGACGTCGTCTGACCAGATCGAGCGCAGGCAGGAGACGAAGTCCGCCGTCCGTGCCCCGCGGTGCGCGTAGGGGACTCCGGTCGCCTCGAACTCCTGCTCCAGCCACCCGAGTCCGATCCCGACGTCGAGCCGGCCGCCAGAGAGATGGTCGATCGTCGTCAGCGCCTTCGCGAGCACGATGGGGGAGGTGAACGGCGCGTTCACGACGGCCACCCCGAGACGGACGTCGCGGGTCACGGCCGAGAGAAACGCCAGGACCGCGAGCGGGTCCTGCACGCTGTGGTACTGCGGGTCGAGCCGGTGGCCGCCTCCGGCGTCGACCGGGACGAGCAGGCGTTGGAACGTCCACAGCGACCGGTAGCCGAGCTCCTCTGCCCACGCGGCGACCGTTTCGATGGCGTCGCGCGTCGCCCATGAGCCCGACACCGGCACGGCGCAGCCGAGTTGCACCGCCTCTTCTTAGCCTTCCAAGGCTCAGCCGGGAAGCCGGCGCCACAGCGCCTGGGGGACGAGCCGCAGCACCCCGAACACCCACCGCAGGACACCGGGGACCCACACGACCGGTGCGCCCGACTCGAGCCCCGCCGCGATGGCGCGCGCGACGGCCTCTGGGGTCGTCGCCAACGGCGCGTCCGGAAGCCCAGCGGTCATCTTGGATCGGACGAAGCCGGGTCGCACGATCTGCACGGCCACGCCCGACCCTCGCAGGGCCTCTCCGAGCCCGATCGAGAACGCGTCGAGGCCCGCCTTCGCCGAGGCGTAGACGAAGTTCGCCCGCCGCACTCTGACCGCGGCGACCGACGACAGGACGACGATGCGGCCGTACCCCTGCTCGGACATCCGCGCCGCCACGCGGGTCAACGCGCCGGCGGGCCACGCGTACGTGGTGCTCACGATCTCGCGGGTGCGCTCGACATCGAGCTCGTCGCGCTGGTGAGACAGCATGCCGACTGCGAGCAGCACCATGTCGACGCTTCCTGCCGCGTCGAAGCAGTCGTCGACCGCGCGTGCGGCACCGCCGACGTCGGACGCGTCGAAGACCACGGTCACGACGCGCTCGGCGCCGGCCGCCCTGGCGGCGTCCGCCGAGCGGTCGAGCCCGTCGCGGTCCCTGCCGGCGAGGACGACGGTGCGACAGCGTCGCTGGGCCAGCGTGCGCACCACCTCCCCGGCGATGTCCGAGGTGCCCCCGAGCACCACCAGGGACTGCGGCTGCCCGAAGGCATCGAGCATGGGTGTCCTCCCTCTCAGTCGCCGACCCGGTCGAGACCCCGGTCGAGCCCTCGGTCGAGCCCCCGGTCGAGCCCGAGGCGACGCGAGAGATCGGAGCGCAGCACGCCCTCGGGGTCGACGCGGCGCCGGACCGTCCTCAGCTCACCGATACGCGGGTACATGGTGTCGAGCAGCTCCGGGCGCAGGCGCGCGTCCTTGGCGAGGTAGACCCGTCCACCGGCGGCCGCGACCGCCTCGTCGAGCCCGTCGAGGCATGCGCGCAGCGCAGGCGGCCCGATCGGCATGTCGAGCGCCAGGGTCCAGCCCGGAACCGGGAACGACAGGGGACCGGGCGCCGATGGCCCGAAGCGCTTCAGGACGGCGAGGAACGACGGGATCCGGCGATCGGCGAGCTCGCTGATGACGGCTGCCACGACCGCCCCCTCGCCGGGTCCGACGGCGAACTGGTATTGAAGGAACCCTCGTGGGCCATAGAGGTGGTTCCAGTCGGCGACGCCGTCGAGGGGATGGAAGAAGCGCCACATCGACTGCAGCTCTGTGGTGCGGTGCCGCGGGGCTCTCCGGTACCACGCTTCGTTGAAGGCCGCGATGCTGAGCGTGTGCAACAGGTGCGGGGGCACTCGCCGCGGCGCGCGGAGCCAGGTGGATGGCGGCGGTGACGGCGCGCGGTGGCGATCGGGCGGGGGAAGGTCGTCGCGTGCGGCGTGGCGGGCACGCGTGAGCACCGCGCGCCCGGTGTGCCCCGATCTCCTGGCGCCGAGCGCCGCCGTGCAGTCGACCCACGCGACCGAATAGCGGTAGTCGGCGTCGCCGTGCTCCATCGCTGCCATGACCCCGTCGAGGTCAACGAAGCGATCGGTGTCGACCAGCATCTGGTCCGTCTCGACGCGCAGCATCTGGACGCGCGCCTCGGTGACGACGCCGGTGAGGCCCATCCCCCCGGCGGTCGCCCAGAAGAGCTCCGGGTCGGAGGAGGGTCCGATCCGCCGCAGGCCGGTGGGCGTGGCGAGGGTCATCCCGGCGACGTGCTGGGCGAAGCTCCCGTCGACGTGGTGGTTCTTTCCGTGGACGTCGGCCGCGATGGCGCCGCCGACCGTGACCTGACGCGTGCCGGGAGTCACCGGAAGGAACCAGCCCGATGGCAACGTCGCGCGGACGAGGGAGTCCAGCGACGCGCCGGCGCCGACGTCGACTTCCCCCGTGACCTGGTCGACGTCGCCGATGCCGGCGAGCGAGCGCATGTCGAGCACGACCCCGCCCGCGCACTGCGCGGCATCGCCGTAGCTGCGCCCGAGCCCTCGAGCGACCGTGCCGCGAGCATCGGCGTGCGCGAGGGCGCGCTGGACGTCGTCCGCCACCTCGGGGGCCAGCACGCAGGCACGGGTGGGTGCGGTGCGGCCCCAGCCGCACAGGAGCGTCCGCTCAGGCATAGACGCCGATGCCGACGAGCACCGCCCAGATGAGCGCGAGGACCTGCAGGGTACGGTCCTCCAGGGCCAGCTCACTGGGTGCCCCGCCGCGGCCGGCGTCGAGGATGCGCAGGATGTAGAGCACCCCGGTGATCACCGGGGCGACCGAGAGCTCGATCCACACGAGGTGGCCCACGTGGCTCCCGTGCTGGGAGAGGCCTCCTTTGTCGAACGCCCACAGGCAGTACGTGGTGACCGCTCCTGCTGCGCTGAGCGTCAACGCGGAGCGCAGGAATTGCGGGGAGTACAGCTCGAGCGTGCTGCGGTGCAGCGCGCGCTCGTCACCGAGCATCTCGTGCTCGCCGGTGCGCTTTCCGATCACGATGAACAGGGCACTGAACGACGTGACGACGAGGAACCAGCTGGACAGCGGGACATGGGTCGCCACGCCACCGGCGATGGCGCGCAGGACGAAGCCTGCCGCGACCGCCGAGATCTCGATGACGGGCTGGTGCTTGAGCCACAGCGAGTAACTGACGGTGATCGCGACGTACGCCCCGACGACCGCGAGGAGCTGCCATCCCGACAGCAGGACCGCCCCGAGGAGCGCAGCGGCGAAGAGCGCGACGGCGAGCGCCACGGCGACCTTCGGGCTGACCTGGCCCGAGGCGACGGGCCGGTGGCGCTTGACCGGGTGCGCACGGTCGGCCTCGGCGTCGATGGTGTCGTTCACGAAGTAGCAGGCCGAGGCGGCGGCGCAGAAGATGCCGAAGATCGCCAGCGATTGGAGGACGGGCCTGGCGTGGACGAGCACGCCAGCCGCCCCTGGCGCGACGAAGACGAGGACGTTCTTGGTCCATTGCTTGGGGCGGGCGAGACGGAGGACGTCGCGCACAGGACGCGCAGGGTGCCGCACGGGGTCCGGGTCGGCAGGGTCGCGTGCGGCATCGGCACTGAGCTGGGCGGATGCGAGCTCCATGACACCTCGACCGTACCCCCATTTCATGACAGCACGATGATGATGGCGTGTGGCAGGCGTTGCGGGGCGGGCACGCGCCCTCAGCGGTCTGCGTCGTGCCGTGTCCCCGGCCGGACCCTTCCGCGCCAGGCACTGCCGACGAGCGCGACGATCGCGAGCAGTGGGAGGACGACGATGTCGGCCGTGCGGTCCGTGCGGAGCGCAAACGCCAGCCCGACGAGCACGACCATCGCGAGGAAGAGCTCGGGGGTGTCGCCGACCAAAAAGTCCCACCAAAAGTGCCCGAAGGCCCTGATCCCTCGCACGACGGCCGCCGTCACGGGGCCGCCTGCCCATCGGTGCGGGGGACGTGCAGCCCGCCGGCGGCGACGGCGGGCGACTGGGTCTTCAAGAGGGCGACGGCCCCGGCCGTGACCAGCGCGAACACGCCGATCAGCACGGGGATGGCGAGGTCGCTCCCCGGCCAGTGCACGCCGGCACCCTCTCCGACCCAAAAGAGGCCGAAGCTCGTGAGCATGATGCCGACGAGCGTCTTGATCGTGTTCTCAGGGACTTCGGAGAGCTGACGCGCGACGAGCGCGCCGACCGTCACGACGAGCACCACCGCGGCTCCAGCAGCAGCGGCGGCGTCCCCGAGCTTGTGCTGGCTCGCACCGAGGCTGATCACGATGAGCACGACCTCCATGCCCTCCAAGAACACGCCCTTGAAGGCGACCGCAAAGCCCGCCGCGTCACGCCGTCGCCCCGTGGACCCGTGCGCCGCGAGGGACGCCGCCGTCTCCTTGTAGATGGCGTCTTCGTCGTGCTTGGCCTTGTGGCCGCTCGCGCGCAGGATCGCCTTTCGCAGCCACGAGAGCCCGAGCACGAGCAGCAGGGCGCCCACGAGCACTCGCAGGGCGTCGATCGGGACATAGTGGATGAGCGGCACGCCGACTGCACCGACGAGCACCCCGAGGACAACCAGGGCGGCGGCAGACCCCTCCAGCGCCGAGCGCCACCCGCGCGTGGTCCCTGCCGCGAGCACGATCGTGAGCGCTTCGACGGCCTCGACGCAGCACGCGCCGAAGACCGCGAGCATCAAGATGACGGTCGCGCTCACAAGACGTCGCGACCCCGCCGCCGCTCAGCGTCGTGATGTGCCATGGCGTCGTTCCAATCCGTCGTCCCCGTCGTCCCCGTCGTCCATGCAGCAGCCCGTCGCTCGGACCCTGGCGCCGATGGGGTTGGCCGTGCCGGGGGCATCCGGCACGCACCCCGGGGGTCGTCGGCAGGATACCGCCGGACGTGTCGCACGGGATACCGACGCGGGTCTCCCCTGAGGCGCGCGTCACGCCTTCGTCGTAGGGTGGCACCCCGTGACCACCCGTCTTTCGCTGCCTGTCGGCGTCGGCGTCGCCCTCGTGACCATGTTCGACGACCGCGGCGTCCCCGATCCGGGCGCGACCGCTGCCCGCGCGCGAGCGTGCGTCGCATTGGGCGTGTCGTCGGTGCTGGTCGCAGGGACCACGGGAGAGGCTGCGCGCCTGGGCGCGGACGATCGACTGCTCCTTGCCGAGGCAGTGAAGGGTGCGGTCACATCGGTGCCGGTGATCGTCGGCACGGGGGCTTCCGACGAGCTGACCGCTCTCGAATGGACGGGGAAGGTGGCGGCGGCTGGCGTCGCCGACGCACTGCTCGTCTTCGCGCCCGCCGACCGCGAGCCCGCAGGGTTCTTCGACCGTGTGCGCGACGCGTCGTCCGGTGTTCCCGTCCTCGCGTACCACAATCCCGCGCTCGTCTCCCGCTCGCTGGACACCGCCTCGTTCCCTTCACTCGATGTCGATGGCGTGAAGGACTCCTCGGCCGATACGAGTCGTCTCGCGGACCTCGTCGAGCTCGGAGTCCGCGTCTACGTCGGGAGCCCGACGCAGCTCGCCCTTGCCGGCGGCTGCGGGGCCGCTGGGGCGCTGCTGGCACTGGCGAACGTCGCCCCGAGCCTGTGCATCGCCGCGTGGAACGGCGACATGGGCGCCCAGCGCGCGCTGTTCGCGATCCGTCGCCGTGCGGCAGCCGACGCGCTGGGGTTCCTCAAGGCGACGGCTCCGGACGCGCGCTGATCGCTCGCACGGGCCGCCCGAGCCCGAGACAGGGTTCTTGGAGCGCCGCGGCCCGGGGCCCGGTGCTGCCGCCGGGCGTCACACGCCCGTCATTGTCCCTGCGTATGGTGGTCGCGTGACCAAGCGATGAGAGTGCTCGTCGCGGAGGACGATGCCGGGCTCCGCACAGTGCTCGAGCGCGGTCTGCAGGAGAACGGCTACGTGGTCGATGCCGTGGCGGACGGTGACGCGGCGGTCAGGTGGCTGCGGGCGTACGAGCACGAAGTTGCGATCTTGGACTGGCGGATGCCGCTCAAGAGCGGGATCGAGGTCGTCGAGGAGATCCGCAGGATGGGCATCAGGACGCCGATCTTGATGCTCACGGCTCGAGACGCGCCGGTGGACCGGGTGGCCGGGCTGCACGCGGGTGCCGACGACTACCTCGTGAAGCCGTTCCACTTCGACGAGCTGCTTGCGAGGCTGCTCGCCCTCCAACGCCGTCCGGCGTTGACCGTCGATCCCCAGATCGTGGTCGGCGACATCTGCTTCGACCCTGCCACGAGGGAGCTGCGCGTCGGCACCGCGCCCATCATGCTGACCACGACGGAACTGGCGATCATGGAGCTGCTCATGCGGCGCTCGCCGTCGGTGGTCACCCGTCGCTCCATCGCGGTGCAGGTGTGGGACGACGAAGCGGACGCCATCGGTTCCAACACCATCGACGTGCACATCGGGCGCCTGCGCGCCAAGATCGCCGGGAGCTCCGCCAAGATCCATACGGTGCGCGGGAGCGGCTACCGGGTCGTCCAGTCATGAGGATCCCGCACGGTCGCGCGATGCACGCGGCACGCGTGGCGATCGTCGCCGCGCTGGTGGTCATGGCGTGCTACGGACTGTGCGCGTGGGGGGTGAGCCTCTTCGTCGCGCAGCGGCTCACCGCCGACGCCGACGCGCGGATCCACGCTGCGCTTGCCTACGACGAACGACTTGGCGAGCACGCGAGCGCGGGCAGTGCGGCCCGGGCCGCGTCCCGCAGCGAGGACGTCGACGACGCTCCCATGTTCCTGTGGCGCGTCGGTGCGGGGGCAGGAGGGCGGTCCCGCAGCGTCCAGGCGCTCACGCTGGGCGCACCGCCCCTTCCATCCGCCGTCGTGCACGCCGTCGGGTCGGCTCCGCTGACCGCGCTCGTCGGAGCAACGTCGTTCCGTTTCGGCGCGGTCCGTCGCGGGTCGTGGTGGCTCGTCGCCGGGCAGAGCATCGCCAACGTGGGGCGCGCGCTGTCCGCCCTGGTGTTCCCCGAAGTGTTGTTCGGCGTCCTGCTTGCCGCCGCGGCGTTCGTCGGCGCCCTCCTGGTCGGGCTCCGCGCATCCGCCCCGATCGATCTCATCCGCAGACGCCAGGCCGAGTTCACGGCGGACGCGTCGCACGAGCTGCGCACGCCGCTCAGCGTCGTCGAGGCGGAGGTCGACCTCGCCTTGCGTCGACGCCGCCAACCTGCGGAGTACGAGACGGTGCTCCGGCGCATTGCGGCAGAGAGTCGCCGGCTCCGTCGCATCGTCGACGACCTGCTGTGGCTCGCGCGTGCGGACAGCGGCTCGCCCGACCACGATCGAGCGGAGCGGGCCGACGTCGAGTCCGTGGTCGCCTCGTGCGTCGACCGGTTCCAGGCCATCGCCGCGCGCAACGCCGTCGCGCTCGGCTTCATGGCCGAGGGTCACGGTGCGGGAATGGTGCAGGCGCCGGCCGAGCTCGTCGACCGCCTGGCCGGCGTGCTCATCGACAACGCATGCAACTACGCCGGCCCTGACGGCACCGTCTCGGTCGTGGTCGAGTCCACCGCGTCACGGGTGGTGCTGCGAGTCGACGACAGTGGTCCGGGGATCCCCCCGGCTCAGCGGACCGCCGTGTTCGACCGCTTCCACCGCGTCGCGGCGGAGGGGGGCGGGTCGGGCCTGGGCCTCGCGATCGCGGACTCGGTGGTGCGGATCACCGGCGGCACGTGGCTGGTCGACGATGCCCCACTCGGCGGCGCGCGGATGGAGGTGTCCTGGCGCCGGGTCGATGCGCCGGGCGAGGACGCCGACGTCGCAGATGACGTGCAGCACGCGCGGACCGAGCCGCCGGCTCCCGACGGTGGTCGGGTGCCCGCCCAGCGACGGGCGTAAGGCAGTTCTTAGGGTTTCGCGACGATTGGTTCATGTTGCCGTCACCCGCCGGGCGTACCGTCGATGTGTGGACCACGGTGACCAGCGCGTCCGCGCCCGGAATCCGGCGGGACTGGCGTCGTCGAGCACGGGTGCCGTCCCCACTCTCGGGGTATCTCTCCAGCGCCGCTGCTCGGGATGCCGGCGATCCGCTGCGACCCGGGGAGCGCCCCGTCATGGGTAGGCCCCTCGCCGGTAGCGCTCGCCCGGGGTCGGCGACGTGAGCCACGGTGTACGAGAGGAACAGGAGTTGCCAGCACGGACATCGATGTTCGGGCCGCCTCGCACACGGGACCGTCCGCGTGGCGGAGGGGAGCCACTCGGAGACGTCCGGCGTGTCGACCGGGGGGTGACCCCCGACCGCCATCCGAGCGCGGTCCGGTGGCCGGACGACCGCAGGCCCCGTCCTGTGTCCGTCGACGGCGCGGCGACGCCGGTCGCCGAAGCGCTGCGGCGCCGCCTCCACGGGCCGATCGCGGACGCGTCCGCCCATGTGGCCGGCGCCCCTTCCGGGGCGGCGTCTCGAGGAACGGCGGTCCGATCCCGCGACGACGACGTGCGCGCCGC
>JAJYPY010000028.1 GCA_021794995.1 Actinomycetes bacterium | reverse complement strand
TGCGGCGCGACGCCCCGCAGCATCCGTCGCCGAACGCGGGCGTCGCCGAGGCCGCGTTCGCCGCCGCGCTCGGGCTGCGGCTCGGTGGCGAGAACCGCTACGGCGAGCGTGTCGAGGTGCGCCCGGCGCTCGGAATTGGCAGGACGCCCGAACCCGCGGACGTGCGTGCGGCGATCTCACTCGGCGCCCGGGTGATCGGGCTGCTCGTTGCGCTCCTCGGCGCACTGGGCGCCCTCGGGATCGGGAGGTCCACGTGAGCGCCCACGGGGACGACGCCCGCCTGGTCGCGCGTGCGCTCGGGATCGACCCATCGTCGATCCTCGACCTCTCCGTGACGCTCAACCCGTTCGCCCCCGACCCGGCCCCGCTCGTCGAGCGCGCCATCCGGTCCGGCGCGTTGCGCCGCTACCCCGACGACGGCGACCGGGCGAGGGCGCGCGACGCCCTGGCGTGCGCGCTCGGTGTCGCGCCGTGGCGGGTGCTGGTCACCAACGGCGGCGCCGAGGCGATCGCGCTCGTCGCGGGGGTGATCGGCGAGGGATGGGTGGACGATCCGGACTTCTCCCTCTACGCGCGCCACCTGTCGGCGCTCGTGCGCGGCGCCCCGCGGTTCCGCTCCGACCCGCACAACCCGACGGGGCTCCTCGCACCGCCGAGCGCGTCGGCGGCGGTCTGGGACGAGGCGTTCTACCCGCTCGCCACCGGACGATGGACGTGTGCCCCCGGACCCGAGCCGCGCGCGGCGCCGGCGGTCGTGGTGGGCTCGTTGACCAAGGTCTTCGGCTGTCCCGGGCTCCGTCTCGGCTACGCGGTCGTCCCCGAGGACGACGGTGCGTCGCTCGGGTGCGCGGGGCTCGCGGCGCGCCTCGGCGCCGCCCAGGCGCGCTGGTCCGTCGGGACCCCCGCGCTCGTGGTGGTGCCAGACCTGCTCGAGTCCGCGGACCTCGGGTCGTGGTGCGCCGCGATCGCGCGGCACCGGCGCGAGCTCTGCGATCTGCTGCGCCGCCACGGACTGTCGCCCCGGCCCTCGGATGCCAACTTCGTGCTCGTCGACGGCGCGGCGGACCTGAAAGCGCGCCTCGCGCCGCTCGGTGTCGTCGTACGGGACTGCACGTCCTTCGGGCTACCCGACGCCGTGCGGATCGTCGTGCCCGACGGCGACGGGCTGCAGCGGCTCGACCGGGCGCTCGCATGAGCGGTGCCGCCCTGATGGTCTGCGGCACGGCGTCGGACGTCGGCAAGAGCCGGCTCGTGACGGGCATCTGCCGGGCGCTCGCGCGCCGGGGGCTCGCGGTCGCGCCCTTCAAGGGCCAGAACATGGCGCTGAACTCGGTCGTGACGCCCGACGGCGCGGAGATCGGCCGGGCGCAGGGCACCCAGGCGCAGGCGGCGGGCGTGGCGCCCGAAGCGGCCATGAACCCCGTCCTCCTGAAGCCGACCGGGGAACGGTGCAGCCAGGTGGTCGTGCTCGGCCGGCCGTGGAAGGAGCTCGACGCGGTCTCCTACCAGCGCGCCAAGCCGCAGCTCGCGGCCACGGTCCTCGGTGCCCTGGCGGACCTCCGGCAGCGCTTCGACGTCGTGGTGTGCGAGGGGGCGGGGAGCCCGGCGGAGGTGAACCTCTTCGACGGCGACCTCGTGAACCTCGGACTGGCCGTCCGGGCCGGCGTCCCCGCGATCCTCGTCGGCGACATCGATCGCGGCGGGGTGTTCGCCCACCTCTACGGCACCGTCGCGCTGCTCCCCGAGGACCGCCGCCGCGCGGTGCGCGGCTTCGTCGTCAACAAGCTGCGCGGGGATCCCGCGCTCCTCGGCGACGCCACCGACGTGCTCCAGGCCCGGTGCGGCATCCCGACGCTCGGGGTGATCCCCTACCTCCCGGGCCTCTGGCTCGACGCCGAGGACTCGCTCGGACTGGGGTGGGCCCCCCCGCCTCCCGCCCCCCCGCCCTGCGTCCTCGACGTCGCGGTCCTGCGCCTGCCACGCATCTCCAACTTCACCGACGTGGATCCCCTCGCCGCGGAGCCCGGGGTCGCCGTGCGGCTCGTCGAGCACGCCGGGGCGCTCGGCGACCCCGACCTCGTCGTCGTGCCCGGGAGCAAGTCCACGGTCGCGGACCTCGTCTGGCTGCGCGCCCAGGGCCTCGGCGACGCGATCGAGCGGTGCCTCGGGCGCGGCACCACGGTGGTCGGGATCTGCGGCGGCTTCCAGATGCTCGGCACGCGGATCGACGATGCGCTCGCGGTCGAGTCGCGGGTGCCGTCGACCGAGGGGCTCGGCCTCCTCGGGGTCCGCACGCGCTTCGAGCGCGAGAAGACCACCGCGTGCAGGCGCGGGCGCGAGGTCTCTCGGGGGGATCCGGTCGTGGGCTACGAGATCCACCACGGCCGCCACGAGCGCCTCGACGCCGGTGCGGCGTGGTTCGAACTCGACGACGGTGCCGAGGGGATCGCCGACCGCGCCCGCGGCATCTACGGCTCTGCGCTGCACGGGCTCTTCGAAGCGGACGAGCTGCGCCACGCGTTCCTCTCGGAGGTGGCCGCCCGTCGCGCGAAGTCCTGGCGCTCGGCGGGCGTCTCGTTCGCCGCGTTGCGCGAGCGCCAGATCGACCGCCTGGCCGACGCGTGCGAGCAGCACCTCGACATGGAGCGCCTGCTCGCGATCGCAGGGGAGGCGCGGTGATCCTCTTCCTTTCGAACGCGGACACCGAGCTGCTCGCGCTCCGCACCGTCATAGAAGCGCTTCCCGAGGGCTTCCCCGCGGTCCGCGCGGCCAACCCGCACCGCCTCGACGGCCCCCCCGACCTCGACGCCGTCAGGGTCGTCATCATCCGGCTGCTCGGGGGCCGCTCCGCGTGGGAGGCGCCGTTTGGCGACCTGGCCGCGCGCTGCGCGGAGCGGAACATTCCGCTGCTCGCCTTCGGGGGCGAGGCGGTCCCCGACGCCGAGCTGACCGCGGCGTCGAGCGTGCCCAGCGCCACGATCGTCCACGCCGCGGGGTACCTCTCCCAGGGCGGCCCGACCAACGTCGCCCAGCTCTTGCGTTTCGTCGCCGACACGGTGCTCATGGAGGGCTTCGGCTTCGAGCCCCCCGAGGTCGTCCACGACCACGGCATCTTCTCCGAGGTTCCCCGCCGTCCCTCCCGCCCGCTCGTCGCCGTCGTCTTCTACCGCGCGCACCTCGTGTCGGGGAACACGCAATTCGTGACCGACCTCACCGATGCGCTCGACGCCAAGGGCGCGGACCCGATCGCGCTGTGGTGCTACTCGCTCCGCGCGGAGCGGCCCGAGGTCGTCGCGCTCCTGGCGAGCCGCGGCGTCGACGTGGTCCTCACGACGGTCCTCGCCGCGGGCGGTGCGGGCGGTGCGGACGGTGCGGGCGGTGCGGACGCCGAGGAGGGGGTGTGGGACGGCGGCGCGCTCGCCGCCCTCGGCGTGCCGGTCGTCCAGGCGGTGTGCGCCACGGGACCCTCCGCGCAGTGGGCGGCCTCCGTGCGCGGCCTGTCGCCCGTCGACGTGGCGATGGCGGTCGCGATCCCCGAGTTCGACGGGCGCATCGTCTCGGTGCCGTTCAGCTTCAAAGAGGAGGTCGACGACGAGCTGGGTGTGCCCGTCACCGCCTACCGCACGCTGCCCGACCGGGTCGACCGGGTGGCCGAGCTCGCGGTCCGCCTCGGGCGCCTGCGCCTCAGCGTGCCCGCCGACCGGCGCATCGCGGTCGTGCTCTCGGCGTACCCGACCAAGCGGAGCCGGCTCGGCAACGCGGTCGGGTTGGACACCCCCGCCTCGGTGGTCGACCTCCTCTGCGCCATGCGTGCCCGCGGCTACCGGGTGGAGCGCATCCCCGAGGATGGCGACGCCTTGATGGCAGAGCTCGCCGACGCGCTGACAGACCCGGCGCGCGCCGTCGGCACCATGGCGCGTGACGCCTACCTCCAGTGGTTCTCGACGTTGCCCGCCGACGCGCGCGACAAGGTGCTCCACGCGTGGGGCGCGCCCCCGGACCGGCTGTCGTTCTCGGGGATCTCGCTCGGCGGCGTGCTCGTCGCGATCCAGCCGGCACGCGGCTTCGGCGAGAACCCGGTCGCCGTGTACCACTCGCCCGACCTCCCGCCGACGCACCACTACCTCGCCTTCTACCGCTGGCTCGACACCGTCGCCGGCGTCGACGCGATCGTCCACGTCGGCAAGCACGGCACGCTCGAGTGGCTCCCGGGCAAGAGCACCGGGCTGTCGGCGTCGTGCTTCTCGGACGCGGCGCTCGGGAGCGTCCCCCTGGTGTACCCCTTCGTCGTGAACGACCCCGGCGAGGGCACGCAGGCCAAGCGCCGCGCGCACGCGGTCATCGTCGACCACCTGGTGCCGCCGATGACGCGGGCCGACTCCTACGACGATCTCGCCACGCTCGAGTCGCTCATGGACCACCACGCGCAGGTCGCGTCGCTCGACCCCACGAAGCTCCCGGCGATCAGGCGTCAGGTGTGGGAGCTGCTCGTCGAGGCCGAGATCCACCGCGACCTCGGGATCGAGGCGCCGGCGTTCGACGACGACGCCTTCGACGACCTCTTGGTCGAGGTCGACGGCTACCTGTGCGAGCTCAAGGACGCGCAGATCCGCGGCGGGCTCCACGTGCTCGGGTCGCCCCCGTGCGGAGCTGCCGAGATCGACATGGTCGCCGCGATCACGCGTCTCCCCCAGGGTGGGCGGCCGGCGCTCCGCGCGCTCGTGGCCGAGTCGCTCGGCGTCGACCCGGACGCGCCCACACGTGTGGCGCGCGACCGCCTCGCGGCCGCGTGCACGGACCTGCTCGGACGCTGTCAGGCCGCGGGGTGGACCGTGCCCGCCGGCGTGTCCGGCGCGCTCGCCGGCACGCTCGGCTGGGTGTGCGAGCGCCTCGTGCCGCGCCTTCGCGCCACGACGGGGGAGATCGCCGCCGTGCTCGACGCCCTCGACGGCCGCGCCGTCCCCTCCGGGCCGAGCGGTGCGCCGACCCGGGGCATGGCGCACGTGCTGCCGACCGGGAGGAACTTCTACTCCGTCGACCCCAAGGCCATTCCGACGCGCCTGGCGTGGGACGTCGGGTGCGCGCTCGCCGACGGCCTCGTGGCGCGCCACGTCGCCGAGGAGGGGCGCCCCCCGGCGTCGGTCGGGCTCGTGGTGTGGGGGACGAGCGCGATGCGCACCGGGGGGGACGACATCGCGCAGGCGCTCGCGCTCTTGGGCGTGCGCCCGGTGTGGGCGGCGGAGAGCGGGCGGGTGACCGGGGTCGAGCGCATGTCGCTCGCCGAGCTCGGTCGCCCCCGCGTCGACGTGACGTTGCGCGTGTCGGGGTTCTTCCGGGACGCGTTCCCCCACGTGCTCGACCTCGTCGACGACGCCGTGCGGTTGGCTGCGACGGCGGACGACGAGCCCGCGCACGACAACCCGGTGGCGGCCGCCGGCCTCGGCGACCCCCGCGTCTTCGGCCCGAAGCCGGGCGCCTACGGGTCGGGCATCCTCGCGCTCCTCGAATCGGGGGCGTGGCACACCGACGACGACCTCGCCGCCGTGTACCTCGCCTGGGGCGGCTGGGCCTACGGGCGCGGCGGCGAAGGACGGCCCGCGCCCGACGCGATGCGCCGGCGGCTCTCGGGCATCGACGTGGCGGTCAAGAACCAGGACAACCGCGAGCACGACATCTTCGATTCCGACGACTACCTCCAGGACCACGGCGGGATGGTCGCGGCGATCCGCGCGCTGACCGGGCGCCAGCCCAAGGCGTGGATGGGCGACACCGCCGACCCGTCCCGGCCCAGGGTGCGATCGCTCGCCGAGGAGGCGGCACGCGTCGTCCGCACGCGCGTGCTCAACCCGAAGTGGCTCGACGCGATGGCCCGCCACGGCTACAAAGGGGCGTTCGAGATGGCCGCGACCGTCGACTACCTCTTCGGGTACGACGCGACGGCGGGCGTCGTGGAGGACTGGATGTACGAGCGCGTCACCGAGGCGTACGTCGGCGACCCCGAGCGGCGTGCGTTCTTCGGCGCGTCGAACCCCTGGGCACTGCGCGCCATCGCGGAGCGCCTCCTCGAAGCGGCGGCGCGCGGGCTGTGGGACGCGAGCGAGGGCGCGCTCTCGACGCTGCGCTCCGCGGTGCTCGAGGCGGAAGGCTGGGAGGAGGACCGCTGATGTCCCGCCCGTTCCCCTTCAGCGCGCTCGTCGGGTTGGAGGACCTGCAGCTCGCGCTCGTGCTCGCCGCGCTCGACCACCGCATCGGCGGGGTGCTGCTCCGTGGGGAAAAAGGCAGCGCCAAGACGACCGCCGCCCGCGGGCTCGCCTCGCTCCTCGGCGGCGCGCCGTTCGTCGAGCTCCCGCTCGGAGCCACCGAGGACCGAGTCGTCGGCTCCTTCGACGTGCGCGCGGCGCTCGGGACGGGGGAGTACCGCTACCGCCCGGGGCTCTTGGAGGCGGCGGACGGCGGTGTGCTCTACGTGGACGAGGTGAACCTGCTGGCCGACCACCTCGTCGACCTGCTCCTGGACGCGGCGGCGACCGGCGTGGTGCGCACCGAGCGTGACGGGGTGTCCGAGACGCGTCCCGCGCGTTTCGTGCTCGTGGGGTCGATGAACCCCGAGGAGGGAGAGCTCCGGCCGCAGCTCTTGGATCGTTTCGGGCTGTCGGTCGCCGTCGGTGCACCGCCGCGCCCGGCCGAGCGTGCAGAGGCGGTGCGCCGCAGGCTCGCCTTCGATGCGGACCCGGACGGCGTGTTCGCCGAGTGGGAGGGGCGCGATCGGGCGCTGGCGGACCGTCTGGCGGCGGCCCGTCCGGCGGCACTGGGGGACGGACTCGTCGAGCAGGTGGCGGCCCTGTGCGTCGAGGCGGGGGCAGAGGGGCTCCGCTCGGACCTGGTCGTCTGCCGGGCCGCGGCGGCACTCGCCGGATGGGAGGGGCGCCCCGAGGCCACCATGGACGACGTCCTGGCGGTGGCGCCGCTCGCCCTCGGACACCGGCGACGCTCCCCGTGGGAGCCGTTCGAAGCGCCTCCTCCTCCTGCGCCCTCTGGTGCTTCTCCTGCGCCCGCTTCGACGGGCACACCGTCCCCCGATGGCCCAGGGTCACGCGCGGATGCTCCGTCCGATGTACCGCCCGACGGACCGTCCGACGGACCGCCCGATGCACCGCCCGTCACGGGGACGGCAGGGCGCCGGCGCGGCGGGAGGGGCGTCGAAGCTGCGCAGGGACGCCTGGTCGGGACCAGGGTGCCCACGTCAGAACCCGGCGTGCTCCACGCGCCGGGAACCCTTCTGGCGGCGGCGGGACGGCCGAGGGCGCCGGGCCCCGTGCGCGTGGAGACCGGTGACCTGCGTGAGGCGGTGCGGCACCGCACGCCGTCCTCGCTCGTGGTGATGGCGGTCGACGCGTCGGGCTCCATGGGCGTCCGGCGGCGTCTCGACGCGGCGCGCGCGGCCGTCCTCGCCCTGTTGGTCGACGCCTACCAGCGCCGCGACCGCGTGGCGCTCGTCACGTTCCGGGGTGCGGCCGCAGACGTCGTGCTCCGGCCGACCGGCAGCACCGAGATCGCGAGAGCGCGCCTCGCATCCATGCCCACCGGTGGCCGGACGCCGCTCGCGGCGGGGATCCGGGCGGGGCTCGCCCTCGCCTCCTCCCGCCGCCACGTCACGGACCGCCCGCTGCTCGTGGTGGTCTCCGACGGGCGCGCCACGTGGGCGGAACCTCCCGACGACCCCGTCGCCGCGTCGCTCGCCGCCGCCGCCGAGGTGAAGGCGTCGGGCATCGCGTCGCTCGTCGTCGACTGCGAGCCGGGTTCGGGCACCGCACGGCTCGGTCTGGCGGCCCCGCTCGCACGCGCGATGGGCGCCCGCCGCGTCCCGGCCGCCGATCTCTCGGGCGAGGCGCTCGCCGATGCGGTGCGCGCCGCGCTGCGCGACCTGACCGCGATCGGGTAGCGCTATCGCTGCGGGCTGTCGCCCGCCACGTCCACGAGCTCGACCAGCTGGCAGCGCTCGAGGTCGATCACCGCGACGGCCTCGGAGCGCTCGCACGCGACGAAGGCGCACTGCCCGTCGGGATCGAAGGCGACGTGCCCCGGGGCGCCGGACACCTCTACCTCCGCCACCAGGCGTGGCCCCAGGACGTCCACGACGGACACCTCCGAGCTGCCCGTGTGGGACACCACCAGCGTGTGGCCGTCGGGGGCCAGCGCGAGCCCGTGCGGGTAGCGGCCGACGGGCACGACGCCGGTCGGCTCGAACGTGGTGGCATCCCAGACGAAGATGTCGTCGGAGACGAAGTCCGCCGCCACCAGCCACCGCCCGTCGGGCGTGACGAGCGGGACGTGCGTCCCCTGCCCGGCCGGGAGCGTGCGGACCACCGTGTGGTCGTCCACCCGGACCACGCTCACCTCGTCGGACAGGGTGTTGGCGACGCACGCGTACGCGCCATCGGGCGTGAAGGTGACGTGGCACGGTCCGGTGCCGACGGCCACGGTCGCCTCCACCTGTAGGGAGCGGGCGTCGATCACCGTGACCGTCCCGTCCCCCTGGTTCGGCTGGTACGCCCAGCGGCCGTCGGGCGACAGCTCGATGTCGTGGGGATTGAGGCCCACTCCGATCGTGGCGGCGGTCGACCCGTCGGGGCGCACCACGCTGACGGAGCAGTCGGCCCGGCTCGGCACCCAGGCCCGGTCGCCATCGGGCGCCGCGCACGGAAGGATCGGACCCCGTCCGACCCTGGCGGCCGCCGTCCGCAGATGGTCGCCGAGGTCCACGACCGTCACGTCGTCCGACGCGCAGTTCGCCGAGTAGAGCCACCGGCCGTCGGGGGAGACCACCACGTGCTCGGGGGTGGATCCGACGCGCACGTGGTCGAGCACCGAGCGGGTGGACGCGTCGAGGACCGCCACGCGGTCCGCAGTCGTGACCGCGTAGACACGGCCGTCATCGGTGGACGCCAGCGAATGGGTGGACGACCCGGTCTTGTCCCGCCAGCCGTCACGGGGCACCGATCCGTCCGGGTCGACGTAGAGGCGCACGCTGTGCGCACCGGGACGCGCCCAGCATCGGTAGCCGAACTCCAAGAGCGTGATGAGCAGGTCGACAGGGGCGGCGTCGAAGTCGTGCCACAAGAGGAGCGACTCACCCCGGGCTCGCCGCGCCGCGCCGACGACGGAGCGCAGCTGGTCGCCGAGGTCCGCGTCGCCGACCCCCGCGCCACCGAGTGGCAGCCGGCACAGCGTCCGTGCGGACGGCGCCGTCATGGGAGGAGCTCCCCGGGAGTGCCGCCACGCGTCGTCCCGAGATGCGCCGGGTCCTCGGGTTCCCCGAGCGCTCCGACGGCCTGCCCGTCGCCCGCCTGCGGGCCGAGGAGCGGCGACGGAGAGACGTCGAGGAGGTGGGTCGCCCCGAGGTGCACGCTCAGCTGGAACACGTCGGGCCGGTTGTAGTGCCCGGCGAAGTCGTGGCGGAGCTTCATGCGCACGCCTGCCTCGAGGTCGAGGTCTGCGTACAAGATGTCCTCTTCGGGCCCGAGGGGCCCCGCGACGACCGAGCTGTCGGGTGCCACGATGGTGGAGCCGCCGCAGAAGTCCTCGCTGCGCAGCTGCGCCTCGTGCTCCCCACTCACCTGGAGGCGCGCGATCGCGTGGTCGTCGACCGTCCCGCAGGCGCTCACCACGTAGGCCTTCGTCATCTGGGCGAACGCTTGGGAATCGATCAGCACGCGCCGCCGCAGGGTGGTGCCCGAGGTCGGGAAGTGGCTGGGCCAGCTCATCACGTGGACGCGCGTGTACTGCATCGTGAGCGCGCTGATGGCCAGGGGATTGGAGTTCTCGCCGCAGATCAGCCCGCTCACGGCGCCGAAGCTCGTCGGCACCGGCACCAGGCCCCTCGGCTCGCCGGGGGTGTGGACGAGACGCTCGCCGACCGTCGGGACGAGCTTCTGGTGCCGGCTCAGCACCTGGCCGTCGGGGCCGAGGAACAGCAGGGTGTTGTAAAGCGTCCCGAACGTGCCGGGGCGCTTCTCGCACATCCCGATGGCGACGTAGGCGCCGGCGTCGCGCGCGGCCTGCTGGAGCAGGGACACC
This sequence comes from Actinomycetes bacterium, assembly GCA_021794995.1. Taxonomy (GTDB): domain Bacteria; phylum Actinomycetota; class Acidimicrobiia; order Acidimicrobiales; family RAAP-2; genus JAJYVT01. Next base: position 10,874 of record JAJYPY010000028.1, on the reverse strand, counting down.
TGGGGTCCGGGGATCTCGACCGCGTTCTGGAACAGCTCGACGCTGAGGTCGTTCGCCACCTTGCTGGTCGCGGCGTGGAAGTGGAACCAGAGCGGGTGCGCGGGGATGAACCCCTCCGGGAAGGCGACCAGCTGGGCGCCGGCACCGCCGGCACGCCGGATCAGCTCGCAGGCCTTCGCCGTGGACGCCTCCCGGTCCAAGAAGACGGACGCCGCCTGGACCGCAGCGACACGAACGACCGGCTCGACATCTCCCATGGGCCCACAGTAACCCGTGTGTTTCGACCACCTCCGCCCGGCGCGCCTCGGCCGGAGAGGGGAGTGTCACACCCGTGTCGTACCGTCGGACACATGTGCGATCCGTACGACTCCTCGAATGCCGTCGGCCACGTTTCCGCGGAAACGTGGCCGTCAGCGGGCGCCCTGGGCGCCCTGTCGGACGACGCCCTCGAGAGGGAGCTGGCGACCCATGCGGCGCACATCGCCGCGGCGGAGTGCCGCTTCTGCCTGATGGTTGCCGAAGTGGACCGGCGCGGGTTCTGGGCGACGCAGGGCGCGCAATCGTGCGCGCACTGGCTGTCGTGGCGTTGCGGGGTGAGTCCCAGCGTGGCGAGAGAGCACGTGCGCGTGGGTCGCGCCCTCGGTCAGCTTCCCCGCGTGACGCAGGCCTTCGCCACGGGCCGGCTGTCCTACTCCAAGGTACGGGCGATCACCCGGATCGCGACGCCCGTGTTCGAGGAGACCCTGGTGGAGATGGCAAACGATGCGACCGCCGCGCAGCTCGAGACGATCGTGCGGGCGTTTCGCCGCGCGTCTCCCGACGAGGGGACGACGGCACTGGAGCGTCACCGTCGCCGTCACCTTTCCAGCTATCGCGACGACGACGGGATGGTCGTCATCCAGGCTCGGCTGTCCCCCGAGGACGGCGCCGCCGTCCTCGCAGCGATCGAGGCGGCACGCGAGGCGCTCGAACAACCCGACGAGCCGTTCGCCGCCAGTCAAGCGGACGCGCTGGTGGCGCTGTGCGAGGCGGCGCGTGCGGAAGGCACGCACGCGGCGACCTCCTACGGTCCGCACGCGTCCGTCGTGGTCCACGTGGACGAGCAGGTTCTCGCCGATCCGGCGGCACAAGGCTGCGCCCGGGTGGAAGGGGTGGGCGTCGTCTCCGCGCACACGGTGCAGCGGCTCGTCTGCGACGCACGGGTGTCGGTGCTGCGGTACCGACCCGACGGCACCGTGGTCCCGGAGGGTAGGACGCGTCAGACGCCACCCTCGTTGCGCCGCGCCGTGCTCACCCGGGACCAGGGGTGCCGCTGGCCGGGCTGCCAGAGGCACCGCTACGTCGATGTCCACCACGTCACGTACGTCTCGAAGGGCGGGAAGACGCGCCTCACAAATCTGGTGGCGCTCTGCCGGAGCCATCATCGCCTCGTGCACGAAGGCGGCTACGTGCTCACGATGGACCGGCACTGCACGGTGCGCGTCGCCGGCCCGGGAGGGGCGGAGATTCCGGTGCGTCCGCACCGTCCGATCGCCCGGTGGTCGGATCTCGAGCGCGCGCACGAGCGGGACGGACTGCACGTGGACGACGCCACGATGCCGGTCGGTGGCGAACGCTACGACCTGGGATTCACCATCGACGTCCTCCTCGCAGCCGCGGCGGACTAGGCGCCCACCGCGTGCACGCCCCCGTCGACGTGGAGCATCTCCCCCGTGGTCATCGAGAGCCAGTCGGAGAGCAGCGCAGCGCACGCCTTGCCGACGGGCGTCGCGTCGTGGACGTCCCACCCGAGCGGCGCACGGGCGCCCCAGGTGTCCTCGAACGCGTCGAACCCCGGGATCGACCGCGCGGCCATCGACCGCACGGGACCCGCCGCGACGAGGTTGACCCGGATGCCCTTCGGGCCCAGTTCCTTGGCGAGGTACCGGGTGAGCGACTCGAGCGCCGCCTTGGCGACACCCATCCAGTCGTACTGCGGCCATGCGACGGTCGCGTCGAAGTCCAGCGCGACCACCGAGGCGCCGCCGTCGGCCCCGGACGCCTCGAGCAGCGGCAGGAACGCCCCGACGAGCGCTTTCAGCGAGTACGCGGAGACGTGGAGCGCGACCGCGACGTCGTCCCACTCCGAGGCGAACATCCCCGAGCCGAGGCACGACGGTGGTGCGTAGCCGATCGCGTGGAGCATCCCGTCGAGGCGCCCCCAGCGCAGCGACAGCTCGGCGGCGGCGGCGGCGAGCTGCTCGGCGCTCGTGACGTCGATCTCGACGATGTCGGGCTCGGCGGGGAGCTTTCGCGCCGTGCGCCGGGTCAGCGAGAGCCCGCGCCCGAAGCCCGACAGCACCACGTCGGCACCCTCGGTGAGCGCGCAGTGCGCGGCAGCGAACGCCAGCGAGTCGTCGGTCAGCACGCCGGTGACCAGGATCCGTTTACCCTCGAGGATGCCCACGGCGAGGCAGGCTATCGCTGCAGGGCGACGATCGACATGTGAGAAGGTGGACGCGTGGACGTCGGGATCATCGGAGGAACGGGGCCAGCAGGACGCGGACTGGCGCTTCGCCTGGCTGCCGCGGGCATGTCGGTCGCGATCGGGTCGCGCGACACCGCGCGCGCGGCGGGCGCGGTCGGCGAGCTCACCGGCACCTGGTCGGCGCGGATCGCCGGGGGGCTGCACGGGGTGGCGAACGAGGAGGCCGCCGCCGCGCGGATCGTCGTGCTCGCCACGCCGTGGGACGGCGCGGTGCAGGCCGCGTCGGGCCTCGCCGGCCCGCTCGCGGGCAAGGTCCTCGTCTCGATGGCGAACGCGCTCGTACGAGAGGGGCGCGAGATGCTCGCGCTGATCCCGCCGCGAGGGTCCGTCGCGGCGGCGGTCCAAGCGGCCCTGCCCCGCACGCGCGTCGCCGCCGCCTTCCATCATCTCCCTGCCCGGGACATGGGCGATCTCGACTCGGGCCTCATCGCCGACGTCCTCGTGTGCGCCGACGACCCCGAAGCGACCGCCGAGACGATGTCGCTCGTCGAGCGCATCGAGGGGCTGCGGCCGCTCGATGCGGGGAGCCTGAACCAGGCGGCGGCGATCGAGGCGTTCACCGCGGTCTGCGTCACCTTGAACATGCGCCATCACGCGCACAGCACCCTCAAGCTCGCGGGAATCTGACGTGCGGCTCTTCGACACCGCCCGCCAGGCGGTCGTGCCGTTCGAGCCCGGACCGGTCGTCTCGATGTACACCTGCGGGATCACGCCGTACGACTCGGCGCATCTGGGACACGCCGCCGTCTACCTCACCTTCGACGTCCTTCGCCGGCGCCTGCACGACATGGGGCACACCACCCGCTGCGTCCGCAACGTCACCGACGTCGACGACGACATCCTGCGCAAGGCGCGTGAGCTCGGGGTGCACTACCTCGATCTGGCCGCCGAGGAGATGGCGCGCTTCGACGCCGACATGTCGGCACTCGGCCTTATGTCCGCGGACGTCGAGCCGAGGGCGACGTCCGCGATCCCCGACATCCTCTCGCTCGTCGGCGCCGCGCTGGACACGGGCCACGCGTACCGATCGGGCGGGGCGGTCTACTTCGACGTGACGACGTTCCCCGGGTGGGGGAAGGTGAGCCACTGCTCGGAGGACGACATGCTGGCACTCGCCGCCCAGCACGGCGGCAACCCCGACGACCCCGCGAAGCGCCACCCGCTCGATTTCGTCCTCTGGCAGCCGTCGCTCCCCGACGAGCCGGCCTGGGAGTCGCGCTGGGGACCCGGGCGTCCGGGATGGCACATCGAGTGCTCCGCGCTCGCCATGCGCGAGCTCGGGCCCACGATCGACCTTCACGGCGGGGGCAGGGACCTCGTCTTCCCCCATCACGAGTGCGAGACCGCCCAGTCCGAGTCCGTCACCGGACGCCAGTTCGTGCGCCACTGGCTGCACGTCGGCCTGGTCGGGCTCGGCGGCCGCAAGATGTCCAAGTCGCTCGGGAACCTCGTCTTCGTGGGGGATCTCCTGAAGGAGTGGGAGCCTGCGGTCATCCGCCTGGCGCTCCTCGCACACCACTACCGCGGCGACTGGGAGTGGGACGACGCCGACCTGCTGGTGGCGCGGACCCGGCTCGAGCGCTGGCGCGCGGCGCCGTCGGAAGGCGGGCGGAGCTCTGGCGACGGGGGTCTCGGGGCGGTCCGCGAGCGGCTGGACGACGACCTCGACGTCCCCGGCGCGCTCGCGGCCCTCGACGGGCTGGCGGCGGCCGGCGAGGCGGTCGGCGCGGGTGCGGCACTGTTGGGGGTGGTGCGGTGACGGCGCTGAAGGTCCGTGTGCCCGACGGGTCTCACAGGGAGCTCCCGGCGGCCTCGACGGCCGCGGACCTGGCCGCGCAGATCGGGCCGCGGCTCGCCCGGGACGCGGTGGCGGCGCAGGTCGACGGGGAGCTGGTGGACCTGTCGTCGACGCTGCGCGACGGCTCGGCCGTCTCGATCGTCACGCCGGACACCGACCCCGGACGCGAGGTGCTGCGCCACTCGACCGCGCACGTCATGGCGCAGGCGGTCCTGCGCCTGTGGCCCGGCGCCCGCTATGCGATCGGCCCGGTGATCACCGACGGCTTCTACTACGACTTCGAGCTGCCCGGCGGCGCGCACTTCACCCAGGAGGATCTCGTGCGGATCGACGCAGCGATGCGCGAGATCATCGCCGAGGACCAGCCCTTCGTGCGCGAGGAGTGCTCCATCGAAGAGGGCCTCGAGCTGTTCGCGGACCAGCCCTACAAGCGGGAGATCATCCAGGCCGTCTCGGCTGGCGCCGACGAGGTGGACGCCGCGTCCGGCGCCGGCGCGGGTGCGCGGGCCGTGTCGACGTACCGCAACAGCGAGGCGTTCCTCGACCTGTGCCGCGGCCCCCACGTCCCTTCGACGGGGAGGCTCGGCCACTTCCGCCTGACCCGTGTCGCCGGTGCGTACTGGCGCGGCGACGAGAAGCGCCAGCAGCTCCAGCGGATCTACGGCACCGCGTGGGAGTCGGAAGCCGCCCTCGCGGCGCACCTGCACCGATTGGAAGAGGCCGAGCGGCGCGACCACCGCAGGATCGGCCACGAGCTCGATCTCTTCTCGTTCCCCGACGAGATCGGGTCGGGCCTGCCGGTCTTCCATCCCAAGGGCGGCATCGTGCGGCGCGAGATGGAGGAGTACTCGCGCAGGCGCCACGTCGAGGCGGGCTACGACTTCGTGTACTCCCCGCACATCACCAAGGCGCAGCTGTTCTTGGAGTCCGGGCACGTCGACTGGTACGCCGACGCGATGTACCCGCCGATGGAGCTCGACGACGGGTCGACGTACTACGTGAAGCCGATGAACTGCCCGTTCCACGTGCTCGTGTACCGCAGCCGGCAGCGCTCGTACCGCGAGCTCCCGATGCGGCTCTTCGAGTTCGGCTCCGTCTACCGCTACGAGAAGTCCGGGGTCGTGCACGGACTCACCCGCGTGCGGGGCATGACCCAGGACGATGCCCACATCTTCTGCACGCGCGAGCAGCTGACGGCCGAGCTGACCTCGCTGCTCACCTTCGTCCTCGACCTGCTGCGCGACTACGGGCTGGACGACTTCTGGCTCGAGCTGTCGACCAAGCCCGAGGAGAAGGCGGTCGGCAGCGACGAGGAGTGGGCGGACGCCACCGAGGTGCTGCGCGCCGTCGCCGAGGAGCGCGGCCTCGAGCTCGCGCTGGACGAAGGAGGCGGCGCGTTCTACGGGCCGAAGATCTCGGTCCAGGCGCGCGACGCCATCGGGCGCAACTGGCAGATGTCCACGATCCAGCTCGACTTCCAGCTCCCCCAGCGCTTCGGTCTCGAGTACGTCGGCGCGGACAACGCGCGGCATCGCCCGATCATGATCCACCGCGCGCTCTTCGGCAGCGTGGAGCGGTTCTTCGGCGTACTGCTCGAGCACTACGCCGGGAACCTCCCGACGTGGCTGTCGCCGGTGCAGGTGCGCGTGCTTCCGGTGCGCGACGACCACGTCGGCTACGCCACCGACGCGGTGGCGCGCATCGCGGCCGCCGGCTTGCGCGCCGACATCGAAGATGCGAGCGAGCCGCTCGGCACCAGGATCCGCCGCGCGAAGCTCGAGAAGGTGCCCTACGTGCTCGTGGCGGGCGACGACGATGTGGCGGCGGGCACCGTGGGCGTGAACCGCAGGGGGGGAGACCGGCCGGAGCGCGGCGTCGCGCTCGACGAGCTGATCGAAAGGGTGCAGCGCGACGTGTCCGCACGCCAGACCGCGCCCGGTGCCGGGTAGGGGGTCAGGCGTGCCGCTCGAACAGCTGTGGGCGGGGTGGCGTCAGGAGTACGTGCGTATCGCCACCGAGGCCGAGCGCGCCGGAGACGGGGGCGACTGCGTCTTCTGCCGACTGGCCGACGCGGGAGCTCCGTCGCCAGACAACGGCGTCGTGTGGCGGGGGGACCTCACGTTCGCCGTGCTGAACGCGTACCCCTACGCGAGCGGCCACGTGCTCGTGCTCCCGCTGCGCCACGTCGGCGACCTCGACGAGCTCGACGACGACGAGTCGGCGGAGCTGTGGCTGACGACGCGCGCCGCGGCCCGGGCGATCACGGCGGCGTACGCACCGGACGGGACCAACGTCGGTGCCAACCTCGGGCGGGCCGCAGGCGCAGGCATCCCGCGCCACCTCCACTTCCACGTGCTGCCACGCTGGGCGGGGGACACGAACTTCATGACCGCGGTCGCGGGCGTGCGGGTGATCCCCGAGTCGCTGGCGCGAGCCTGGGAGAAGCTGCACTCCGCCTGGCCGGCGGGCCCGGGTCGGGATCTTCGCCCGGGCTAGTCGCCAGACGCGGCCTTGGCGAGCCCGGCGACCAAGTGCTCGGGCACGGGGTCGTAGTGGTCGTGGCTGGTACGGAACCGGCCCCGCCCACCGGTGATCGCGCGCAGGTCGACCGCGTAGCGCGCGAGCTCGGCCGCAGGGACCATCGCGGTCACCTCTTGGAGGCCGTCCTCGGTGACCTCGGTGCCGACGATCCGGCCGCGCCGCGAGTTGAGGTCGCCCAGGACGTCCCCCTGGAGCTCCACGGGGACGATGACCGACACCTTGGAGATGGGCTCCAAGAGGACCGGCCCCGCGTCGGAGACGGCCTGGCGGAAGGCGAGCATCGCCGCGGTCTTGAAGCTGAGCTCCGAGGAGTCGACGGAGTGGTACTTGCCGTCGTCGACGGTGACCGAGACGTCCACGACCGGGTAGCCGAAGGCGCCCCCGCGCGACATCGCCTCGACGACGCCCTTTTCCACCGCGGGGATGTACTGGCGGGGGATCGCCCCGCCCACCACTTCGTCGTGGAACACGAACCCCTCGCCGCGCGCCAGTGGCTCGACGCGCAGGTGGCAGACGCCGAACTGGCCGTGGCCCCCGGACTGCTTCTTGTGCTTCCCCTCGGCGGCGGCGGGCTTGGAGATCGTCTCGCGATAGGGCACCGCCACCTCCTGGCGCTCGACCGTGACGCCGAACTTGCGCGACAGGCGCTCGAGGGTGACCGAGAGATGGACCTCGCCCGTGACACCGAGCACGGTCTGGTGCGCCTCGTCGTTCCGGCTGACCGAGAGGCTGCGGTCCTCCTCGCACAGACGCTGGATCGCCGACATGAGCTTGTCCTCGTCGGCGCGCGACGCCGGCGCGACGGCGACCGCCAGCGCGCTGGGCTCGACCGGCGGGTGCAGCACCGTGACCGGCTTGTCCTTCGGCGCGAGCGTGTCGCCGGTCAGCGTCGCGGTGAGCCGGGGGATCGCCACGAAGTCTCCGGCCACCGCACGGTCGACGGGCGTGGTCTCGTGCCCTCGCAAGGTGGAGAGCACGTGGAGCCGCTCGTCGGTGTGGGTGCGCGGGTTGGCGAGGACGGTGTCGGGCGTGAGCGTGCCCGAGAGGACCTTGCACAAGGAGATCCGGCCGGCGTGCTGGTCCGAGAGCGTCTTGGCCACGACGAGCAGCGGGGGGCCGGAGGGGTCGCAGTGCACGTCGGTGGTCGTCCCTGCGGCTGCGACCGAGGCCGCGCGGCCGCGGTCAGGCGAGGGGCACAGCTCCACGAGGAGCCGGGCCAGGCGGTCGACGCCCACCCCCGTCGCCCCCGAGCAGCACAGGACGGGGAACACCGCGGCATCGGCGACCCCTGACGCGAGCGCCGCCTCGAGCTCGTCTCGCGCGATCGGCTCGCCCTCGAGGTAACGGGCCGTGAGGTCGTCGTCGCCCACGACGATGCCCTCGACGAGCTGCTCGTGGATGGCGTGCTCGGTGACCGCGAGGTCCTCGGGGATGGGTCCTTCGGTGCCGCGCAGCGGCGGGGCCCCCGAGGTGTCGTAGAGCGTCGCGCGGTCGTCGAGCAGGTCGATGACGCCGCGGAAGCCGGCCTCCGCACCGATGGGGAGCTCTACCGGTGCGATGCCTGCGCCGAAGACCGACCGGACGTCGGCGAGCGTGCGCTCGAAGTCGGCGCGCTCACGGTCCAGCTTGTCGATGACGACGATCCGCGGCAGGCCGAGGGCCGACGCCATCCGCCACGCATCCTCGGTCTGGGCCTGCACGCCGTCGGTGGCGCTCACGACGATGACCGCGAGGTCGCACAGGCTGAGGGCGTCGCGCATCTCGGTCGAGAAGTCGGCGTAGCCCGGTGCGTCGAGCAGGTTCACCTTGACGCCGTCGACCGTGCACGGCGCGATGGCGAACGACACGGAGAGCTGCCGGGAGATCTCCTCGGGCTCGAAGTCGCAGACCGTCGTGCCCTTCTCGACCGCGCCCTGGCGGCTGAGCGCGCCGGAGGCGAGGAGCAGCGCTTCGACCAAGGTGGTCTTGCCTGCCGCGTGGTGACCCACGAGAGCCACGTTGCGGATGTCCGACGGCGCAAGCTGGGCCACGAGGGAGCCCTCCTTCCAGGCGTGCCGGCAGCTCCCGCCGGCGGTTGCCCGATCGCCAGTTAACCACCACCCGAGCTGGCGATCGATGGGCCGCGCATGGCATGGCGATGCAGGACGGTGAGGGAGAACGGTGGGACCAGGTCGACGCCGTCGGGCTTGTAGAGATACCCCGGACCCGACCCGGGGACGCCGGTGTGCCCGTACTGCCAGACGACCTGGTCGGTCTTCGGGTCGACGACGATCACCCGGTGGTTCCAGTCGTCGTTCAAGATGAAGTCGCCGTTGGGCAGGGGCAGGGCGAGCGACGGTCTGTTGAGCGCCTGTGCGCCCGTCGGGGCGTAGCGCCACACCACCTGCCCCGACGAGGTGAACTCCACCACCTGCCCGGGATCCGTGTAGGCGGCGGTGACGAACGTTGTCCCCGACACCTGGTTCGTGTCGGAAGGGTATGTCACGCCCGGGGGGTGCGTCGACCACAGGACCTTCCCCGTGGCCAGGTCGAACCCGTCCACCCAGTCACCGTTGATCTCGGTGATCACCCAGTTGCCGTTTGTGAGCGGGAACATGCCGTTCGGGCTGCCCCAGCGTGTCGGGGGCTGGTGGTAGCAGGCGTTGGTGGTCTGGCCGATCACCTCGAGCGGCGTCTCGCTCGGAGGGCGCAGCACGAGCAGCCGGCAGTTCTTGATGTCGGCGACGCCGATGTCGCCGTTGGGCAGCATCATGGCGTCGTCGGGGTTGTCGAGGTACCCCGGCGCCGATCCGGCGACGCCGGGGTGGCCGTAGCGCCAGACGATCCGGCTCGTCGCGATCGAGATCTCGGAGATGACGAAGTTGTCCTCCTGGGTGACGATGATGTCCCTGCCGTTCGGCGTGAAGAAGGCGTCGTCGGGTGTGAGGAAGCTCTGTCCAGGAGCGAGGTCCCCGGGCTTGGGGAACTGCCAGACGATGTTGCCCTGCGGGTCGACGATGAGCAGCCGGTTGTTGTTGCGGTCGGCGATCAGCACGTCGCTCGGCAGCACCGACGGATTGGACCCGGGCGCCAGGTTCGGGCCTGCCTTCAAGTGCGCCGTCGAGGCGTAGCCCGTGGGGGAGTAGAAGGGCAGCGTGAAGCGCACCGGGCTCGTGCCGGAGGGCTTGTGGGTGCGGTGCGTCGAGGCGGCTGGCGTGCCTCCGCACGCCGCGAGGAGCGTCGCGAGCAGGACGCAGGCGAGCAATGGTGACTGTCGGAAACGTTTCGTGTCGACACGATACGGGGGAGTTCATGACGATTGTCACACGGCCGCGGGGCGTGCTGCCGCGCCGGGCCGGGTGTGGCCGGCGCAGTACAATCCAACGAGTGTTCGACGGCCGTTGGCGACAGGGAGTCGACCGGGCGACGGGGCCTGTGGGCCGCCGCCTCGTCCGCCTCGGCGTCACCGCGGACGTCCTGACCGCATCGGGTCTCGTCTTCGCGGTGGCCACCGCGGTCGTCGTGGCCACGGGCCACCTCTTGATCGGCATTCCCCTGCTCGCGCTCACCGGGTTCCACGATCTGTTCGACGGGCCCGTGGCGAAGGCCGCAGGGACCGCGTCGGTCCGCGGCGCCTTCTTCGACTCGGTGGTCGACCGTGTCGCAGACGCCGTGCTGATGGCAGGCGTCGCCTGGTACCTCGTGTCGGTGCGCGAGGGAGAGCTCGCGCTCTTGCCGCTCGCGGTGCTCGCGGCGGCGTCGCTGGTCTCCTACGTACGGGCGAAGGCCGATGCGCTCGGGCTCCCCGTGACCAATAGCGGGATCTTCGGCGGTCTCATGGAGCGTGCAGAGCGGATGATCCTGCTCGGCGCCGGGTTCATCGAGCCGTGGTTGCTCGTGCCGGTGCTCTGGGCGCTCTTCGGGCTCACGATGCTCACGGCTGCGGCCCGGTTCGCCGCCGCCTGGAAGGCGGCCCAGGGGCCGGCACGACCGTCGCCGGCCATGCGCCCCCGCAGGGCTGCGTTCGGC
>JAJYPY010000155.1 GCA_021794995.1 Actinomycetes bacterium | reverse complement strand
ATCTCATTCAGAACAGCGGCCTGCGTCGTACCAGCCGGGGTCGATGTGGTGGTCGTGGCACTCGACCCGGTGGGCCTCGTCACCGAGCTCGACGTGCTCGGGTGGGTAGTCGGGCCGGACGAACACCCGGCAGCGACGACGGCAATCGCCACGGCCGACATGACAGCTACCGATCTTCTCAACCTCGACGTGGGTGGGGTCACTGCTCGCGTCACCCTTCCTCTCCTTTCGCCAGCCGCCTCGGTAGACGATCGCCCGATCGCGCCCTGGTCGGCCGAATGAGCGTCGTCACTGAGGACGATGATGCGGGGCCAACGTCACGCTGAACGTCACCCTGCGAAGCCAGAAGGGGGATTTCTCGAAGACTTCTTCGGGCCGACACGCGACGATGCGGCGGCTCCGCGTGGCGACGAGCGACCCGATGCGATACCGCCCTCGTGGTACGCCTGGGCTGGAACGCAACGTCACCCTGAACGTCACCCTCCCAGCTCAACGCGACTTTCTTGATACCCGGCACCGTTGGCTCCGTGGCAATCTTGAGCCTCTCAGAAAGACCAGAGCTCGGCTCAAGGTGACGTTCTCGGGAAATGACCGGGAGGAGAAGCCCAATCTAGGCCCCCTCCTGGCGGGGAGCTACCGAACTTCGTCGACAGCGCGTCGGAGAGCCTGGGCCACGAACTGGCTGATGCTCATGGCCTTGGCCTTGGCCGCCTCTCGGACCTCGTCGCGCAAGGTCTGTTCGAGCCAGTAGGTCACCCTGATGTGGCGCCGCTCCCAAAGCTCCCCCTCGGGCTTCCGGCGGTTCGCGTCCCTCTCGTCCCGTAGGCCGGGCGAGGGCACCGTTGCCTTGCTCATGACCGCTCTCCCTCATCTGGCGTCTCGGTAGGCAGCTGGCTCCTGCTCCCATCAGCTTCACGCTCGTCACCATAGCGTCTCCACACACCGTATTCCGTACACCGTGTGTGTACTGCGGAAACACGACTTTCCCGACCGTTACGCCCGGTCCCGACCCGAGGGTGACGTTCAGGTTTCGAGGGTGACGTTCTTCCCTCAAGACAAATCCGCGGGGTGACGTCACAGGGTGACGACCGTCCGGAGCATGAGAAGGGACCAGGGCGCGGTGTCCCGGCACCGAACAAGGGAGGACGGATGCTTTCCAAGCACAGAAGCGTCATGTTGAGGCTGCCGCCCGTCGACGAGGAGTTGACGGAGGTGCTCGGCAGGGCCACTTCAGCCAGCTGCCCACGGGAGGCGGCTACTTACCCCGCGCGCCGCGATCCCGAGTCGTGCGGGGATGCAGAATGACCCTCGTAGCCACTCCCGAACATGATCGGCTCGCCGCAGCCGACTTGATCTCGATACCCGATGCCGCCGGTCGGATCGGACTGCACCCCGACACGCTCTACCGGCTCTGCCGGACCGGCCAGTTCCCACCGGCAATCCAGATCGGTTCGCGGTGGAGAGTGTCAGTACCTCGGTTGGAGCGCTTCCTTCACGGCGGCATCGAGTCATGACTGTCGTCACGAATGCCGTTCGCCACCGGAAGCCGCGTCTCGGTTCGCACGAGGTTCCATGATTTCCATCCCAGACATCATGAAAGTTAGCGATACACTTACTTTCGTGGTGTCTGGTAGAGGCTTTGCCGATCTGTGGGACGGGCTGCTCAGCGAAGGCCGCGTCACGACGACCCAGGCTGAAATCCGCGATCGCACGGGCTCCTCGGTGGGCTCCGTTCGCGTCGCCGTGGCCGAGGCACAGCGCCGCCACTTCCTGTTCAGTCCCGTCCGGGGTCTCTACGTGCTCGTCCCACCCCAGTACCGCAGTCAGGGCACGGTACCGGCCGACTGGTATCTCGACGACCTTTGCCGACATCTCCACCGGGATTACTACCTCGGATACCTCTCCGCTGCAGCCCGTCACGGCAGTGCGCACCAGGCCCCACAGGTCACCCAAACCATGGTCGACCGAACGGTGGCCGACCGGACACTCGGACCGGTACGGTTGCGCTTCTACACGGATCGCCGGATGTCGGAGTGGCCGGTGGCGCCAGTCACCGGACCCACCGGATCGCTCCGAGTGGCGACGCCGGAGACATGCGCCTTCGACCTCGCCCAAGCGCCCGAACGAGGCGGTGGCGTGGGAAACGTCGTGACGGTCCTCCGGGGCCTCACGCTCGACACCGAAGCGCTCGCTCGCCAGGCGCCGCGGCGGCCCCGGGCAACGGTCCGTCGGCTCGGGTTCCTTCTCGAACATACAGACACCGTCGGCGGCCTCGACGCTCTCGCGAAGATCGCCATCGCTGACTACAACCGCACGCCGCTCGACCCGACCGGTCCGCATGACGGACCGGTCGACCGTCGATGGCACGTCGTGCTGAACACCACCGTGGAGCCCGACGAATGATCCCCCAACCGGTCCTCACGCAGTGGCGCGCTGCTCACCCGTGGCCGACGGAGGAACAGGTCGAACAAGACCTCCTCTTGTCCCAGCTGGCCATTCTCGTGGCCAACCACGATGAGCTCAGTGACCACCTCGTCTGGCGTGGCGGCACCTGCCTCCACAAGCTGCACCTGACAGAAGCCCGGAGGTACTCGGAAGATCTCGACTACGTCCTCGTCGGCAGACCGGGGCCGACCGGCTGGCTCGTCGACGCCATCCGGGAGGCGACCGTGGACAGTCCGCTCCGGGAAGTGACCCGACAGATCGGCGGAGACAGCACGAAGGTCGTGCTCGGAGGCGAGGCTGCTTCGGGCGCTCCAATGCGGGTCAAGATCGAAGTCAACACAGACGAGGTCCCGCCGGCGCTCGAACTCATGCGGATCGCACACGTCGTCGAGACACGCTGGTGGTCCGGCCGTGCGGAAATCGCCACCTTCGACCCAGCCGAGCTGATCGGGACGAAATTCCGCGCCCTGGCACAACGGCGCAAAGGACGCGACCTGTGGGACATGTGGCTCGCCCGACGGGATCTCTCGATCGCCGACACCGACCTTGCCCGCGCAGGTGATCACTACCTTCGTGCCTGCCAGGTCCCTCCGGCCGTGTTCCGTCAGCGGTTGGCCGCGAACGCCGCCGACCCTCAATTCCGCAGCGACCTTGACCTGCTGGTCACGGGCGGACTCGACGACTACGACGTCGACCGGACTGCAACCGAACTGATCCTCTGGAGCGACCGGTACCTCGATCCCCTGTACGACGCCCGCCGCTCACCATCGGCGATTACGCGAGAACAAAGGCAATGGGCGCATCACGGCTGGGCACCGGGCAGCCTTCGGTGCCCGCACCACGATGTCGCGCCCACCGGCGTGACGCGCTGCCCCTGGTGGCACGAGCCCGGCGGCCACTGCCCAGACCACCCCGTGCCATAGGACGACGACAGCAGCTACCGAGACTTCGATTGCTGTCTCAAACTCTTAGCGCGCCGAGCACTCCACCGATGACAGCAGCCGCCTCTCGATCCTTTTGGGGTAGGGCGTGAGCGTAGACCCGCAGCGTCATGGAGGCATCTGCGTGACCGAGCCTCTCCGAGACAGTGCGGACGTTGACACCCGCTCCGATGAGTTGGGTGGCGTGAAAGTGCCGCAGGTCGTGTAGGCGGAACGGCCACCTTTGCGTCGCAGGCAGGTCCTTGCGAGCAGCGGTCGGCTTGGTCTTGCGAAGCTTTTCGAGCGCAGGTCTTTCCATCTTCTCGCACAGGGCGGTGAATGCATGGGTCAGGTTGTCCGGGCTCGCCGGGACGCCTCCGTTGGCGTTGTGCGAGAGGACAAAGGGATCGTCGACAAGCTCCGACTCGGCTCGGTTCGACAGGTCGACCATGTGCGTGTACCGGCGCTTCAAGACCTGTACCGCTAGGTCGTCGAGAGCGACGATCCGCACCTGATGGGTCTTGGTCGGACCCTTGTGGTATATGGCGCGTCCTTGCTCCCCTCGGGTCAACGTGAGCGACCGCGAGATGGTGACCTGCTGACGCTCGAAATCGACGTCGGACCACCTCAGAGCGATCAGCTCTCCCCGCCGGCAGCCCGTCAAGGCCGCAAGGGCGATGGCGATGGCGAGCAGCGGGTCGTACTCCTCGGCGGTCTTCACCAAAGCGGACAGCTGCTGAGGTGTCGGGGTGACCAATTCCTTGCGGACCGGGCGAGGTGCTTTCACCCGGTCGGTGGAAGCGTGCTCGACCCATCCCCAGCGCACTGCTTGATGCAACGTCGCCGAGATGATGGCGTGATAGTTGTGGACAGTGGTGGCCGAGAGACCCTCGGACAGCCACTGATCGTAGCGTCCTCGATACTCGGTGAGACAGCTGCGGATCCTAAGCATCACACCGACAACCGCCGAGAGGCTATAGCGAGACTCAAAGATGTGCTCAGGGTCGCAGAGCACGACCTCGAAGAGGCAACGACAGCACTGAAGGGGATCCCAGCGAGACTGCGCAGAGACGAGATCCACCCCGGTGCTACCCGGGCCAAGTTACGCATCGAACGCAGGGCACTCCAGATGGTCTGTCGCTTGCTCGCCCACAACGCTGAGCTCGACCTCGCGAGGAAGCTCAATGCCTATCTCTGCGATGAGGACGAGTACCGGGGGGATCACCCGCAACCTGTTGTATCTCGGCGATGTGATCGACTTCAGCCTCCATGGGATCACCGTGCATCTCGAGCGCCCGGACCCACCTCGTCTCGCACGGGCTCTCGGGCTTCTCATAGAGGAGATCAACCTCAAGCAGCCTCGCCTCTGCGGTGACGGCCGATCCGTCACCTACGTCCTGGAGAGCCGATCGAATTGATCTCGGTTAGATGTCCCATTTCCGGGGTCGGGTGGCCGGGGGGAATCTCACCCCCCGGCTCCCACAGACTCCCGGCGTGACAGTCTCCCGTCACCGGGCTCTTCTCATCAGCCGTTAGAGCGTACGGACCCACTGCCAGTGGCGGAACA
>JAJYPY010000027.1 GCA_021794995.1 Actinomycetes bacterium | reverse complement strand
CTGATCTACCTTCGGGCGCAGCTCGCTCGGCGACGAGGAGACTTGGTGGCGGCGCGCCGCCTGGTGACCGGCGCGCTCGACCGTTTACCCGGGCATCGGGATTACCTCGCGTTTGCGAAAGAGATCGGGGCGCCGCTCCCGGATCGAGCACGCGAGCTGGCCAGCTCCCGGTACGAGCGGCTGATGGGCAGCTGACCCGGGCATCGACGTCTACCTCCGAGCTGAGTTCGCTTCCCGTCAGCTCACAACCGGCGACGACGCCGCGACCAGCGCTGACGCAACGCGAACTTCGAGTGGCGTGTTCGCACGAGCGGCCGACCTGGGCCAACGCGCGGTCCTCGCTGCGGAGTCCACGCGATAGCAGCTGGACCTTCCACAGCCCCAGCTAGGGGAGCCATGGCCGGTCACTCGGGCGCTTTGGATTCGAGCCGCACCTTTGAGTTCCAACCAGTGCTCGCGTGAGTCCGTGCCTTGTCTTCGTCGGCCTGACAAAGTGTCCGCCGACCCGGCGATCGGTAGCACCGCCGGTGGTGGATGCCCTGGGATTCGGAGACGCGGCCACGTCTCCTACCGCACCGACCGTCAGGCGACAGTTCCACGTAGAAGGTGGCGGTTCTTCTCGACCGAGCCCGGCAGGATCGTGAAGTGGACCTGGCCGTCGTCGTCGACGGCGACGACCCGTACCACCGCCCGTCCTTGCCGGTTGCCCGCCAGGAGGAAGGCGCCGGGCTTCACGCGATCGGGTTGGTGAGCTTCCGCGATGGTCGACCAGCCCAGCCCGTCGTCGTCTTGGGCGTTGAGGTCGGCTTCGATGTCGAGGTCTCGGCTGCTCATCGGGACTCCTTGCCTAAGCCTCATAGTACGGGTTGCCCCAGACAGCGTGCTCGCAGGCACACAGCGCGTCAACGCCCTCTCGGAGACGGTCCATCACGACGGTGAAGTGGAGCGGATTCCTCCCGGTTGGCTCCAGACGAAGGACAGCCCCTCGGAGCACGCCGACACGGAAGATCGTCAGCTCTGCGAAGCGCACCAGCGGTGGTTGCTGGGCACGTTCGTCGAGCGGCGCGTCTCGAAGCGCGAACACCGAGACTCCGTGAAGTCCGTAGACGGCGAACATCCGACGGGCATCAGCACGAAGAACCTCTGCATCGAGCAAGCCGCCTCGAACGACTTGTACGTCGTCATCGAGGTCTTCTCCGGATCGGACAAACCGCATCTTCACTGCGAAGCACGCTACGCAGAGGCTGTGACCGACTCGCCCCACTGCGCGACCGCGATGTCCCCGATTCCCGGCCTTCCAGCGCGCATAAGTGCCGCCGCGGGACATGCCCAAATTCGGGAGCCTGCCCGCGCCGCCTCGTGCGCCCGTTCCTGGCGTTTCCGGGCAGGTCTGCCGGCGTCGATGAACGACCTTCGGGGACAGCCGGTATGGGACGCGAAAGCGCCGCTACCCTCCGCTGGTCGGTGGCCCGGACGACACGGTCAGCGTCACACCGGAGCCGAGCGCGATCTTGGCGCCGGCAGCCGGCGTCTGCGCGACTACGTCACCCTGCGCAACGACCGTGCTGGGCGCCTGCTCTATCGTGATGTGCACACCGACGGCGCTCAGGGCATCGGCGGCGCTGCTCGCCGACTGTCCCCTGACTGTCGGAAGCACCGCAACTGCAGTGGTGGTGGTCGTGGTCGACGCGGGCGGTCGGACTGTTCGCCTTCCCGATGTGCCCCCAGCGAGCCCGACGGCGAGCCCAACCGCGAGGCCGGCAGCGACGAGCGCCGCGGCGATGCCAACGGGCAGCCAGAGTCGGCGACGACGTGCCCCATCTGTCGCTCGATCGATGATGAGCGACTCGTTGGCGATCTCCTCGGGGGTGCCCAGCCGCTCGAGGAGCGTCCGGATGTCGGCCTCGGTCGGGTCTCCGAGGAGAGCCCGGCCCTCGGCGATGTGCGAACGAACCTCGTCGACCAGTTGCTGTCGACGCCTCTTCGGCTGCCCTCTCAGCGCGACATCCAGTTGGCGCAGGTACTCCTCGACCATGCGGTCCCACTCCAAGGTGCTCATGCGCCCTTCACCCCCTCCATCAGCCCGTCGACCGCGTCTCGGAACCTGCGCCATTGAACGACGAACGCCCCGAGCGCGCTCTTGCCGTCCTTGGTCAAGCGGTAGTAGCGGCGAGGGGGCCCTTGGGACGACTCCTCCCAGTAGGTCTCGACCACCCCGTCTGCCCGCAGCCTCGCAAGCAGCGGATAGATGGTTCCCTCGCTCGTCACTAGGCCGTCGGCGTCCGCCAAGTCCTTGGCGATCTCGAAGCCATACCGGGGTCGTTCCGAGAGCAGAGCAAGGACGCAGAACTCGATGGCCCCACGGCGCATCTGGGCCAGGGTGTTCCCTGGACTGCCAGCTACCATGTACCACATACTAGTGGCGTCCGGAGCCACGCAAGAGTCGAGCCGTGCTGAGCCCCGATGCGCCGCCTCAGGCTGAGGAAGCTCCGTCAAGTCGGTGGTGAACGGGCACCTCCGACCACCTCGAGCACGACCGACCCGCTGACCAGGGCGCCTGATACGCCTCCCTGCCCATTGTGCCGATCGCAATGGACGTACGCTGGGAGCCGTGCGCTCGCGTCTGGGCATGGTGCTTCTCGGCATGCTGGTCTGCCTCGCTGGGGCGGCGGCTCTCCTTGGGACCAGTGAAGGCCCGCGGCAGGGGATGGTGCGAGGCTCGGTGACCATCATCGGCAAGACCAGATCCGTGTTCTTCGTGACGTGTGCGGGCAGCTCCACACCGTGCGTCGGGACCACGGCACGGCACTCGCAGTGCCTGACGGTCACGCTGAACTCGACGACGGGCTCCGTGTCTGGCTTGCGGGACGAACACTGCGACAACCGCCAGTTATCAGGAGTGCGGGCCAGCTCACGTCCACCGCAGGTCGGGCTGGTGGACGAACACAAGGCGACGGCCAGAGGCATCTTCGTCGCCAATGTTCCCACGGGGCTCCACGACATGACGCTCTCCGGAACGATTCGGTTCGTCACCGACCATGGCCGCAGGACCTACAAGACCACGGCCACCCGCGGCCACTGGAAGGCCGTCCTCCCTCCTGGCGACTACGTCGTCGAGGGTCGGAGCGAACAGATCAGTGGCGGGAGGCATTGGAGCCACCCGACGCGCCTTTTCGTGCGCGCAGGACAGGTCAAGTCCACAGTCCTCGTCATGTACGAGACAGTCCGGTAAGTCGCTCGGGACGGGCACTATGCGCGTGTGGCTGAAGATCGGCCTACTGCTCGGAACCGTCGCGTTGGTCGCCGGCTTGGTGGTCGCCTTCGCGCGCAGTGAGCCAGTCGTCCACCG
This sequence comes from Actinomycetes bacterium, assembly GCA_021794995.1. GTDB lineage: Bacteria > Actinomycetota > Acidimicrobiia > Acidimicrobiales > RAAP-2 > JAJYVT01. The sequence goes on along the minus strand of JAJYPY010000027.1, from coordinate 18,074 downwards.
TGTGTACTTCTTGATCCCACCCGTGATCCACCATGTGGGTGCGCGCGTAGGTGTGCACGTCCACATCTTGAAGTCCTCCCCATAATTCGCCTGTCAGCTGTCACTGACTGTTCGTCCGAAGCGCGCCTTGCCCGCTCTCGCGGCGCGCGTACATCCCTTTGGACAAACGCTCACTCCCCCAACACGCCGCCGGCGCCCAAGCCACCGCCGTCCACAGGCGTGGGCTTGGGGTGCTATCCCATCGAAGTGCGTGACGCGTACGTCGGCTTCGGCGGTCCTTACGGCGTCTGTCAGCCCCCGGAGAACACACCCCAAGGATCTGCGCCGCACGTCACTCGGCGTCGTGGCGCGTCAGCGTTCCCCAGGTGTTCTCACTCACGACGGCAAATGGGATACCGGCGGAGGCGGCACAGCTTCCACCCGCAACATACGCAGTGCGGGTGGCCCACCCGTTCTTGAGCTGCGGGGGCTCCATCGTGACGGCTCGACCTGCGTTCCAGTGACGCCGAGGGCCCGAAGATCCAGCGTTGGCTCGCCGACTCGCAGTCGGGGGTCTAGGTCGCTGCGGATCGAAGTCGCCGCGCTCTTGGGATCCGTTGTGTATGCGCGCCCGCGCCAGACGAGGGTGCCACTCGCTCGGCTCACATGGGTGCGAACACTGAGTCGGCGGGCGGCAGACCGATCCGCTGGCGAACCTGGTTCGCAGCCGCCACGACTCCGCCGCCGCTCTGCACAAGTCGTTCCAGTGTCCACGCTGTCGAGCGCTCAGAGCGAGCGATGATCGACCCGACGGCGGCGATCATCGCTCTCGCCGCGCGCACGAGCGCTCCAACGCGAGCGCTTGCCGTTGCCGGCCAACGCTGTTGTCCCAGCTCGTCGAGAACGTGGCGGCCCACCGCCATCGCCTGCTCGCCTGCTGTGACCGCTTCGAGGCTCAAACCCTTGGCGACTTCGGCTGTGGACTGCACGTCAGCCGACCCTGTGCGATAGCGGGTCGGGTGCGCCGCCCTGGCCGCCGCTCCTACGTCAGCCTCGAACTCCTCGAGTGCGACGTTGAACGGAGCCGTGACGTGGAGGTAGCGGGCAGAAAAGCCCGAAGGAGGGCCCAGAGTGAAGCTGTCGTCGTGGAGAGGGCTCGCGACGAACTCGATGCCGTTCGGAGCCTCGATGACGGATTCCGAACGATCGGAGAGGCGAGGCGCGGTCCGGTCGAGGCGAAGGTCCCCGACCGTGACCGGTGCCGGCTCCAGAAAGCTCTGAATCGTGCAGTGTGGCGATATGTCTTCTTCGAACCACTGGGCTGTTGTGAACGTGGCGGCTGTGGCGTAGTGCACGACGAAGGCGGCGGAGTGGTCTTGAGTGACGTCGACGAGCCGCAGGCGCCACACACCACTGCGCCCACGCGAGATGTCGGCCTTCACGACGTCGCCGGGCCTGAGGTCGAGGATGTCGTGGGCCTTGGTAGTAAAGCTGCGCGTCGCTCCCCAGACGCCGTGATAGGTGATCGATGCACCTGCGGAGGGGGCGAGGACCTCGGTACCAAGCTGGATGAAGGCCCCTGCCTTGGAGGCGAGGCCGACCCACACAGCGACGCCCACCCCTGTTTTGACGGCCTTGGTGACAGTAGGCACCCTCCACGTGGCGCTGATCTGGGTGAACGGGCCGCGCGCTCGGTAGCTGTAGCCGGCGAACTTCGTCGGCGGATGGCAGAGCCGAGTGACAACCACCGGCGAAAGAGCAAGAGAGGGGCGATCAGAAGCGGAAGAAGGAAACCCTGCCGCGCCAAACCAGGCGGCGCCACCAACCAGGCCAGCGACGACGACCACGGAGGCCCAAAGGATTACCCCGCGCCAATGTCCAGCACCCATCTCGAGGATCAAGTGTCCCATGTGGCAACTGGCTGTCGCGAGTCGCCGCGTTCACTTTGGCGGAGGCTCGATTGGGCGATGGAGTGTCGCCTACCGCGCTGCTCCTCTGTCCCACTATCACGGCGCGGCGCGTCCCCGAGGATTCGTTCATGGGCACGCAACGATCGCGAGCAGCCAGAGCAGAGTTGGCAACTTGTCCCACGCCGCAACGGACACTGGCATCCGAACGAGGGCTCGAGCTGCGAGCGAGCGGCGCGTGCTGTCGTCGCGGGATGCGCGGCTCAGCTCGATGATCGCGATGTAAGGGGGATCTCCGGAACCAGCGTCGAGGTGCTGAGAACGATCGGCTCGAGCACGGAGCCGAACTCGAGCATGAGTGCCATGACCTCGGTGAGGTTGAAGGGGATCTGGCCGTTGAGCTTCCGACGGAAGTAGTCCTCGCGGTACAGCCCGCCGAATCTCCTGGCCAGCTGCGACGCGGCATTCGAGCCGAGGTGGCCGCGCAGCGCGACTGCCATTTGGTGCTGGAGGTACGCGACCGCCAGCCTCGGATGCTCCGCCGTCGGCACCGCCCGCCACGCGGCGTCCGCGACGACCCCGAATTCACGCGGTCTCAGGAGGTAGCTGGCGGGGCGGAAGCCCGGTGGCATCGACCAAGTCTGGCACGGCAACCGGCACGACCGTTACAAAGTCGCGCTACCCTGAGGCGCGACTGAGTCGCGAGATCAGCGACTGACAGGGCGTGATGGCTCCGGACGGTGCCGCCATGCCCAACCGAGCCCGGACCGCCAACGCCTTCGCCATGCGAACCCCGACCTCGACCCCGCGCGCCGTGGACGACCAAGTGGCCCTCTACGTCCACGCGTCCGTACCGGTCGGTCTCTCCGAGGCCCGCTGGCCACAGGTCCAAGAGCTTGTCGTGGCCCAAGCGCTTCGCCTGAACGTCGGCCTCGAGACGATGCGCCGCTGCATCCGTGCGCTCGCCTACCTCACCTCGTGGTGTGTCGACCAGCGCATCCCCATCGACGTCGAGCACGTGCTCGACCCCGACACCGTCGAGCGCTACTGCACTGAACGCCTCCGCCTCAGCCGCCGCCCCGATGGGGCGGCGTCAGCGCGCCCGGAAACCGGCACCGAAGCCCCTGTGGGCGGTGTGCCGAGCGTCCCACCCGGCGCGCAGGCGCACGACGGCGCTTCTTCCCGGCTCTGACCCCTCCCGGGGCCCCGCCCAGGTCGAGTTGGCGCAAATTACGAACACTGCGTGCCCGCGGGTGCGAACACGCCTTGGTGGAGGTGGCGGGAATCGAACCCGCGTCCTTCAGCTTCTCGTTGGGCCTTCTCCGAGCGCAGCCAGCAAGAGATTGTCGGGGACGCCGCTACTGCCGGCGGCGACGGCGCCCCGTATCCGACGAGATGTCCCCGGCGACCGGTCGGAACGACCGTCGGGTCAGCCCTGTGTGATGACGCCCCGTACCAGCCCACAGAGCTGAGGCTGGGGGGACGACGCTACTTACGCAGCGTGCGCGAGCTGAGGCTCGGCGTTTGTTTTTGGTTCCGGCTCTTTAACGTGGCTCCGGAGACCACGGCTCGCTTCTCCCAACTCGACGACCGAAGTCGAAACCGATCACCCCCTGGAACTCCACTGGGTCCGGCCGTTGAGCCGGACACCGCAATCCTACCGGCTGTCCCCGGGTCAGCCGGCCGCTCCCCAGCGCTGCGCGTTGCGCACCGCCTGGGCGGCCTCGCGCTCGGCGTCTCGCGACAGGATCGCCTGGCGTTTGTCGAAGAGCCTGCGGCCTCTGGCGAGGGCGAGCTGCACCTTGGCCCTGCCGTCGTGGAAGTACAAGGAGAGCGGGATCATCGTGAGCGACTGCTGCTGACTGCGACCCATGAGCTCGTCGATCTCCTTGCGGTGGACGAGGAGCTTGCGTTTGCGGTCGGGATCGTGCGCCGCCCACCCGGTGGAGAACTGCCACGGCGGGATGTGCACGCCGAAGAGCCACAGCTCGCCGTCGTCCACGCGGGCGTAGGCGTCGGTGAGGTGGGCCTTTCCCTCGCGCAGAGATTTGACCTCACTGCCGCGCAGCACGATGCCGCACTCGATGGTCTCCAAGATCTCGTAGTCGTGGCGTGCGCGCCGGTTGGTGGCGACCGTCCGGTCGCCACCACGCGCCTCACGGGCCGCGGCCCGCTTGGCCGCCATCTTCTTCGCACGTGCCATGGCACGACGAGGCTACGGCGTCCCGCACGCACTGCGCGCCCGGCGCGCCCATCCGCGTCCCCCCAGCGTGCGGTGGGTACGCTGCGACCTCGATGCTGCGGTTGTCCCATGAGCTGTATCTCCAGATGGTCGCCCACTGCATCAGCGGCCTCCCCGACGAAGCGTGCGGCGTCCTGGCGGGCGACCCCGACTCCGGCGCGGTCGCCCGGTGCTACCCGACGCGCAACGCCGCGGCGTCGGCACGCGTCTACACCGTCGACTCGAAAGACCTCCTCTGGGCCGACCGTGACGCGGAGCGCCAGGGCACGCAGCTCATCGGCGTGTTCCATTCCCACACCCACACCGACGCCTACCCGTCGCCCACCGACGTCACGCAGGCGCCCGACCCGGCATGGCACTACGTGGTCGTCTCGCTCCGAGACACCCATCCGGTGGTACGCAGCTACCGGATCGCCGGAGGCGCGGTCGAAGAGGAGTCGGTCGTGGTGCTCGGCCACGCCGCGGTCGCCGTCGCCGTCTGACGTCAAGCTGGCGGCCCGCCGAAGGGTGCCGGGCCCCCGCCCGCCCGCCGCTGTTCGGCGCACCCCGCCCGCCCGGTACAATCCAGACCAATACGGTCAACTATTGGAGCCGGGTCGTCGCGCCGCAGGGCGCACGGCCCGCCGGGTCCGGGAGGTTCTGTGGCTGTGGCGGTCGCTGTCGATGTTCGCCTTCCTACGCTCCTGCGCGCCCAGGCCGGGGGCAAGTCCACGGTGACGGTGAAGGGGGCGACGATCGGTGACGTGCTCGCCGAGCTCGTTGCCGAGTTTCCCGCCATGTCGGGCCAGCTCCTCAACGCCGACGGCACCCTCCATCGGTTCGTCAACGTCTACGTGAACGACGACGACGTCCGCTACCTCGAGGCGCTCGAGACGCCGGTCAAAGACGGCGACGAGGTCTCGCTGCTCCCTGCCGTGGCCGGCGGCTGATCGCTGCCGCGCGGGCCCGATGGCGTCTCATCGCAGCATCCTCGACCTGATCGGCGACACCCCCCTCGTCGAAGTGAGCGAGCTCAGCCCGAACCCCGACGCGCGCATCTTCGTCAAGCTCGAAGGCAAGAACCCCGGCGGGTCGGTGAAGGACCGCGTGGCGCTCGCCATGGTGGAGGACGCAGAGAAGGCGGGGCTCTTGCGGCCCGGCGAGGCCGGCCAGGTGCTCATCGAGCCCTCTTCGGGGAACACCGGCATCGGCCTGGCCCTCGTGTGCCGGGTGAAGGGATACCACCTGGTCGTCGTCCTGCCCCGCAACGTGTCTCCCGAACGGCGCCAGCTCCTCGAGCTGTGGGGGGCCGAGATCGTGGAGTCGCCCGGCAGCGAAGGATCCAACGGCGCGGTGCGCCTCGCGCGCCAGCTCGCGGCCGAGCACCCCGAATGGGTCTTCCTCTATCAGTACGCGAATCCGGCCAACCCCCGCGCGCACTACGAGTCGACGGGGCCCGAGATCTGGCGCGACTGCCCGGAGATCACCCACTTCGTGGCGGGCCTCGGGACGTCGGGCACGCTGCTCGGCGCCGGTCGGTACCTGAAGGAGCGCAACCCCTCGATCGAGGTGTGGGCCGTCGAGCCCCCGGCGGGGGAGATGGTCGACGGATTGCGGAACCTCGACGACGGCTACATCCCTCCGATCTTCGAGGAGCTCGGTGGCGCCGACCTCCTCGACCGGAAGACCGTCGTGCGCCCGAAGGAGTCGATCGAGTGGGTGCGGCGGCTCGCCGACTCGGGGATCTTCGTCGGACTGTCGAGCGGCGCGGCGATGGCGGGTGCCGCGCGTTGCGCCGCGCACCTCGCCGGGGGTCGCCAGGCCGTGATCGTGGTGGTCTCGCCGGACGACGGCTGGAAGTACCTGTCGACGGGCGCCTGGACGGGCGACATCGACGAGGTCTCCGAGCGCGCCGGCTCGGTCATCTATTTTTGAACGGTGGACGCCAACGCCGGCCCGCAGGGAGGCGTGTCCAGCGCTCTCGGAGCCGACGAGGGGGCCGAGGTGTCGTCCGAAGGACCGAGGTGCGGCGGGACCCTGACCGTGCTCGGCTGCGACGGGAGCTATCCGGGCCCGGGCGGTGCGGCGAGCGGCTACCTCGTCGAAGCGGACGGCGTCGCGGTATGGATGGACGCGGGGCCGGGCACGTTTGCGCACCTCCAGCTGGTCACGGACCCTGCCAGCGTCGACGCGGTGGTGCTCTCCCACGAACACCCGGACCACTGGAGCGACGTCGATTCCTACGCAGTCTGGCTGCGCCAGGCAGCACCCGGACGACCGATCCGGGTCTACGCGCCACCCGGGCTGCGCCAGCGCGCGTACTTCGGTGATGACGCGGTCTTCGACTGGCACGAAGTCGAGCCGTCCCATCGTGTCGTCGTCGCGGCCCGTGCTCCCGCGCAGGGCGCGTCGCGCGCGGCGCTCGTCCTGTCGTTCTGCGCCACGGACCACGGACCGCCGACGCTCGCGGTGCGCATCGACGCCGAGCCGCGGGGCACGGTCTCCGGCGCTCCCGCGCGCACCCTCGGGTACAGCGCGGACACCGGCCCGGACTGGTCCCCAGAAGAGCTCGGCTCGGGCATCGGGACGCTGTTGTGCGAGGCGACCTACACCCGAGACCACGAAGGGGAGGGGCGGCACCTGAGCGGCCGCCAGGCGGGCGAGCTTGCGGCGGCCGCGGGCGTGGGCCGCCTCGTGGTCACCCACCGAAGGCCGTCGGTGCCCGAAGGCGCCCTCGCCGCGGAAGCGGACGACGCGTTCGGACGTCCCGTGCACCAGGCGGCGCCCGGCCGGGTCTTCGAATGGTGAGGTGAGCCGGTACTGTCGCGCCCGCCCACGAGTGTGATCGCGCGAAAGGACCCGCCACGTGACGAGCGATGCCAAGACCCCGAGCAGCGCTCCCGACCCGCGCACGCTGCGCGCGGACGGCCGCGCCCTGGACGAGCTGCGCGCCGTCGTCTTCCAGCGCGACTTCACCGAGTTTGCGCCGGGATCGGTCCTCGTCGAGATGGGGCGGACGAAGGTGCTGTGCACGGCGTCGGTGGAGGACCGCGTCCCGCCGTGGATGCGAGGCAGCGGGCGGGGTTGGGTGACCGCCGAGTACTCGATGCTCCCGGGATCGACGGCGGAGCGCGTGGCCAGGGAGGCGGCGAAGGGCAAGCAGTCCGGCCGCACCCAGGAGATCCAACGGCTGATCGGCCGTTCGCTGCGCGCCGTCTGCGACCTCGTCGCGCTCGGTGAGCTCCAGGTGACCGTGGACTGCGACGCCCTCCAGGCAGACGGGGGGACGCGCACGGCGTCGATCTGCGGCGCGTACCTCGCGCTGCACGACGCCTTCAGCCGGCTCGTCCACGAGGGGCGTCTGCGAGCCAATCCCCTCACCGATGCGGTCGCTGCGGTGTCGGTCGGGATCGTGGACGGCGTTCCGATGCTCGACCTTCCCTACGCGGAAGACTCGCGCGCCGAAGTCGACATGAACGTCGTCATGACCGGTTCGGGGCGCTTCGTCGAGGTCCAGGGCACCGCCGAGGGCGTGCCGTTCAGCCGCAGGGAGCTGGACGAGCTCCTGGCGCTCGGGGAGGCCGGGATCGCCAGGCTGCTCGCGATGCAAGACGCGGTCCTCGCGCAGCCACTGGCGCCGCGATGAGCGTCGCCGCGCCCGTCCCGGGCGAGCTGGGGCTGGTCGCTGCCAGTGCGAACCCCGACAAGGTGGTGGAGATCCGAGAGATCCTCTCGTCGATCGGGGGTGTGCGGCTGCTCGGACGGCCCGCTGGGGTCCCCGATGTCCCAGAGACCGGGGAGACCCTCGAGGACAACGCGCGGCTGAAGGCGAGGGCGATCATGACCGCGACCGGCATGGCCGCGATCGCCGACGACACGGGCCTCCATGTGGAGGCGCTCGGGGGCGCCCCCGGCGTGTGGTCCGCGCGCTATGCGGGCGAGGACGCCACGTACGCCGACAACGTCGAGAAGCTCCTACGCGAGCTCGCGGCGCTTCCCGACCGCGGAGGTCTGCGGCGGGCGAGGTTCCGGACGGTGGCCCTCGTGTGCTTCCCTGACGGGACCGAGCTGTGGCGCGAGGGCGCGGTCGAGGGCCGTATCGCGGACATGGCGCGCGGTGCGGGGGGATTCGGCTATGACTCGGTCTTCGTCCCCGACGAGGGCGGTGGACGAACGTTCGCCGAGATGGGCGCAGAAGAGAAGCACGCGGTCTCCCATCGTGGCCGCGCGTTGCGCGCGGTTGCCGACCTGCTGGCGCTCCGGCAGCCCTGATGCACCTGGAGGTGCCCCGGAGATTGCCTGGTGGCGCCTCTTGGCGGATGGCGCCCAGAGGAGGAGAATAGGGACGAGGGCAACGTCCAAGGGACAGCCCCAGAACGGAAGGGAGCTTGCGATGAGATCGACGAGCTCGACCGAGGAGGGCGGTCCGCCGGGTTGAGGGCGCACCGCCGCTGTGGCGGTGCTTTCCAGCCGGGTGCGCGCCGTGCGGCGTTCGGAACGGGCCGTGGAGGTCCGGTCGACGACCGGCGAACAGACAACGGCTTCCCACCAACAGGTCGCCGAACACGGGGCGTGATCCCGGCGCACGACTCACAGCGAATTGCAAGGGCCGGCCTTCGGGCCGGCTCCTTGCCGTCAGGTGGCCCGCTTCGCCGTCAGGTGGCCCGCTTCGCCGTCAGGTGGCCCGCTTCCGGCAGAGCATCGCGAGCAGGTAGCAGGACTCGGCGTCAGAGAAGACGCCGACGTTCTCCGCGACTTCCCTGACGTCAAAGGTGCCCGTCTTCGCGCTCCTGACACCGAGGTTCAAGCCCTTGCGCTCGACCAGCTCGAACCCCGCGCCGGTGAGCTTCTTCTCGAGCTCTGTCGGGGCGTACTCGACCTTGTGGTCCGGGTCGATGAACTCGTCCTGCTGAAGGCGCGTCACCAATCCGTTCGGCGTGTCCACGGCCAGCCACCCCCCGGGCCGCAGGACCCGGTATGCCTCTGCGAGCACGGTATCTGCCACCTCGGTCGGCACGTGCTCGATGCTCTGCCCGCTGTAGACGAGGTCGAACGCGTCGTCGGGATAGCGCGACAGGTCCTCCATCGAGTGGTACGCGTAGCGGATCTTTCCCCTCGGGGTCTCGACGTCCTCGCGGAGGCCTCCGCGGTTGTAGAGAGGATGCCGCTCGTCGGGGGGAAGGTCGACGATGACGAGCTCGTCGAAGTCGTAGGGGTACCCCATCGTGACCATGGCGCCGTGCTCGTGCTGCAGGTTGGTCCCTCCGAGATCGAGGATCCGGCGAGCCGCAGGCAGGCTCCGCACGAAGGCGCACCGGCTGTGGTGCAGCGAGTGCACGAGATCACGCGTCGCCTGCACCCGCTCGAACTCGGGTGACTCGAGGAGCTCGCGGCCGAGCTGCTCGACGGTGAGCTCGTCGCGCACCAAGCGTCCGACGAAGTTCCGCCGTCCCCACGGGTCCGACGGCCGCTGCAGGATCGCGCGGTAGCCGGTCTCCACGACCGTCGCCGCCTGCCAGTGCCGCGCACGGCGCACGAGCGCGCGCTGCCTTGCGGTGAGACGTCGCAGCACACCTGAGAGGACCCGGGAGACGGTGGGGGAGCGCCGCGTCCACCCGGCGCCGCGGCTCGTGTCCGGGGTCATGGGGGAACGCTACCTGGAACCGGTTTGCCCAACGGAGCGCGCACGAGGTGCGCCGCGCTTCGCCACCCAGCGCACGACCGAGCACGTCGAGCGTCCCTTCTCCGCCTGGACGGCGGTGGCGGTGCCGCGGCACGTGCAGGGCGAGGCGAGGAGGTCGGAAGGCGAGGGCGCGGGGAGCTGGGGCACGGTCGTGCGGACGAGAGGACTCGAACCTCCACCCCCGAAGGGACCGGGACCTAAACCCGGCGCGTCTACCGGTTCCGCCACGTCCGCAGCGTGACCCCGGCCGGCACCGCCGGCAGGTAGCCTCGTGGCATGCACGCTAGTCCCCTCGAGGGTCCGTTCGGCGCCGCGGCGTACGACCAGTCAATTGCCATGGACGTCTACCAGCGTCTCTTGAAGGAGCGCATCATCTTCATCGGGTCCGCCATCGACCAGAACACCGCCAACACGGTGTGCGCCCAGCTCATCCTGCTCGAGGCGGAGGATCACGAGCGGGACATCTCCCTGTACATCAACTCTCCGGGCGGGTCGGTGACGGACGGGCTGGCCATCTACGACACGATGCAGTACGTCCGGCCGGACGTGAGCACGATCTGCGTCGGGCTCGCCGCCTCGATGGGCCAATTCCTTCTGTGCGCCGGGGCCCCGGGAAAGCGGTTCGCCCTCCCGCACTCCCGGATCCTCATGCACCAGCCGTCGGGGGCGATGCAGGGGCAAGCGGCCGACATCGCGATCCAGGCCGAGCAGATCGTCTACCTGAAGCGCATGATGGCGGAGCGCATCTCGTTCCACACCGGCCAGCCCGTGGAGCGGATCGAAGCCGACTCGGACCGCGACCGCTGGTTCACCGCCGAAGAGGCCCGGGAGTACGGGTTCATCGACCACGTGATCGACCGATCTCCGGCCCAGGTGGGCGGAAGCTGACGGTGGCCCTCGAAGCTCCGGCGCAGCCGCCGGGCGCGGGGACATCCGGGGGGACGAGCGTGATTGCCCCTGGCGGTTCCGTCACGTCTCGCCCGAAGACCACGCGTGTCGTCTCCGCCGACATCAACGTGAAGAACCGCCTGCGCGACATCTGGCGCTCGCACGAGCTGCTCGTCTACTTGATCCGGACCGAGATCAAGGTCAAGTACAAGAACTCGATCCTCGGGCTCTTGTGGTCGATGGTCTCGCCGGCGCTGACGCTCGCCGTGTACACCATGGTGTTCGGTTACTTCTTGCACAACGGCATCCCGAACTTCGTGATCTACCTGTTCTCTGGGCTGCTCTTGTGGAACTTCTTCTCGACCGGGATCGTCACGGCGACCTCGGTCGTGGTCAACAACGCCGGTCTCGTCAAGAAGGTGTCGTTCCCACGGGAGATCCTGGCCCTCGCCTCCATCGGCTCGGCCGGGGTGTTCTTCTTCTTCCAGGCGTGCGTGATGGTGATCTTCATGCTGATCCTTCGCTCGCCGCCCGCGTGGCCGCTCCTGTGGCTCGTGCTGGTCGCGATGATCCCGACGCTCGTGCTCGCGAGCGGTCTCGGGATCCTGCTCGCCGCGGTCAACGTCTACATGCGAGACACCCAGCACCTCGTCACAGTGATCGTCGGATCGGCGTGGTTCTGGGCGTGCCCGATCGTGTACTCGTACCAGAACACGGTGGCCGCGCACCTGCGGGCCCACGGGCTCACCTGGCTCTACTTCCTGAACCCGCTGACGCCGCTCGTGATGACGTTCCAGCGTGTCCTGTACGCGCGGCCCGACGTGCACAGCACGATCGCCCCACACCCGCCGATCCAGCTGCTGCCGACGTGGCCCGCGATCACCTACGTGTGGGGGGACGCGCTGGTGCTGGCATTCGGGATCGTGCTCTTCTACGTGGCGATGATCGTCTTCGGCCGGCTCGCCGGCAACTTCGCCGAGGAGCTCTGACGTTGCCCAGCGCGGCCGTCGAAGTCCAAGACGTCTCCAAGCGGTTCCGGCTCTACCACGAGAAGTACACGTCGTTGAAGGAGCGGGTGATCCACGCCGGGCGGGTGCCCCACGAGGATCTGTGGGCCCTGCGGGACGTGAACTTCGACGTCAACGAGGGAGAGACCGTCGGCATTCTCGGACGCAACGGCTCGGGGAAGTCCACGCTCTTGAAGTGCATCTGCGGCGTCCTCCAGCCGACGTCGGGCCAGGTGGTCGTGCGGGGGAAGCTCGCCGGGCTCCTCGAGCTCGGCGCCGGCTTCCAGCAGGAGCTGAGCGGGCGGGAGAACATCTACTTGAACGGCTCGATGCTCGGTCTTTCCAAGCGCGACGTCGATCGCATGTTCGACCAGATCGTCGAGTTCGCCGAGCTCGGGCAGTTCATCGACAACCAGGTGAAGTTCTATTCCTCTGGCATGTACGTCCGGCTCGGCTTCGCGGTCGCCGTGAACGTCGACCCCGACGTGCTCGTGATCGACGAGGTGCTCGCCGTCGGCGACGAGCGGTTCCAGCGCAAGTGCATGGAGCGCGTGAAGCAGTTTCAGCGGGACGGCCGCACCATCTTGTTCGTGTCGCACTCGCCGGATCTCGTGCGCTCCATCTGCGACCGCGCGGTGGTGCTGTCCGACGGCGCCATGATCGGGCTGGGCAGCCCCGGCGAAGCGGTCCGCCTCTTCCGCGAGCGCCTGCTCGAGGCGGGCGACGTCTTGGCGCTCGGGGTGACCGATGCCGCGGCGCCGGCCCTGGACGCGACGGCGTCCGACGCGCCCGGCGCGCTCGGCGATGGCCAGTCCGCTGCCCCGTTCCCGCAGTCCGCCCCGGGTGCGGCCGCGGGTGCCGGTGCGGGTGCCGGTGCGGGTGCGGGTGCGGGTGCGGTGGTCGCGGCGTCCTCGCCGTACCCTGCTTCGGGGTGGGAGAGCCGGCCCATTCGGCTCACCGACGTCGCGTGCCTCCTCCCGGCCGCAGGCGAGCGCAGGTACCTGCTGCCGGGCGAGCCGCTCACGGTCCGCGCCGCCTACGAGTCCTCGCAGCGGGTCTCGGGCGTGGTCTTCCAAGTGGAGGTGCGCGGCGACGACGGCACCGAGCTGTTCCGGACCGACACCGAGACCCTCGGGTTCGACTGCGAGGTTGCGGCGGGGTCCGGGGTGATCGAGTTCTTGCTGGAGCAGGTGCCCTTGCTCGACGGCGCGTACGACGTGAACGTCGGGGTCGTGACGCCGCGTGGGATGAGCGATTGGCGTGAGCCGGCGACCCGGTTCGAGGTGATGAACCCAGGCCGCTCGACGGGCACGGTGTCGATCCCCGTGAAGGTCTCGCTCGTGAGCGGGGCGCTCTCGGTGCGCGGTGGCGACCCGGTGGCGTCGTGATCGACGGACCGGACGGCGACGGCACGCTGTTGCCTGCCGACGACCCCCTGCGCCAGGTGATGGCGGAGATCGACGAGGAGGTGCGACGGCGCCGCGCCGAAGTCCCGGTCGAGCGAGAGCGCGAGCTCGACGCGCTCTTCTTGGAGCACGCCCCCGTCGGGGCCCGCGGGGGCGACGTGAGCGACGCCCTGCGCATGGTCGACCAGTCGGCGTTCATCGACCCCGTCGTCCCCGTCGCGTCCCAGCGGCCGGCCGGCGTGGCGATCAAGAAGAGCCTCCGCTCGATGAACCTGTGGTACATCGGCTACGTCACCCACCAGGTGAGCAAATTCGGGGCAGCGGTGAGCCGCGCCCTGCACGCCATCGATGCCCAGCTCGCCGACCTGCGCGAGCGGATGCCGCCGCCGTCCGCGACGCGTGTGCTCGACGCCGGGTCGCCCGACACATGGTGGGTGGCCGCCGCCTTGGACGCGTGCCGCACCACGTCCGGCCGGGTGCTGCACGCCGCGTGCGCCGACGGGTGGCTCGTGAAGTTGCTCGCCGACGCCGGCGTGGATGCCTACGGCGTCGACCCGCGTCCTGGGGTGGTCGACGACGCCGAGCTGCGCGGTGCCGATCTTCGCCAAGAGGGCCCCCTCGAGCACCTGCGGGCCGTCCGGGGTGGCTCACTCGGCGGCGCGGTGCTCTCCGGAGTGGTCGAGTGCATGGAGAGCACGCGACGCGACGCGCTGGTCGACCTCGTGACCGACGCCCTCGGCGACAGCGCCGTGCTCGTCGTCCATTCGCTCTCGCCGGCGGGCTTCTTCGCGGATGACGCCCCGCCCGAAGCCGACCTCGCGCCGGGGCGGCCGTTGCGCCCACGCACGTGGGCGCACGTGCTCCACGGGTGGGACGTGGACGTCGTCGACGGACCCACGGGCTCGGACTACCTGGTCATCGCGCGTCGGTGAGCGCCCCGCCGTGCGCGTAGCGTTCGTCACGCCCCGTTACGGGCGCGAGGTGATCGGGGGCGCGGAATCCGCCGCCCGACAGCTTGCCGAGCACCTCGTGACCGTGACCGGGTGGCGCGCCGAAGTCTTCACCTCCTGCGCCCTCGACCACATCACCTGGAAGAACGAGCTCGCGCCGGGGGACCACACACTCGACGGTGTCCTCGTCCACCGGTTCGCGTCGGTGGGTGGCCGGCACCGCGACTTCTACGAGCTGGACGGCAGGCTCCGCATGGCGCCGGCGCACGCCTCGCGCGACGAGGCCGAACGCTGGGTCGACCTGAACGGCCCCGTGACCCCCGGGCTCGTCGACGCGCTGTGCGGGAGCGGCGCGGACGTGGCCGCCTTCTATCCGTACCTGTACTACCCGACGGTGCGGGCCATCGGGCGCGTCCCGATGCCCGCCGTGCTGCACCCCGCGGCCCACGACGAGCCCGCCCTCTACCTCCCGGTCTTCGACGACACCTTCGCGAGCGCCGACGCGATGGTGTTCCACTCGATGGCCGAGCGTGAGCTGGTCCAGGGCAGGTACCGCGTCGGGAGCCTGCCCCAGATCCTCCTCGGTCTCGGGATCGGGGAGGCGACCGAACGCCGCCGACGGGGTGGCGACGTGCTCGGCATCGGTGACCGTCCGTACGTGGTGTGCGTCGGACGCGTCGACGCGCACAAGGGGTCCAAGATGCTGGCCGCGTACTTCGCGCAGTACAAGGCGCGCCGGCCCGGCCCCCTGGCACTCGCGCTCGTCGGTCCGCTCGCCTACCAGCCGCCGCAGCACCCCGACGTCGTGTGCACGGGAATCGTCGGAGAGGAGGACAAGTTCGACGTGCTGCGGGACGCCGCCGTGCTCGTCTCCCCCTCGGCGCTCGAGTCGTTCTCCATGGTCGTGCTCGAGGCATGGAGCCTCGAGGTCCCCGTCCTCGTCAATGCGCGCTGTGGTCCGACGCGGGAGCACTGCGAGCGCTCGGGCGGCGGCCTGTGGTTCGGCTCGTACCGAGAGTTCGAGGCGGTCCTCGACCGACTGCTCGCCGACGCGCCGCTGCGGCACGCCCTTGCGAGGCGTGGGCGCGTCTACGTCGACCGTCACTACCGGTGGCCGGTCGTGATCGAGCGCTACGCGCGGTTCTTGGGGGAGGTGGTCGCACGGGGAAGGGCACCCGCCCCGGCCGGCGCGCGATAGGCGCGGTGGCGCCGGGCGGGCGACGCGGGGAAGCCCGCCGCCTACGCTGGCGGCGATGTCCGTTCCACCTTTTGGCATCCTGCTCACCGGTGGTTCGTCGCGACGCATGGGCACGGACAAAGGCACCATCGAGGTGGCGGGCGCCACGCTGGCCCAGCGAGCCGCCGGTGCGCTTGCAGGCGCGACCGGGCTCGCCATCGAGGTCGGGCCGGGGACGAGCGGGCTGCCGTCGGTGCGAGAGGACCCGCCGGGCTCGGGTCCGCTCGCCGCGGTCGTGGCCGGCTGGGAAGCGCTCGTGCGGCGCTCGGGGGAGAAGCGGGCGGCGGTGGTGCTCGCGTGCGACCTGCCCGACGTGTCGGCCGAGATGGTGGCGTGGCTGGCGGGCCAACCCGACGGGGTGAGCGTCGTCCCGCTCCTCGACGGAAGGACCCAGCCGCTCTTCGCCCGCTGGGCAGTGAGCGATCTCGAGCGCGCGGCGGCGCAGCTCGCCGCGGGGGTGCGCTCGATGCGGGAGGTGTTCGGACCCGACACCCGCTACGTCGAGGAGCCCGAGTGGGGTGCCGTCGCCTCGCGTCACGTGCTCGAGGACGTCGACGCGCCGGAGGACCTCGCGCGTCGCGCCCTCGCTCCTCCCCGGTCGGGGGACGACTGGGTGGCGCTCAGCCGCCTGCCGCTGCCGGCGGCCACCGCCACCGCGTGGGCGACGCTTCCGAGCTGCGGGGCGGTGGTCGCCTTCGCAGGCACCGTCCGCGACCACGCAGAGGGTCGCGACGGCGTGGAGCAGCTCGTCTACGAGGCCTACGAGCGTCCGGCGCTCGATCGCATGGCCGCGGTCGTCTCCGACGCCCGGGCGCGGTGGCCGGTGGTCGCCCGCGTCGCCGTGCTGCACCGTCTCGGCCCTCTGTCGGTCGGCGAGACGGCCGTCGTCGTCGTCGTCTCCTCACCCCACCGGCCCGACGCGTTCGCCGCCGCGAGCTACGTCATCGACACCGTGAAGGAGGCGGTGCCGATCTGGAAGTACGAGCACTGGCGAGATGGCGAGGGATGGGGAACCGGCGCGCAGCCGGTGCGACCGCGGTGATCCCGCTCTCAGAGGCGCGCGCGGTCGTCATGGACGCCTGCAGACAGCTCGCGCCGCGCACCGTCGCCCTCGACGACGCGCTCGGCTGCGTCCTTGCGACGCCGGTCGCCGCTGCGGTCGACGTGCCCCCGTTCGCGAACGCGGCAATGGACGGGTACGCGGTGCGCGCCGGGGATGTGGCGGGCGCCCCGGTGACGCTCCGAGTCGTCGGACGGGTGCTCGCCGGCGCCACCCTCGGGGTGGCGGTCGGTCCGGGAGAGGCCGCCCGGATCATGACGGGCGCGCCGATGCCCGAGGGCGCAGACGCCGTGTGCATGGTCGAACGGACGCGTGCGGCGGACGGACCGGGGCGAGCGGGCACGCACGGCGACGAGCGCGCCGAGCGCGGGGCCGGCGCGTGGGACGAGCAGGCCGTGGTGATCGAGGCGCCGGTGCACGTCGGGGAGAACGTCCGGTCCGCCGGCAGCGACGTCGGTGCCGGGGACCTGGTCCTCGGCGCCGGGGCGTCCATCGGCCCCACGCAGCTTGCTGCCCTCGTGAGCGCGGGCGTGGAGGCGGTCGCGGTGGTCCCCCGCCCGCGCGTCGGGGTGATCTCGACCGGGGACGAGCTGGTGGACCCGGGGCTCCCCCTCGGGCCTGCGCAGATCTACGACTCCAATCGCCCGATGCTCGTGGCGCTCGTGGACGAGGCAGGCTGCACGTCCGTCGATCTCGGTCGATCCCAAGACGACGAGGACGCGCTCGCGCGCCGCATCGAGGACGCGCTCGGCACGCTCGACGCGCTCGTGCTGTCGGGCGGAGTGAGCGTCGGAGACGTCGACGTGGTGCGCATGGTGCTCGAGCGCCTCGGGGCGGGCACAACCCGCTGGATGCAGATCGCGATCCGTCCCGCGAAGCCCTTCTCCTTCACGGTGCTGCGCGGCCCCGGCGGTCCGGTCCCCACCTTCGGGCTGCCCGGCAACCCGGTCTCCTCCGCCGTGAGCTTCGAGCTGCTGGTGCGGCCGGCCCTGCGTGCGATGGCAGCACAGCGGGTGATCGAGCGCCCGCGATGCACTGCACGGGCGGAGGAGCCGATGCCCCGCCGCCGCGACGGGAGGACCTACTTCGTCCGGGTGCAGCTGGCGCCCGCGGGGGCGGCCGTGGGCGCACCCGGGGGGGCACCCGCCGGGGCGGCCGGGGGGGCGGGAGGCGAGCCCCGATGGGTGGCGCGGCCGTGCCCGGGCCAGGGATCGCACCAGATCCGCTCGATGGGACTCGCCGACGGGCTCGCCGTCCTCGCCGACGGAGAGGGGGTCGATGCCGGGGAGCTGGTCGAGGTGATCGTGACGAATCCGGCGATCGGTGCGGCCTTCGCCGGCGCACCGTCGTCATGAGCACGCCGCCCGACCGCTGGACGCCCTCCTAATGGCGACCTTGCTCCTCTTCGGACCGGCGCGCACCGCCGCCGGGCAGCGCAGCCTGCAGATCACCGCCGCCACGGTGCGCGACCTGTGCGAGGAGGCGTCTCGCCGCCTCGGTCCCGAGTTCTCGGCGGTGCTGCGCTCGGCCGCGATCTGGGTGAACGGGGAGCCGGCGACAGGGGAGGTGGCCCTCAAGAGCGATGACGAAGTGGCCGTCGTGCCGCCGGTGTCCGGAGGCGCGTGAGGACGCACAGCCCCCGAGCCGCCATGCGCACGCCCGCCGACGCGCCCGCCGACGCGCCCGCCGTCGCTTCCGCGGGCGCCAGCGGCGGGTTGGCGCGAAGATGTCTAGAT
>JAJYPY010000154.1 GCA_021794995.1 Actinomycetes bacterium | reverse complement strand
ACACGATTATGAGCCGTGTGCTCTGACCAACTGAGCTACGCCGCCGGGGAGCCCCCTGTCGGAATCGAACCGACGACACCAGCCTTACCATGGCTGTGCTCTGCCGACTGAGCTAAGGGGGCGCGGCTCCCGCCGCATGCGGGCCACATGTTAGCCAGGCGTCGCCGGACCCGCCTCCCGGGCATCGGTACCATCCTCGCCATGCGGCTACGCCTGGTGCAACCCGACGACGCCGAGGCGATCCGCGCGATCTACAACCGCGAGGTCGTCTCGGGGACCAACACCTTCGACCTCGTCGCCCGGTCCCTCGAAGATCAGCGCAGCTGGATCGAGCGCCACCGCGGGGCGCATCCCGCCATCGTGGCCGTCGGGCCCGGCGAACCACCTCCCCGGTCCGCACCAGGGGGCGCTCCGGGCCGCACCGGGCCGCCCGAGGACGTCATGGGATTCGCGGTGGTCTCCGCGTTCCGTGACCGTGCCGCCTACGCGACCACCGTGGAGGACTCGGTCTACGTCCACGGGGACCACCGCGGCCAGGGGGTCGGCCGGGCGCTTCTCGACGAGCTCCTCCGCCTGACCGCTGCGCACGGCTTCCATGCGGTCATCGCCAGAATTTCCTCGGAGAACGAGGCGTCGCTCCGGCTGCACCGCGCGTGCGGCTTCGAGCTGGTCGGGACCGAGCGCGAGGTCGGCCGCAAGCACGGGCGCTGGCTCGACGTCGTGGAGCTCCAGCGCATGCTCTGAGCTCGGCGCCGGAGCGCCGGTCCCGCTCAGGTCCCCCCGACGGGGTCCAGCACGGCCGCGGCGGGCGAGGGATCCTCCCAGGAGCTCGACCACCTGCCGAGCGGTGCGACGAGGACGCCGAGGAGCACCAGCAACGCGGCAGCGACCGCGAGCGGGTTGTAGTGGATCAACTCGTCGAGCAGCGTGCGTCCACCGGGCAGGCCGATGAACGGCGAGAGGGCCGAGAGCGCGACGAGGACCGCTCGCAGCTTTCCGCTCGCCACCGGGGCGAGCACCACCACGCCCCAGGTGAGGTACCACGGCTGGACGACGGGGCCGAGCACGACGAACAACAAGAAGCTGATGCCCATGGCGCGCAGTGCGCCGAACCTGTCGCTGTGCACGAGCACGTAGACGGAGAGCGCCGCCGCGGCCCCGAGGCCGAGCACGCGGGTCACCGTCAGGACGCTCGTCAGTGAGACCGACGTCAGCCCGACGGCGTGCAGTGCCGCGCTCAGCGCCATGCCGATCCCCGTCGCAGGGGCCAGCCAGCTGCGCACGGTTCCGGGGGTGTCGAGGTTCGCGATCCAGCCGATGCCGAGCCCGCTGACGATCGAGAGCCCCAGCACGATCGCCGTGGAGATGGCCCCCGCCTTGATCACCGGCCTCAGGCGCTGACGCCATGAGAGTCCCGGCCCTGTCCAGTCCCATCCGATGTAGATGATCCCGAGGGCCGCTGGCACTTTGATCGAGGCCGCGAGCGCGCAGAGCACCACACCGGCGACCGGGCGCTTGTAGCGCGCGGCCGTCACACCGGCGACGAGGAGGCCCAGCATGAGCGCGTCGTTGTGGGCAGCACCCACCAGCATCAGGATCACCAGCGGGTTCAGCACCGCCATCACGTAGATGGCCCCATGGTCCCTTCCGAACGAACGGGCGAGCGCCGGGATGCACGCCGCGATGAGGGCCACCCCTGCCACCGCGGAGAGGCGCAGCAGCACGACGGTGGCGAGGACGTGGTGGAAGCTCAGGTTCGCGAAGAGCCCGTCCATCATCAAGAAGAGGGGCCCGTACGGCGCGGGGGTGTTCAGCCACAGCGGATCGACCCCGTTCACGTACGGACCGGCTCCGAGCGTGTAGGGCCCGTAGTCGTACGGATTGATGTGGTGGCTCATCATCTCGCCCTGCGCGGCGTACGAGTACACGTCGCGGCTGAAGATCGGCGCGACCACCAGCATGGGGACGATCCACAGGACGAGGATCCAGCTGAGGTAGCGGACGGGGACCCCGGGTCGGTGCGCCAACGCCTTCATGAGCCCATACCAGACACGGATGAGCAGGACGAGGCCGCCATAGACGGCGACGAGCCCCAGCAGCATGAAGCTTTGCGACGAGCCACCTGGTGGCGGTTCCCCGAAGAACCACGTCCCTGCCATCTCGAGCTTGAACGGCGAGCTCGGCAGCGAGGCGCCGAGGACGATGGCACACAGCGCGACGAACCCGAGCACTGCTGGGCGCCGAAGGAAGCGCCAACCTTTCGGATCGTCCCCGCCGGGGTGCACCCGGTCCGACAACATCGACGCGGGCAGGACACGGACCTTGAGCATCTCCAGGCGGACCGCCAGCTGGTCGGCCGCTGCCCCGACACGTACCGCGCGCTCGTGCATCTTCGCCCGCTGGCGCACGAGGCTTGCCAAGAGGGTAGGAGGCGCGATCGTCGCTTCCCCTTCCTCCCGATCGTTCACGGCTTCTCGCACGTCGTCGCCGACCTCACCTGTGGATGACGCGGAGCGGAGACGAGTGCGTCCGTCCGCACGATGCTGGTCCTGCCTGACCACGGCCCCGAGCTGCGCGGGTCCTGCCGATCGAGGTGCCCCGGGGCTGAGCCGAGCCCTGTCCTTTGCGGCATTGTAACCATGCGGTCACCCGCTCCACCTACCCACGGGTCGACTTTTCGCCGCCCACCGGCGCCCCACGCACGGATCGGCGGCTGTGCACGTCGCCACCACGAGGACGCTAGGGGCGCTGGATCTCGGGCACCGAGAGGGATCCCCCGCGGGGATGGAGCAAGCGGTCCACCAGGGCGGTCGCTGAGCCCTCCTCCTCGACCGCCCTCCGCACGACCCAGTTGAGGGCGGGCAGCGCCCAGAAGTCCCCGCACACCCACAGGATCGCCGCGCCGATCTGCTGGTCTGCGAACGGCGAGAGGGAGACGCCAGGGACGTGGTCGTACACCGAGTACCACGACGAGGTGGTGAAGATGCTGAGCGCCATGGCCAAGACGAACATGACGACGTTGGTCAGGACCAGCGCGCCGATCCTCCCGGCGTACGAGAGCCTCGGGCGGATCGGGTAGGACGGGAAGATCTGGAGCCAGAACAAGACGCCAGAGACGAAGAAGCTCGCGTGCATGAGCCAGACGTGCACGTTCTGGTTCGTCTGGGCGAGGTCGAAGGCTGCGGGCACGTGCCAGACGACCATGACCAGGTTCAGGAACACGACCGCCACCCAGCCACTCGTGAGGAAGCGGCCGAGCGCGCGCAGCGGTGCCGCCCACGCACCGAGGAGCACGGCGCGCCCCACCTTGCGCCGAGCCTTCACGGGGAAGGCGTGGAGCAGGGGCAGCCACGGCGCTCCCCTCACGACCAGGGCAGAGGCGAAGAACATGATGATGACGTGCTCGATCATGTGCACGAAGAAGTAGTCCGCGCCCCAGTAGTCGATCGGCGAGGCCACGGCGAGCAGCAGCATGGCGAGCCCGCCGTAAAAGGAGTACGAGCGCCGCCGGCGCTCCGCCGAGCGTGCCGGACGAGACCGGCGGGCGAGCCGCGCCAGACCGATCTCGTGCCACGCGACCACCCCGGCGACCACGGCGACGAGAGGGTCGAAGGACCACTGCGTCAAATAGCTCATCGGTCGCCGTGCTCCTCACCGAGCCTTCGCCGCGTCCGGGCCGGGGCACCTTCGGATCGGCGGGTGTGCGGTCGCCCGTGGTCAGGCACTCTCGGGCACCTCAGCAGGGGTTCGTTGACGTCGCGGACAAGACCGCGATCGCACCCGCGCGTCGAGCCGCGTGCCACGGGTCGCAAGGTAGCGCAACATGTTGTGCACCTGGCAGAGGCCCGCTTCGGCCGGGACCGTCGTGCTGCACCACCAGGGTGGTCAGCTGCGCGGCGGACGACGGCTGCGCGTCCCGCTGGAGGGCGGCCGAGGCCGGAGCGACCGGGCGTCCTTTGACGCCAGCTGTCCTGGGTGCTCCTGTGCTGCCAGGTCCGCAGGGCGGGAACAGGCTGCCAGCCCCGCCAGCGTGGGCGCTTCCGGGAGAGGAGTCACGTCGAAGTCGTCCGCGCGGCACGATCCGTCCGTTCGCACAGGCCAGAAGTGACGGCAACGGGCCGCCCGCTCCGAATGCCACGCACCTCGATCGACGGCGCCGCATCGCGATCGCGGGCCACGACACCTGCCCGGCATCACGGGTTCGCCGCGGGAACCACCGGCCGGGTGCTGACGCGCGAGCTCGGGTTGCCGGTGGAGCAGTTGCGCAGGAGTGTGGCCACCGCCACGACGCGAGGCATAGTCGAGAGGCCTGCGCCTGGGGCAGCGGCAGCGCCATTCCCCGGAGAAACCGCAGCTCATCTGGCCGTCGAGTGCCTGGACCCGCGACGCGAGCGTGGCGTGCGCCTCGCGGTCGCGTCTGCAGTCGACGCTCGGGAGCCAGCGGCGCCTCGCTTCGGTCGGCTATCCGATCGACGCGGCGGCGGCCAACTCCGGCTCGACTTCGGCGGCAGCCGACTCGAGGGTCTGTCCCTTGGGCTCGGGAAGGGCGACCAAGGTGAGGCCGACGCCGACCACCGACACCGCTGCCATGATCCCCATCACCCCGCTGATCCCAACCGAGGTGAGGAGGTGCGGCACCAGCATCGCTCCCAAGAACGCCCCGGTCTTGCCAGCGGCAGCCGAGATGCCGTCCCCGGTGCCGCGCACCGAGGTCGGGAACACCTCGGAGGGGTAGACGAAGGTGGTCATGTTGGGTCCGAACTCGGTGAAGAAGTAGCTGATGGCGAACAGCGGCAAGAACACCCCCACCGCCGTCGCCCCGTCGGGAAGCAGCCAGATGAGCGCGAAGGCCGCTGCCATGACCGTGAAGCCCTGCCACTGGATGCGCTTTCTTCCGATGCGGTCCATCAAGAAGACCGCCACCCAGTAGCCGGGGAAGGCGGCCACGGCGAAGATGGCGAGCGAGATCAGCGTGTGGTCGAGCAGGGTGCCTGTGGGCTGGAGCAGCTTCAAGATCAGGGGGCTCGACACCGAGTTGCCGTAGAAGGCGATGTCCAAGAGGAACCAGCTGCCGGCCGTGCCGATCAGGCGCAGCAAGAACGGCTTGGAGGTGAGCTTCGCCCGAAGAAGATCGG
>JAJYPY010000026.1 GCA_021794995.1 Actinomycetes bacterium | reverse complement strand
TTCGAGCTGCTGCTCACGATCTGCATCCGACACGCCCGAAATTCGAGCACGTTCGAGGCGACTTCGCGAATCGCGAGGTCAGGCCCTTGTTGCAGGCCGCAGCCTGCCGGGGGAGGTGAATGGTTGCAACTCGCCTGACGCGCAAGGACGACTCACCGCACTCGCGGAGCTGCACTGTAGCGATCTGTAGCCCTAAGTGCTACAATGCACATGTGACCCAGACCATCGCGCAGCGTGAGCTGCGCAACGACAATGCCAGGGTGATCGACGCGGTGGCCGCCGGGGAAACCTTCGTCGTGACGCGCAATGGCGTTCCGGTGGCCGAGCTCCGTCCGATTCCGCCGCCCCGAAGGAAATTCGTCGCGAGGGCGGACCTCGTTGCTCTCGGCGCTGCCGGCCCGCATGTTGACCTCGGCCAGTTCACGGCCGACCTCGATCGCATCGTCGATCAGCGCCTGTAGATGCCCGCCGGCCTGCTCGACACGTCCGTGGTCATCGATTGGGATGACCCCACCGTCGCTTCGGCACTCCCCGACGAGGCCGCTATCTGCGCCATCACCCTTGCCGAATTGACCGCCGGGCCGCACCTCGCCTCGTCCGGTGACGAGCGGGCGCGTCGACAAGCTCGCCTGCAACAGGTCGAGGCGACCTTCGACGCCATCGCGTTCGACGCCCCCGCTGCCCGTAGTTACGGTCAAGTCGTCGCCGCGGTCCTGGCGATCGGTCGTTCCCATCGTCGCCGCATTGCCGACCTACTCATCGCCGCCACGGCGCATGCCAACGGGCTGCCGCTCTACACGCGAAATCCGGACGACTTCGACGGCCTCGGGAGACTGATCGAAATCATCGGTGTGTGAGATCCGGGAGCTGTCCGGACGACCGCGCTCCTACCACGGAGTTCGAATCGCGACCTACGGTCGCGAAATCGGTGGCGATAGATGGACAGACCCGCCGAAGTGGCCCCTATCGCGGACAGCCCCAGGTCAACGGCCTGACCCGAGAGGTTCGTCGTCGGGGCTGTCTGTGCCAGTGGCGGTGCAGCATGCCGGTGGGCGAGGCCATGCACAGTGCCGTCCTCGACGTGGTCCGGGAGCTGGACGTGGGCCGGCAGCGGGCAGGCCCGACGTGCCAACGACAGGCGCCCTGTGTGGCCCTGTGGGCGCTGGCCTGGCGAGGTGGCAGCCAGCTCCCGGGTCGGCGAGACGGGCTCGGATCCTGCCGGTTACCAGCCGGGGCGATCGAAGATGGCGCCCTGAGGGTAGGTGTCGTCGCCGGCCAAACTCGGCGGAGCCGGCGCCCGGTGCTCCGCCGGAGGCATCGGACACCCGGGCAGCGGCACAACGCAGTGCCGGTCGGCCCTGGTGGGCAGCCAGCTGACCGCGGTGAGTGGGCTCAGATGAATACCCCGTTCATGGCTTTTGGGTATTGACTTGAGTTGCCCACCTACGTGGGGTTGGCACTGGCGGTCAGCTGGCGGTGACAGTGGTCGCTTCTGCGGCATCCGTCGCGGCTCCGTCGCCCTCGGGAGCGACCAACCCCGAGCCACTTTGCGTGATCGCCCTGATCTCGTCGGTCTCGAATCCGCTTCGTACGGCCCAGTAGAAGCACACGAGGCCGATGAGCAAGGCCCAGATGGTGTCGATCGGGAAGGTGAGGAGCTTGGGGATGTGGGTCGTCACCCCGAACGCGCCGTAGTAGGAGAGGAACACCTCGGCCAGGATGAACGTGATCAACCAGAGCGAACGGTTGATCAGGTTGCGGCCCTCTTTCGACCCGAACACCCAGCAGAGCGCCGTGAACCCGTACACCGAGACGGCGACGAGCAGATACCACAGGAGGAACGGCGCGTGGTACTTCACGTTCGTGGCGTAGGGCGCTGTGCGCGCGGGCGATAGGACCCAGTGTCCCCAGTGCATGAGCAGGATCCACGCCGCCAGGAACAGCGCCCCGGTCACGTATCCGGCCATCCGGTTTATGTAGCCCCCCTCCGGGGCGAAGTACCAGCTGTAGATCGGGAGCCCGAGGAACAGCAACGCCACGAGCTCGATGTCGGTGGTGAACCCCGACCAGTAGACGATGACGGTCGCAGCGAGGAAGGCCACCGGCCCCCAGAACCAGGCCGCACCGAGGCGAAATGGACGCGGCAGGTCCGACGCGGTCTTGCGGAAGACCTGGAGCCCGATGCCGCCCATGATGTAGGTGAAGACGGTCATCGACGTGACGATCCCCACGAGCCCGAACCAACTGTGCGATGGCACCGTGAAGACGATGGCGAGGAGGAATGAGGCCATGAGCGAGACCCACGGAATCCGGGTGCGGCGACTCACCGACGTCCACTGCTTCGGGAAGTAACCGCTCACCCCCATGCCGTACTGGGTCCGACCAGCAGTGCCGAGGTAGATCTGGCCGGTGCCGAAGGGCGAGACGACTCCGTCGGCCACGAGCAGGTACGCCATCACCGAGACCAAGAACGCCACGCCTGAGGCCTTCATGACGGCATAGAAGGGGCTTGCGGTCGCGAAGACGTGGCCGGCGGCGGCGGACGGCGCGCCCAGCTTCAGGTACCCGTTGACGGGTACGCCGAAGTAGTGCCACACGATGCCGCCGGTGAACGCGATCTGCAAAAGGGTGTAGATCACGATCCCGATGAGCACCGAAATGATCGTCGCGAACGGAATGTCTCGCTGTGGATTGCGCGCCTCGCCGCCGAAGTCCAATGCCTGGCGGAACCCGAGATAGGAGAACACGATCCCGGCGGAGGGGATGATGTAGAAGACCGTGTGCCAGCCAGCGCTGGCCATGCCCCCTGGAGGCGAGAAGTTGCTCGAGTGGAACGACAGGGCGAAGATCAAGATGAAGGTCGCCACGGGGATGATCAACTTCCACACCATGAGGGTGTTGTTGAAACGTCCGAGGAATCGAGCGCCGTACACGTTGACGAAGAAGAAGCACGCCACGAGGAACACGGTGAACAGCCAGCCCTCTGGGAAATGGATGATCGACGAGGAGGTCACCGGGGACTCCAGGAGGTGCCATGTAGCGGGTGCCTGCGGGCCGATGTACTGGACGGTGGCGATAGCTTCGATCGCTGCGACCGACGCGGTTGCCAAGGTGTACGCCCATCCGAGGATGAAGCCGGTGTACCCGCCGTGGCTCAGGTGCGGGTACCGCACGATGGCACCCGAACGCGGGATCATCGTGGAGACTTCCGCGTACGCCAGGGCGATGAAGAGTACCAGGATGCCCCCGACGATCCACGAGATGTAGGACGCGGGCCCAGCGAGGCTGTCTGCCGTGAGTGCCGAGAAGAGCCATCCGGAGCCGATGATCGCGCCGAGGGAGAGCATGAGGAGCTGGGAACGCGACAAGACATGCCGCAACCTACGGTCGCTCGCCTCGTGGTCCGAACCCGCAATTGGCTTTGTCACAGCGCTCACGGTGCCCTCCTGCCTAACCCCCCAAGGGCGCAATCTTCGCCCACGACCAGGCGCCGAGCTCGGCACGCGCAGCCTTTCAGCTAGGAAGTTCCGCGTCAAGCATTCTGGGTTTGGCGGCGCCAACGGCAATTGACCGCGATAGGTGGGCAGGTCGGCCCTGGGTCGGCCTTCGTGGCCCCGATCGCGCACAAGTCCTGGTCAGCCGTCCACTGGCCGCCGGCCACTGGCCCGATAGCCCGGTGGGCCCTCTGAACTGCTGCCGCGGCATGTGAGTGCCGTGCCGCTTCTGCTCCGCTGACCGGGGCCTCTTGAGCCGCGTAGCTCTGTGCCGACGCCGTGGCGCCCGTCGGGCGGCGGCGGTCCCGGCTTACGCCGCCGGCTCCCCTTCGTCCCCGTTCAGCGCTGTGTGTGTCCGTGTGCCGTCGTTTCCGGCCGTGGCAGCTTGGTGGGCGCAGGATCGGCCTGGGGGCCGACAGGGCCAGACGTGGGCGCCGTCGTGCCTCGTCGGCGCCGGACGGCCCGGACCACGCGAGGGACGACGTAGAAGGCGAGGAGCAGCCCAACGGCACCGATGATAAGCACGGCCCCACCGACTGTGCCGCCGCTGTACCCGGCACTGGCCGCCTCCGCTCGCCGCGTGCGAGCCGAGGGCGAGCTGCCGATCCGTACGACGTACCGACAGCTCCGACAGCGCGTGGCCGTCGTGGCCCGGGTCTCGAAGCTGAGCCCGCAGCGCGGGCAGGTGATCATCACGCAGCCAGCATCCCTCTGAAGCGCAAATGAAGCGAGCCACCCGTCGTGAGCGGCTCAGTGGCACGATGGAGGATCGTGGATATCAACCCGGTTGCCGTCGCTGCGGCACGCGCCAACTACGTATTCGCTCTCGGAGCATTGGCCGACGGTGTGACCCTCAACCTGCCGATCTGGCGAGCGGACTCCCTCCTCGTCCCCGACGCACCACCCCGTGCGGGTACGTTTGAAGACGGGCCGCTCATCGGTCACGATTTTCTGGAGCTTCATACGAGTTTGGAGAAGCCGTTCCGCATTCCTCCGCTGTTGGCCAGAGCCGACCGATTAGCAGCGCTTCAGCGCCTTCTTGATGCTGGCCTAGAGAAGAGCGGCAACGTCGGGACGTCGAGGGAAAGCGGCCCTCCAGAGCACACCGGTTCTCCTACAACCGCCGCACCGCGTCCGAGCGCACGTTCTCGTGGTTCCAGGATCCCGCCTGCGGCGGGATCCGCCGGGGCTGGTCGCGCCTGTTCGGCCGGGCGCCCAACGCGCTTGCGCACGCGCTCTGCGCCGTCGTGCACAATGTCAGGTTCGCCTTGGCACACGAGGACCGGGAAAAAGAGGCGGCGCGACGAGGAAGATCGGTGGGCAACGGGTCGGATCCCACACCCGGATAGCTCGGTCGCCGCCCGCGCCCTGAGCGCCAGCCCGAAGACACCCTCTCGCTCTGGCAACACGCGCACCGGCGCCTATCGGCAGAAGTCCACGGGACTCGCCACGTCCTGACCACTGTGAACATGGGCGTTCACCAGGGGCGTTCGCAGGCTTCTGTGAACGAGAAGGTGCAACTTCTGTGAAGATTTACTGGTGGGCCGTAGAGGACTCGAACCTCTGACCCCTTGCGCGTCATGCAAGTGCGCTACCAGCTGCGCCAACGGCCCCAGGTCGTTACGCTACCATCACCGTCCACGGGCCCAGATGCGGTCGGGCACACCTGAGTCATGCCGATTCGCCATCAGCTGACGTGCAAGACCCCGGCGCCGGTAACCCGACCGTGGGCCAGGTCCGCGAGCGCGTCGCCTGCACGTTCGAACGGATACGACTGCGTGGTCGCGCGCACGCCGATCCGTGTGGCCAACGACAAGAGCTCCTCACCATCGCGCCGCGTGTTGGCGGTGACGCTGCGTAACACCCGCTCGCCGAAGAGATGCGCCTTGTAGTCGAGCACGGGGACGTCGGTGAGGTGGATACCTGCGATCGCAAGGACCCCGCCACGGTCGAGCGCCGCCAGTGCGGGAAGCACGAGCTCGCCGACCGGCGCGAACAGGATCGCCGCGTCCAACGCGACCGGCGGCGGGTCGGCGGCATCGCCAACCCAGGTGGCACCGAGCTCGACAGCGAGTGACCGGGCGCTCGCTGAGCGCGTCGCGACATACAGCTCGGCGCCCTGGGCAAGAGCGATCTGCGCGGTGATGTGCGCCGATCCGCCGAAGCCGTACAAACCGAGCCGTCCTCCCGGTGGGAGCGACGCGAGCTTCAGCGCCCGATAGCCGATGATGCCGGCACAAAGAAGCGGGGCCGCCTGCTCGTCCGACACGCGGTCGGGCAGCCGATAGGCATAGCGCTCATCGACCACCGTCGCCTCTGCGTACCCGCCGTCACGATCCCAGCCGGTGAAGGACGCGCGTCCGCACAGGTTCTCCGCACCTCGACGGCAGAACCGACACGTCCCGCAGGTGGACGCGAGCCATGCGATGCCGACCCGATCGCCGATCGAGAAACGCTCCGCACCTTCGCCACGCACCGACACGATGCCGACCACCTCGTGTCCGGGCACCACATTCGGGCGGTGCACCCCGAGATCTCCCTCCGCCAGATGGAGATCGGTGCGACAGATTCCGCACACGCGCACCGCGACGAGGATCTCCCCTGGGCCAGGCGCAGGGACTTCGAGCTCCGCCATGCGCAAGGGGCCATCGTCGATCGGCCCGGGATGCTCGACCCTCCATGCGCGCATCGGGCCATCCTCGCGCTCCGCCCGCATGCAACCGACTTCAGGAGGCGACGGACGCGGCCGAGTCCGTGGAGGGCGACGTCCCGACGGCGATCGGCCACCGCGCGTCGCGATCGTCGAGCGGGGGCAACCCCTTTCGGGCGCGCCACTCGGAGAAGGATGCCAGCCACTCGGTGTGCCAGCTCGCTTGCGCGGCGTAGAGCTCGAGCGGTCGCAAAGCGCTGAGCTCGGGGTATCGGCGGCACATCTCCACTACGACGTCGACAGCCGCCTTGGCGTCGGCCGCCGCATCGTGCGCATGCTCGATCACCACCCCGTAGTGCCCGCACAAGTCGGCGAGCGTGCGCTTCCCACGCCGAAACCGGTCGACGTGCCGATCGAGTACGAGTGCATCCAGCACCGGCCCACGAAACCCGTCGTCCTCGAGCCCTCTTCCCGTTTCGCGCCGGTAGCACGCATCGAGCATCGTGAGGTCATAATCGAGCTTCATCCCGACGATCGGGACTTCGCGACACGACGCACCCACCACTGCGCCTGCGATCCTCTTCACCGCTGTCGAGAGGGGGATGCCGTCGCGGCGGGCGCGCTCGGTCGTGATTCCGTGCACGGCGGTTGCCCCGGGAGGGATGTCACGACCGGGGTCGATGACCGCCGACTCGAGCGACACCACCTCAGTACCGCGCACCCAGACAAGCGCGAACGACACCGGCACGTCGCCGAACCGGTCAACCCCCGTCGTCTCGAGATCGAAGGCGAGCAATTCCTCGGCGTGCCACGGTGCAGACGATGCCATGCGGGGAGCATGTCATGGGGGTGTGACGGACTCGCGGATCCCGTCGGCCCCGCGACCGGCGCGCGCGTGGTGACGTCACGTCGGGCCTACGCTGCGACCGATGCCAGACGAGCCCACTCCCGACGGCGGCACGAGCCCGGTCCACCCTGCTCCGGGCGCAGTGCCGCAGGGCCGCCCCGAGGAGGAGGGCGGCGGCGCAGAACCACACGATTGGTACGGGCCGCCGGGGCAGGTCGCGCCCTATGGCCAACCGGACCGTTCCCAATGGGAACTCGCCCCCCCGCCATCCCATGGACCGTACGCTCCGTACTCCGGGCACTACGGCGCCCCTCAGGGTGCGTACGCGCCCCCATGGGGCAACCAGCCTCCCGGCGGGTATCAATCGGGCCGGTACGCTCCGCCCGGCGCCCCGTACTCATGGCCGTACATCCCACCTCCCCCGCCGCGCCCGCCTGCGTCGCCCGAAGAGCGCCGGCGACGAAGGCGCCTCCGGCTCGCGTTTGCGGCGCTCCTCGTCCTCGCGGTCGGCGCAGGTATCGGCATCGGTGCCGCCATTGCTCCCACAAACCCAGCGACGGTGGCCCAAGCCCTCGTGAACAAGGCGATCACTGCGGCGACGAATGCGGGCTCATACCGCTACACCGAGCACTCCACGGTCCTTGGCGCTCCCGACGACATCACAGGCGACGCCGGACCCACCGGCGGCCGCCAGGTGATCACCCAGCGCTGCAAGAGCGGTACGAACGTCTTCGACCTGCGGCTCGTCAAAGGAGTAGTCTACTTCCGCGGGAACTCTCCCGCGATCGTCGACCAGCTCGGAGTCGCGTCCACCCATGCACGCTCCCTCGTGGGCCGCTGGGTGAAGGTGGTCAAGGGTGAGACTCCCTACTCCTCCTTCGCCGACGGAATCACGACGTCCTCGAACATCTCCCAGCTGCGCACCACCATCGTGGCGAGGGCGAGCAAGACCGTCGCCGGGTCCTCGCCGCAGTCCACCGAGATCGTGGGGGCGCTGAGCGCGGGCAAGGGAAAGCGTCCGATTGGCACAGCCGCGTTGCTGATCGACACCTCCACCAACCTGCCGCGCACGCTGCGGGCAACTGCAGTCACCGCGGCAGGGCGCTACACGCTGACATGGACCTTCAAGGACTTCGGCGAGCACGTGCGCGTCGTCGCGCCGGCCAACCCGATCGCGTACGCCGGGCTGCACGCGTCGACGCCCTCGAAGAGCGCGTGCGTCTGAGCAACGGTCGCACGTGACGCCTCACGTGCCTGCGTTGTTGGTACGCCCTTCGAGAAGCGGCTCGCCTGGCCGGCGGACTCCGTTCCGGTCCACAGCCTGTCGCCGGCGCCACGCGATCCCCGAGAGCGCTTCGAGCACCACACGGTTCGCGAGGTAGGCCGTCACCTCGGCGTGATCGTACGGAGGCGACACCTCCACGATGTCCATGCCGACGAGCCGCGCGCTCATGGCGATCCGTCGCACGGCGTCGAGCAGCTGGCGGCTCGAGAGACCCCCGGGCTCCGGCGTGCCGGTACCCGGCGCGAGGCCGGGGTCGACGACGTCGACGTCGACAGACAAAAAGACGCCTTCGCACTCTTCGGCCGCGATCGCCAGCGCGTCGGTCATGCAGGCGTCGAGGCTCCGCTCGACGACCTCGGTCATCTCGAAGCTACGCATGCGTTGCCCGGCCATCCAGGCGAGCGTCTCGGGCTCAGGCCAATACCCTCGCAATCCG
Organism: Actinomycetes bacterium; assembly: GCA_021794995.1. GTDB lineage: Bacteria > Actinomycetota > Acidimicrobiia > Acidimicrobiales > RAAP-2 > JAJYVT01. Next base: position 13,397 of record JAJYPY010000026.1, on the reverse strand, counting down.
ATCTGAAGGAATCGGTCGCCGCGCACGGCACCCGACTCGATCAGCCGGCGCATCGGCGTCCCGTGTCCGTACAGCGAGCCGAACTGGGTATTCCCGGTATCTGCATGGGCGTCGAAGTGCAGCACCGACACCCTCCCCCACCCGACGTGGCGCGCGACTCCGGTGACATCGGGCAGCGCGATCGTGTGGTCACCGCCGAGCACGACCGGGATCGCGCCACTGCGGGCAATCTGCTCGACCGCGTCCGCAAGCTTGTCGAGCGAACGCTCGGTCTCGCCCGAGAGCATCTCCACGTCGCCGGCATCCACGACATGCAGCTCGGAGAGGGGATCGACGCCGAGGGCAAGATGCGGACGGCAGCCGTCGTGTGGCAGGTAGTCGGTGAGGCGGATCGCTTGGGGCCCGAACCGCGCGCCAGGCCGATGCGACGTGCCCCCGTCGAACGGCGCGCCGAGAATGACGGCTCCAGCTTCGGCGAACGACTCCTGCACATCGAGATCTGCGGCAGGGACCCCGAGAAACGTCGCGTCGGGACCGTACATGTTCCCGATCCTCACTCCCGCAGCGTCCTCTCCAAGAAGCTGACCGTGACAGGCCACGAAGCCGCGGCAGCCTCCGGGTTCGAAAACGCTGGCGCAAACGAGTTCTCGAATGCATGGCCCGCCTGTTCCTGGACGACGACCTCGCATCCGGGCCGGGAAGCACACACCGCAGCGATCCGATCGACGTCCTCGGACGCGATATAGGGGTCCCTCCCCCCGAAGTGGAAGAGGACGGGGCACGAGATCCGCTCTGCCAGCTCCAGCTCTGCCGCGATCCCCGAGCCGTAGTACGACACGCATGCGTCGGGGTCGCCCTGCGCCGCCACCTCGAATGCCAGGCGGCCGCCTAGGCAGTAGCCCATCACCGCGGCCTTCCCGGTCGTCTCGGGAAGCGAGCGGAGATGCTCGAGCGCCGAGACGAGGTCACGCGACGTGACCTCGGGAGGGACTTGCGCGAACCGGTCCATGTACTCGAACGCGGTGGCGAGCCCGACGTCGTCGTGCGCGAGCGTGACGTTGCGCTCCACTCTCCAGAAGACGTCTGGACACAGCACGACATATCCGAGCTCCGCAAGCGACATCGCCTTGGACTTGATGAACTCCCCTACCCCCCAGATCTCTTGGAGCAGCAGAATTCCTGGACCACCCTGCGACGGCACAACCGCAAGCGCGTCGAACTGCTCACCATCGGGCGCGGTGACCCGCTCGTTTCTCGTGGAGACGGTCATGGTGAGGCCAGGCTAACGACAGGCATCGGCTCATGCCATCGTGTCGAGGATCTCGCGCACGATGTCGAGGGTCGTATCGGGATGCAGGAGGGCCAGACGTGCCGCGGCCTCACCCTCCCAGGTGGTCGGCGTCACGAAGGCGATCTGGTCGGCGAGCAGCTTTGCCGACCACGCGTCGTAGTCGGCCCGCCCCCAGCCCTCGCGTCGAAAGAGGACGATCGAAAGGGTCGGCTCTCTGATGAGCTCGAGGTGCGGCGACGAACCGATGAGTGCGGCCGCCTCTCGGGCGGTCCCGAGCACCGTCTCGACCGCATCACGGTACGCATTGGTGCCGTGCACCGCGAGCGAGAACCACAGTGGGAGCCCGCGGGCCCGTCGTGAGAGATGGTACGCGTAGTCGGTCGGGTTCCACGGCGTGTCGTCGGGAACGCTCCCCTCGTCCTGAGCCGCCTGGTCCGCGCCGGGCATCGCCTCGTGGATCACGTCGAGGTAGGCCGCGTCCTGGGTGTGCACAGCTTTGGCGAGCGCCGGATGGCGATAGAGGAGCGCCGCGCAGTCATAGGGTCCGAAGAGCCACTTGTGGGGGTCCACCACAAACGAGTCGACGCGCTCGATCCCGTCGAACAGCGCTCGGGCGCTCGGGGCGAAGAGCGCGCCGCCGCCGTACGCGGCGTCCACGTGAAACCAGAGTTGACGTCGGCTCGCCACCTCACCGACACCACCCAGGTCATCCACGATGCCGGCGTTGGTGGTCCCTGCCGTGGCGACCACTCCGACGACATCCGCTGCGCCGGGCCGATCACTTGCCAGCGCGGCCTCCAATACGTCGCCCCTGAGCCGGTGATCCACCGATGGGACGACGAACGACTCGACACCGAGCACGCGCAGTGCTTTGCCGACTGAAGAGTGCGCCTCCTCGCTGCACGCGAACTTCGGGCGCGCGGTGGCATGCCCTCGATGCGCGGCCGTGTCACGCCCCACCATGAGCGCAGAGAGATTCCCCGCCGAGCCGCCGGAGACGAAGCAGCCACCCGCGCCTTTGGGCAATCCGGCCAGGTCGGCGAGGAGCGCGAGCACCTGGTTCTCAGCGGACACGGCTCCCGCCGCTTCGAGCCATGACGTCGCGTGCAGTGAGGAGCTCGAGACCACCATGTCGAACAGGAGGCTCGCCTTGGTCGGGGCCGCCGGGATGAAGGACACGAAGCGGGGGCTGTCCGAAGAGATCACCGCCGTTGCGAGGCGTTCGGAGAACAGGTCGAGGACGCGCTGGGGGTCGTTGCCCTCCGGGCTGATGAGACCGTCCAAGACGTCATGGAGCGGAGTCGCGTATCCGCCGTAGTCGAGTGGGACGGGATCGAGCGCGAGGCGGTCGCGGCAGTACCCGAGGACAAGGTCGACCGTCTTCTCGTCGAACACGAACATCGGGTTCCTCATCGCACGACTCGCTCTCTGCTCGGGGCCGGACCCGCGTCCCGGCACCTGCTCGCCACCAATCCGCCGATTGCCGGGTCGGTCTCGACACTCGCCCGTATCGGGCCGCCTGCCAGTGTCGCAGCCCGCGCGGGTGCGGGCCACCCGGTGCTGCCCGAGACTGGACGCTCGCCGGCATATCCCGGCCCCTTCGGGCCACCGAAGCGCGTGGCGATAGGCTGGCCGCCCTTCGGGCTCTCCCGGCGGCGTGGCCGAGTGGTTTAGGCAGGGGCCTGCAAAGCCCCGTACGGCGGTTCGATTCCGCCCGCCGCCTCCAGCGAATTCCCAGGTCCTGGACTCGACGAGAGGTCCCGCGTCTCACGACCGTTGGTTCGATCCCGTGTGCATCCCGCGGAGGGTTTGCAGACCCTCTCGGGAAGGGCACGTAGGAAGTCCATCACCCATGCCCGCCGACGCCGAAGAGAGCGCCACGGGGATCCCCACGCGTTCGGCGGCTCAGCGCATGGCCACCAGCGTGCAGGATGGGTCGCGGCAGCGGTTGGCAACGAGGGGGATGAGCACCCGCTCGGTTGCCTCGCCATCGAGGCGAGGCCGGTAGGGAATACGGCTCGCCGCGCTCAGTCGCTGTCTGGACTCCAGGTGGACAGGTGCTCGTGCACGGCTACCCAGTGCCCGTCACGACGCGCGAACACGATCGTCTCGCGCTCGTGCAACGTCTCTTCGTCGCCCTTCATTGTCACCACCGTCGTGACCAGATGAGTGAAGACCGCGGCGTCTGGCCCGATCATGCGGACCGCGCCTGTCTCGGACAGGCACGCGCGCACCCTGAACCCGTCTTCGCGCTCCCAAGTCCTCCACTGTTCCTCGTACTCAGCCCGGGACGTGAGCATTCGGCTCACGGTATAAAAGATGAACGTCGCGTCCTGAGAGAAATGGGCGAAGTAGCCAGCGGCGTCGTGGCGCCCAAACGCCTCAACCAGTCTGGTAGCCACCGCGGTGACGTGGGCTCGTGCCGTCTCCATGTCGGTCCCGGCCTCGACACCCATCAGACCTCTTCAGGGAGCTCGTACCACGCGACCTTCTCTCCCAAGCGAGCGCGCATCTTCCACTTCATCGACTTCTGGGCCCTCTCCATTGCGTCGACGAGCGCCCCGACCGCACCGTGGACCTTCAATACACCTTGGGAGTCGAGCACCCGCGCGCTGTACTCCGAGACCTTCTCGAGGTTGCGCTCAACGGTATGGTAAAAGCCCCAGTCCGTTGCCAGCGGGCGCACGAAGCGGCTCGGATCGACGACCGCATCTGGCCCGAGCCCGATCGGGACGTCGTGGAGGATCGCCGACGCGTCGCGAAGATCCTTGTCTTCGATCTCGACGATCTGGAGCTTGGTCAACAACAGGTCGGCAGGGTGGACCGTCAGGCCGGCCTCGGGAAGGTCGGCTCCGAGATCGAGCCGGTGGCACATCTGGAAGGTCCCGACGATGACATCGACGTTGAAGCCCGCCTCGGAGGTGAAGATCATGCGCTGGGCGCCGTGGATCGCGTTGAAGTGTGGGTCCTCGCTGTAGCCGAGGGAGCGGAACACGCGGGCGGTCGCCGCACTGTCTCGAGAGGCGACGACCACGTCGTAGTCGTGATAGGTCCGGGCAAGGGGGGGACGGGCTGCCGAAGGGGCCAGTTGGCGGACCGCGATGCCACCAAGGAGCCGCATGCGCGTGCCCTGGTTCGTTGCCGCGTTGATCGCCTCGAGCGCTGCTGCAAAGAGCGTGTCCGCAGAAGGTCCGTCCTGTCGGCCGTCTCCAGGCTCTGAGTCCACAGCTCTGAAGGTTCGCGCATTCGGTGCGGCCATGCAGGGTCGTCCTACTCGACAGGGAGCTCGCGATAGGTCGCCGACAGGTCGATGCCACGCCGGGACCGAACGAGCTTCGCGATCCAGTAGACACCCCAACCGAGCAGCCAAATGAAGATATTCAAGATGAACATGAAGAAGGTTTGGTGGCCGAAGATGCCCCCTGTGTTGTGGGGAACGGCGCTCAGCCCTGATAACGGGTCGTTCAGGTAGACCCACACCATGAAGCCGCAGGCGGCGAAACTGAGCACACCCACGATGGTGACGATAGGGATCTTGCCGATGCGCCAGTTGACCGGGGAACCCTCAAAGACGCTCCGCTGGCGGTAAGGGAAGAGCACAGCGGCCAGCGACACCATGAGGAAGCTCAGCAAGAACCCGAAGATGCCGGTCAACGTCTTGAACGGGCTTGTCGGGCGCGTGTACCAGAACAGGGCGCCGATTGATCCAAGGCCCATGATCACGAGCGCGTTGATCGGGGTGTGGCGCTTCTCGCTCACCTTGCCAAACCACGAGGGAAACACACCGTCTATGCCGTAGGCCAGCAGGTTGCGTGACGAGTTGATGATCTGGCCGGGAAGCCACGAGTAGGAGAAGAACAAGAACGCGAACGTGATAATGACGCCGATCACGACATTGCCCGCAGCGAACCCCACTAGCTCGGTGTAGACCGGTGAGGACGAAAAGCCCATCGGTGCACCATTCGTGTAGCTGACTGCGCCAAGCAGCGTCGTGCCGACGACCTGGGACATGAGCCACGCGATCAGCATCGCGACAGCGGTGCTGAAGATGGCGGCAAACGGCATGGACCACAGCTGCACCCTGCCCGGCCGCTTGACTTCGCCACCGATGTAGGCGGAAGACTGGTTAAAGACGAGTTCGAGGTAGATCCACGTCATCGGGATGAGCGTCCAGTAGAAGCTGAACGGCGCCGTCTTGAAGCCCCCCTTCTTGGCCGTCGCTATCACGTGCGCGTATGCCCCGCTCCGCCCCGTGATCCGGCCGACGTAGTGGTTGAACGATGATACGAACGACGCGTGAGAGGTGGTGGCGAGCACGCCGATCGTCACGGCGATGCCAATGAGCGCAATAGCAAACAGCACGTTCTGGATCCGAAAGTACGTGTTTAGTCCCATCGCGAAGACGGCGACCAGGGCGACGATCAGGATCGTCCCCACCACGAAGGCACCCGTCGGGGTCGACAAGTCGTTGCCGTAGCGGATCAGTGTCGCGTTGTTCGTGAGCACGCCTAAGCCGCGAAGGAGCGGCGTCAAGCCGTAGTAGGCAAGGAATGCGGATGGCACGCCGCCGTAAAGGATCCACCAGATCGTGTTGTTGAGACTCGACATCATGCCCCACGACGGGCCGAGGATTCGACTTACGTAGACGTATGTGCCACCCGACCTCGGCATCGCAGCGGCCAGGAAGGCGAAGGTGAGCGACGTCGGGATGACGACGATAAAGGCACCAAGGAACGTGCCCAGGATGTTCCCTCCCGGGTAGAACGCGGGCTCCATCACCAAGGCAAAGACGAGCATCAGGCCGATGCTCACGAAGTTGATGTTGTAGACGAGCACGCTCCATGGGCTGCCTTCGCGCACAAGCCCGGTCGCCTTGCGCGCAAACACGCCGGTCCGTGCCGCGCCTGCAGTTTCGACAGCCATCAGGTCCCCCTTGTCTCGGACTGGCGACCCCAGCCCTTCATCGACGTGTCTTCGTGCATCTCCAACACTTCAGCGAGCGACATGAGGCGCGCGCCCGTCTCGGCGCGGATGCGTCCGATGAGGTGCTCAAGGGCGGCAGCGCGAGCTGGGCGGCCCGAGAGGAACGGGTGCATCGTCAGCACGGCGACGCCACCGACCGCGGTGAGGCCCTCGATCTCTTCGAACCAGGCGTCGGCCACGGTGCTCGGACGGTCGATTCGTCCGTCGCCCGTCACCTCCGGCCAGAACGCGTAACGCTCCCAGTCGTCGAGGGCCCACGCCACAGGCACTTCGAGCAGTCGTCCGCGTGCGGTGTCCACCCAGTAAGGAGCGTCGGCGTCGAAGTAGCTCGTGTCGTAGCGAAACCCGTACTCGCAGAGGAGCTCTCGCGTACGTGTCGTCGCCTCCCACCACGGCGCCCGATAGCCGACCGGAACGACACCGCCTGCACGCTCGAGCGCCTCGAGTCCGAGCTCGAGGTATTTGCGCTCGGCCAACTCGTCGACGCCGACCAGGGACTCGTGGAGATACCCGTGATGCCCGACGTCGTGGCCGGCCTCGAGGATCGAACCGAGCACCTCGGGATAGCGGTCCGCGGTCGCGCCGGGCACGAAGAAGGTAGCTCGGACCTCCAGGCGCGAGAGGAGCTTGAGGATCCGGGGCACGCCCACCGTGGGTCCGTAGCGCTGATGGCTCATGAGGGAGGCACGATGCTCGTAACGTGGATCGGCCGCGAGCATCACGGACTCCGCGTCAACGTCGAAAGTGAGGCACACCGCCGAGCCGCCGTGTGCGTCAGCGCGATCAGCCGGTGACAAACTTGAACCCTTTCACCTTGTCGCGCGCCAGGGTGATGATGACCCCCTGCAGGGTACCGTCCGGATAAAGTGACCCCGGGTTGCACACCTTGGTCCGCCCAATCGCCGTCATCGCTCGGGACTCATGGATGTGTCCATGAAGGGCGAGCACCGGCTGCACCGTTTCGATCGCCGTGCGTACGGCATGGCTCCCGACCGGCGCCCGGAGCGGCTCGCCACCGGCCGTCTCTATCTTCATGTCGGACGACAATTTGAAGGCCAGATCGGTACCGGAGTCCGCCGGGGGGTTGTGCACGTTGAAGATCACCGGCTTGCCGGGCTCAATCTGCTCGACAAGCTTGTCGAGCCGTTTCGCCATGTCCTCCTCAGTGATTTCTCTCGGCGAATCCCACGGAGTGATCGTCGAGTAGCCCAAGCACAGCACCTGGTAGGGGCCGAACTCGATGACGTGGTCCTCTCCCTGGATGACCCATCGCCCCTCATCCAATACGTCTTTTACGACCGGAATGTCGTCGTTGCCCGGCATGACGAGGCATGGCAAGCCCGCCTCCTCAAGACGCGCGTCCGCGATCTCGACCCAACGTTGGGTCGCGCGTCGCATCACCTCGTCGAACACCGTCGAGACGTACTCGGGGTCCGCCACCATCCGGTCGTACTCCTCGGCGGTGGTGCGGTAGGGGTAAAAGCCCAGCGTGCGGATCCGCGTCTCGATTTCCTCCAGCCCGGCGGCGTCTTGGGCGAACTCGTCCTTTCCGAAGAGGTTTGCCTTGAAGGTGCCGCCTGCTTGCTCGACGATGGGAACGAGTGCCTTACCGGTCACGTCACCGCCGAGGATCACTGCGTCGACCCCGTAGACCTTGCCGGCGTTCAAGAACTTCATGAAGCACCGTTCCGACCCATGGATGTCGGTCGCGAAGTAGATCGTGAACTCGTCCTTGACCATCAGGGACGCCCGATCCCTTCTATCGTCGAGAAGACTGAGATGAGCTCGTACGCGACGTGTGCGGCGGCGAGGGCCGTGATCTCCGCATGGTCGTACGCGGGCGACACTTCGACGACGTCGGCACCGACCAGTCGGCACCCCACCATGAGGCGCAAAAGCTCGAGCAGCTCGCGACTGGAGAGCCCTCCGGGTTCGGGGGTGCCGGTACCGGGCGCATGCGCCGGATCCAGCACGTCGATATCGACCGAGATGTACACGGGTGCTGTGCCAACACGGGCCCTTACCGTGTCTGCGACGCCATCGGTGCCGGTCCGGGCAACATCGGTTGAGGTGATCACGTGGAAACCGAGACCTTCGTCGTCGGGCAGGTCCTGCGCGCTGTAGAGGGACGCCCGGGTCCCCAGGTGTACGCACGACCCCCCTCGGAGGAGCCCTTCTTCCGCGGCGCGCCGGAACGGCGTCCCGTGGGTCACCGGTGCGTCGAAGTAGGTGTCCCACGTGTCCAGGTGTGCGTCGAAGTGCACGACGGCGATAGGGCCGAAGCGCCGATGCAGTGACCGCAGGATCGGGAGGGCCACGGTGTGGTCACCTCCGAGTGCGACGAATCGGGGGGCGCGCTCGGCCAGCGTGTCGATTCCCCCCTCGATCTCCTTAACCGCCCGGTCGATGTCGAATGGGGTGATCGCCAGGTCGGACGCGTCGGCCACTTGGATGCGCTCGAACGGCGAGACGCCCAGTGCGGGGTTGTACGGGCGCAGAAGGCGCGACCCCTGGCGGATGGCACCGGGTCCAAATCGGGCCCCGGGTCGGTAGCTCGTGCCTGCGTCGAAGGGGAGTCCGATGACGGCGACATCGGCAGCGCCAAGGCGGTCGAGCTCGGGGAGCCGCGCGAAGGTCGTCGGGCCCGCAAATCGTGGGACGACGGTCGCGTCAGCCGGACCGACGATCCACCCGTGACCGCTCCGATCGCTCTCTTGTGCGCACGACACGCAGACCGCCCCCCGAGCTGGCGTCGGCACCACCGGCCGACGACTCCGAGTGTAACGGCGGTCATTCGCGCCGCCTATTGGCCGAAGTGGAAATATTTCTGCCAATAATTGGATACAGATCCAAGAGGGAGTACGAGGATGCCGATCACCGTCGCGGAGCTCGTGAGCCTCTCCCACCTCGGCTGTGACTTCTTCGCGGGGCAATCCGGGAGTGACCGGGAAGCGAAGTGGGCACATGTGTGCGAGCTCGACGATCCGCTGCCCTGGCTCGAAGGCGGAGAGCTCGTGATGACCACCGGAATGGCGGTCCCGCGCGAGGCATCCGCCCAGGTCTCCTACCTCGCAAAGCTGACACGGGCCGGAGCCGCCGGACTTGCCATCTCCCGGGACCTGCGATCGCCCGCGCTCACCGATGCGCTTGCTGCCGAAGCGGACCGCCGGCACTTCCCCATCCTTCTCGTGTCGATCGAGGTGCCATTTGTGGCGATCGCCCGGGTGGTCATCACCGCCAACCAGGACGCTGCCCATCGCGAAATGGTGCGCCAGCTCAGCGTGTTCGACGCAATGCGCACGGAGGGGCCCGGGGACCACGCCGCCCTGTTCAAGAAGCTCGAGAACGTCTCGGGTTACGACCTCTTTCTGAGCTCCCCGCCGGGAGGGGCCCTCCTCCCTGGCGTGTCCGCGTTCCCCGAAGAGCTCCAAGAGCTCCTCGCAAAGCCCACGGACGCGCCGGCGTATGTCCCGGGCGGCTACGTCGTCTCAGTGCCGATCGGGCGACGGGTGAGCGGATACCTGCTCGGGCTCCGGCGCCACGACGCGGAACCCGGTGGGCTCGCGACGCTCCAACACATCGCTACGATCGCCGCGCTACGTCGCGCCAACCTCGAGCGAGAACGTGAAGCGGCACGACGAGAAGGCGGAGAACGGCTCGTCGAACTGCTTGCAGGTCGCCACCCCCGCGATCTTGCAGACCGGATGCCCGACAAGCTCCGCAGTGAGCCGCTCGCGCTCTACCTCGTTGATGTAGGCGACGTCGAGGGCGCAAGCTCGCTGATGCACCAGTGGCTGAGCGACATCGGCTGCGAGCACCTCATCGTCGCCCAGCAGCACGTCGTCCTCCTGGCCACGACCGAGGCTCCCGTTCCAGACGTCCTCGACTCGATCCCAGGTGCCCACGCCGGAAGAAGCCGGACGTTCCGCTTCGGAGAGAGCATCGCGGTGGCCGAGCGCCAGGCCCACTTGGCGCTCGATCGAGCTCGCGACCGCCAGGTCGTGCTCGTCGACGCGTCGACGATGGCCGGCGAGCTGGACTGGCTGCCGACGGACCCGGCCCTGCGCCAGGCGATGGTCGAGCGGGTCTTGGGTCCGATCCTCATCCTCGGGACACCCGCATCCGAGCGCCTGATCGAGACTCTCCGAGTTTGGATGCAAAGCGGGCAGCGCACGGGCGCCTCCGCCGAGCGGCTGTCCGTCCATCCACATACCCTCGCCTACCGCTTGCGGCGCATCGAACAGCTGACGGGACGCGACCTCTCCTCACCGGCGGTCATCGTCGAGCTGTGGCTCGCCCTCGAGCTCCTGCGCGAGGAGACCCCCGCCTAATCTTTCGACTCTCTCGTCTACGCAGCCATGTGGTTCCAGGAAAGGTGGAGCATGCTGACTGCGCGAGCGAAGTGCGGCTGGGTGTCATCGCTGCGACATCGGGCGGCGAGATGACGCGGCGGAGCTTTGGGAGCATGACGAAGACCGAGGGTTGGGTCTTCTCCCGGTACCAGGGGGCGCACTCACGTGCTGCCTCGGTGTCATCGGCAAGCTCGGCGCGTCGAAAAGCGGCTGGAAGGCGACGCTGCAAGCGGAAGCCGGCGAGCACCTCGCCAAGGTCAATGCGTTGCGGCAGATCGCAGGGAAGGGCAACGTCGACAACGCGCTCGCGCGGGTGAACGACTTCCTGGAGAGGAGCGACAAGAAGATTGCCGTGTTCGCACCGCGCCGGGCGGGCCGGGAGGCGGCTGGCCGCAGATCTGCAGGAGATGACGATCTTCGGCAGGCACGACGCCGCGTGGATCAAAGAGGGTCAGACGCTGTTCCAGTGCGATCCTGAGTACCGCATGCTCGACGCCGACTCGATCGAGGCGGCTCGCAAGGGCCGTACGCTCACCGCGCCAAGCAACGTCGCGTTCGTCGTAGGGGCGTGGAGGCCGGCCACCATCGCGGAGGCAGCGGTCCGGTGTCATGGGCGCCTGTCCGATACGCACGGCGTGACGGCCTGGCACTCGTGGAGCCGGGCACGATGGACGAGGGCAGGGTGTCGCTGATCGAACGCACGGCCGCGATCATCGATGCGGTCACGGACAACGACGGGCGAAGACACAGCGGCGAGCGAGTCGCCGCTGGCTGCCATGCTGGCCCGGGGTCGGCACACCTCCCGGGCTGCCGTGCGCTCGCGGCCGCCAGCGAGTCACCGGCGAGCACGCCCAGCGTTGGGGAGGACCTCAGTGCACTCGGGCGACACGTCGCCACGCGGGACCGGCGGCGCTCGTGCGGATCGTCCTCAATCTGGCGCAGCCACGGGGTGCTTCGATGGCCGTGCAGGTCTTCGAAGACTGGCGTCAGGACCTGGGGAAGGTCTCCCACACACGAGCTACATGGCGAGACGGCGCGTGTTGTGCCCGCCACGACCGACGGTCGTTGCCGTTGCCGACGCCGTCGCCGACACCGTCGCGGCGTCTGCACCGGCCGTCGGGCCGGGCAACGCCTGGGCCGCGCGGTCAGTCGCTGCCCGACCCTTCGAACCCGATGAGCCAGTGAAGACCGTAGCGGTCGATGACCTGGCCATCCGAATCACCCCACGGCCGCGTCTGCAGTTCATCCACGACCTGGCCGCCTTCCGAGAGCCTGGAGAACCAGGTCGTCAGCGTCGATGGGGCAGCCATACCGAGCAGAGAGAGCATCACGCCTTCGCATCTGACCGGGCGCTCGTCACCGGCCACGTCAGCGCCAAAGAGCCGCACCGGCCCCCCACTCAGATACCCGTGAGCGATGGCTTCTGCGGGTCCGTCGCTTCGATGGAACTCTTCGAACGTGTGCAGCTGGACGGATCCCCCGAAGACGTCGCCGTAGAACGTCAGGGCCTCCCTCGCGGTGCCGGGAAAGTGGACGTATGGCGTCGGGCCTGTCACGGTCGCCACCCCTCCCGCTTCGTCGGCTCGTTCACAATGCAAACGGATGGACTCCGCGTTGTGCATCGCCTTCGCTGCAGCTCACGTTACCAGACAGCTCACGGACTTTCCCTGTCTGACACCACGACCCTGACGCCACGACCCTGACGCCACGACCCTGACGCCACGACCCGACAGGGAGGGGCCCTGCGTCCACCGATCTCGCCCACCTGAAGCGGTGCCGACGCGGCTCCTGGGTCGAGGAGCACTCAGCCCGCGTGCTGCCGTCGCACCCATAGTGCGCCGCCCGGATTCTCGAGCATCGCGGGAAGCTCCTGCGCGATGACGTCACGGTGTCGCACTGCCAGGTAGTGGTTCCAGAGCACGATCTCGAAGTCGTGGTTACACGCGAGAAAGGCGTGCAGGATGTATGCCTCGTTCCAGGCGCGCCCCTGCTCGATCCAGTGCCGGAGGTACTCGAACGGCCAGAAGATGTCGTGGATGTGCACGTAGACACCTTGGGCCAGGACCGGGAGCACCCGGGTGTAGAGGAACTGCACGTCGCTCCCCGTCTTGAGCACGTGGGAAGAGTCGATGAAGAGCACGTCGTTCGCGCCGAGCGTCGTGAACATCTCGAGCGGGACGGACTGCACCGGCGCGCACACGACCTCGACCGGGTCGCCGGGCCGGACCACGTGGTGCAGCAGCTCGGGATACGGCTCGATGGCGGTCACCTGCATCGACCCGCCCAAGAAGCGCTCGTTCACGTCGAGTGCGAGCGCGGTCGTATAGCCACTCCCCACTTCCAGGTAGCGCCGGGGTCGGAGATGGCGCAGCATCGCCCGGAGCAGCAATGCGTCGCCGATGCCGTAATTCGGATTGTCTGAGCCGTAGCGGCTCTCGGTTCCCGGCACCTTGGCGAGCGGCACCTCGCGAGTCAGTGCCGCCAGGTCACGAAAGAACCGGAGCTGCTCCGCGCATCGCAGGTCGACCCCTGCCGGGTCACGAGTGGTCGCGCACAGCTCCTCGAACCGGGGTTCGATGTCGGCCAGGTCGGGAACCGGCGAGTAGAAGTGGCCGGGCGGTACGGCGGTCACGAACGGCGCGACTGACGGAGGGACGTCGATGCGGGTGTGGGCCGCGTCGAGTGCGGCGCCCTGGGCGCCGCGGAGGCTCCGCAGCTCGGCGTCCAAGGCGAGGAGCGTTGTCGTGCGACGCAGCGTGCGGATCGCCCGG
>JAJYPY010000153.1 GCA_021794995.1 Actinomycetes bacterium | reverse complement strand
CGCCTGCCTCTGGGCCGCCGCCGCCGCGGCCGCCGCCGCCGCCTCACGTTGTGCCTTGGCTTGGGCCGCCGCCGCCACCTGCTTGCCGAGGCTCCCCTTCAACGAGACGAGGGTGACTTGTGCCTGCGCAGCCGCCTGCTGGTTCTGCAGTTGCAGCGAGCGGAGATTCTGGGCCGCGCTCGTCGCCTGCTGCTCTTGGACCTGCTGCTGGGTCTTTTGCGCGCTCAACTGGGTCTGTGCGAGCTCGAGTGCCAGTTTGGCCGCCGCGAGGTCGCCGACCGCGGTGTCGGAGTACTCCTGGGAGATGACGGCTGTGTTCGCCGACGTCGAGAAGAGCGAGGTGATCTGCGTTCCTTGCGCGCCGAGCACGTACGCCTGCACCGCGGCCTCGGCGAGGACGTGCTTGTCGGTGACGATCGTCTTGCGGGTCTGTGCCAGTCGTGCATCGGTCGCGCGCAACGCGGCGTCGACGGCCTGCACGTGGGCCACTGCCGCGTCATACTCCTGGCCGAGGATCGCAGATTTCCGCTGCTCCTGGGCTATCGTCTGGACGACCTGTGTGATCTGTGACTGGGTCTGATTGATCTTGGCTTGGGCTGCGCTTGTTGTGAACTGTGTGGCTCCGGCAGCCACGGTCCACAGGGACACGGTGAGCGATGCCGCGGCACCCGCTGCCATGAGGCGAACGAGGGCGCGGCGAGAGATCCGACAATTCACACCAGCCACATTGGCAACTCTAGCCTCAGGGCTCACAGCTGCCAAGGGTCTTCTCGTGACGGTTCGATGTCGTGCGGTGCCCTGCGGCGGCGCGCGCGGGCCGGGCCGCAGCCCAGCTCGCTTCGCACCCGGTTGGAACCTCCGACGGCAATGTTCACTTGCACGTCACGCGTTTGGGGAAAGAATGTCGCCGTGCTGTCGGCAGACCCCACCGCGCCGACGGGGGACGACCTCGCCGCGATCCAGGCGCCCGTGCTCCTGAGCGAGCTGGCGCGGGAGCTGCCCGAGGCGACGCTGCACGGGGACGCGCTGGTCCGCAGCATCGCCTACGACAGCCGGCGGGTGCTCGACGGGACTCTGTTCTTCGCGTTGCCAGGAGTGCACACGGACGGTCACGACCACGCACGCACAGCAGTGGCCGCAGGCGCGTGCGGGCTCGTCGTGGAGCGGGCGCTCGACCTCCCGGTCGCCCAGCTCGTGGTGCCCTCGGTACGGCGCGCGATCGGTCCGCTTGCGGCCTCGTTCTTTGGACGCCCATCCGACAAGCTCGCCGTCGTCGGAGTGACCGGAACGAACGGCAAGACGACGACGTGCGCAGTGCTGCGGCACTGTCTGAACGCGTCGGGTATCCCCGCCGGGCAGATCGGTACGGTGGGGAGCCATTTTCTCGGCCGTTCGATCAGCACCAGCCTCACGACCCCGCAGGCGCCGGACTTGCAGTGGATCCTTCGGCAGATGACCCGGGCGGGGGTCCGCGCGGTCGCCATGGAGGCGTCCTCGCACGGGCTGGACCAGGGGCGCCTCGACGGCATCAGCTTCGATGTCGGTGTGTTCATGAACTTGAGCCGAGAGCACCTGGACTACCACGGGACGATGGAGCGCTACCTCGACGCCAAAGCCGCGCTGTTCGAGCCGTCCCGGTGTCGCGCGGGCCTCGTGTGCGTAGACGACGAGTGGGGGCGGCGCCTCGCGGCGTCCATCAAGATACCGATCACCACGTTCGGTCACGGCCCCGACGCTGACGTGCAGGTCTTTGTGGAAGAGCGTGGACTCGCGGGCATCACCGTGAAGATGCGGTGGCCGGACGGCGGCGAGATCGAGCTCTTGAGCCCGCTGGTCGGTCGCATCAATGGATCGAACGTCGCGGCGAGCTACCTGGCGGCTCAGATGCTCGGCTGCGCCTCCGCGGATGCCGTGGCGGCGATCGCGTCAGCTTCGCCGCCGCCGGGACGCTTCGAGCTGATCGACGCCGGCCAATCGTTCCTCGTCGTCGTCGACTATGCCCACACCCCCGACGCGCTCGACGAGCTGATCGGGACTGCCCGCCGCATCTCGGACGGCAAGGTATCGGTCGTCCTCGGCGCGCGCGGCGGTCGGGACCGTGGAAAGCGCCCGCTGATCGGGCAGGTCGCCGCGCACGCCGACCGTGTGTTCCTCACCACCGACAGCCCTGGTGACGAACCGATCGCCGACATCATCGGGGCCCTCTACCGCGGGACCCTCGAGTCGGGACGGAACACCGCCGTCGTGGTGGAGCCCGATCGCCGCGGCGCCATCGACATGGCGATCGGCGGCGCCGAGGAGGGTGACGTGGTGCTGATCGTCGGCCGCGGACACGAACAGTTCCAGCACTTCGGTGACGAGACGGTGCAGCTCGACGACCGGGTCGCGGCGCGCGAGTCGCTCGTCGCGCGCGTGGGGGCATCGGTCGATCGATGAGGGTCAGCGTCGTCGTCCCCGCACATGACGCGCACGCCTCCATCGAGGCCGCCCTGCGATCCGCGCTGGCGCAATCTCGCCTGCCCGACGAGATCATCGTGGTCGACGACGGATCCACGGATGCGACGGCGACAATCGCCCGGGGCTTCGGTGCACCGGTACAGGTCATCTCCCAGCCGCAAGGTGGTCCGTCCGCCGCGCGCAACGCGGGCGTCGATGCGGCGTCGGGGGAGTGGATCGCGTTCTTGGACGCCGACGACGAATGGCATCCGGCAAAGCTCGAGCGCCAGCTCGCCTTGGCGCACGGCGACACCGTGCTCGTCGCGACCGACTGGTCGCGCCAGCTCGTTCGCACACCCGCGCCCGCCGTCGTGCCCACCACGGCGCTTGCGACGTCCAAGATCCTTCTCCTGAACCGGTTCCAGACGTCGACGGTGTTGTTGCGTCGAGACGCCTTGATGGCAGCCGGCGGGTTCGACTCGTCACTCGACGGAGTCGAGGACTGGGACATGTGGCTACGCGCATCCCGCCATGGCCGGGTGCTCAAGCTCGACTGGCCCTTCGTGCGCTATACCGACGTCGCCACGGGCTACAGCAAGGCGCTCGAGCGGGTGTACCGGACCGGACGCACCATGCTCGACCGCGAGCTCGGCGACGCGCCCGACCACCGGGGGCGGGCCATCAAGGCGTGGCACCACCTGCGCTTCGCGCTCGCCTACCAGCTCGCCGGGGATCGGGCGAGCGCGTGGGCGTGCCTCGAGGAGTGCCGGCGCGCCGGACTGTTGAGCGCCACGCCAGAGGCCAGTGTGCGCTACCTGCTGCCGTTCCTCACCCAGCGCGTCGAGCGCAGGTTGCGCCGCATGGGCAGGCCGGCGCTGAGCTCCCGGTAGCGTTCCGCCGCGTGGGCGGTGAGGTCGCGGTCGACGGGGGACGGGTCCGTGGGCGCGTGGAGGACGGGGTCTGGGCATTCCTCGGGATCCCGTATGCGCAGGCGCCGGTCGGTCCGCTGCGATGGCGGCCGCCACAGCGGCCGGAGCCCTGGGAGGGCACGCGCGACGCGACCATGCCCGGTCCGATCGCTCCTCAGAGCGGGGCGACGCTTGCCGGAGATCCATGTGTGCAGAGCGAGGACTGCCTCCATCTGAGCGTATGGACGCCGTCGCTCGACGAGAGCCGTCGCCCGGTGATGGTGTGGCTGCACGGCGGTGGCTTCACCTCGGGCACCGCGGGGAGCGCGGTGTACCGCGGCGACAGGCTCTCGCGGCACCGCGATGTCGTCGTCGTGGGTGTCGACTACCGACTCGGCGCCCTGGGTTTCCTCGCGCATCCCGCGCTTGCAACCGGACCTGGTGGCGCCAGGATCTTCGGGAACTGGGCACTGCTCGACCAGATCGCCGCGCTCGAGTGGGTCCGCGCCCACATCGCGTCCTTCGGGGGCGATCCTGACAACGTCACGGTCTTCGGTGAGTCGTCAGGAGCGATGTGCGTTTCCACGCTCCTCGCGATGCCCGCGGCGCGAGGGCTGTTCCGTCGCGCGATCATCCAAAGTGGCCCGCCTTACGTGCACAGCGCCGAGCGCGCGGCGGAGTCCGCCGAGTCGCTGGTCCACGAGCTCGGTATGGATTCGGTCTCTCGGGACCGGCTCGAGAGGGTGCCGGCGGACGAGCTCGTCGGTGCGCTCTCCGCGCTCTCCAGACGCCCCGCGCGCCGCGGCGAGCTGCCGCAACCCCTTCTTCCCGTCGTGGACGGCACGTCGCTGCCTGAGCCTCCGCTCGACGCGATCGCCAGGGGGTCGGCTGCCGGCATCGCCGCCATCGTCGGCACGAACCGGGACGAGATGACCTTCTTCGGGCTTGCAGACCGAAGCGTCAGCGCGCTGGATGACGAGTCTCTCGAAATGCGAGTCTCTCGCTACGCACCGCTGCCGAGCGCCAGAGATGCGGTGGCCGGCTACCGCACGATCAGGGCACGACGCACGGAGCCCGTGTCGCCATGGGCGCTGTGGGTCGCGGCGGGGAGCGACATCGTGTTCCGCTGGCCATCGCTTCGCCTGGCGGCAGCGCTGCGCCTGCACGAACCGCACATCTTCGACTATCTGTTCACCTGGGAGTCGCCCGCACTCGGTGGCGTGCTCGGCGCCACGCACGCCCTGGAGATCCCCTTCGTCTTCGGTTCGTTCGGTGATCCGGCGGTGGCCGCGTTCTGCGGCTCGGGGGCACGAGTGGACGCACTGGCGGAAGCGATGCAGGCGTCGTGGACCTCCTTCGCGCGTACCGGAGACCCGTCCTGCGCGCAGACGGGCCCCTGGCCCGCGTGGGATCCTGATCGCCGTACCACGATGGTGTTCGGCGCCGAGATCGGCGCGGTCGACGGACCCCGGCAAGAAGAGCTCGCGGTGTGGGAGGCACTTTCCCCGCTCCCGTCCCCGCCGTAGCACGGGAGCGGCATGGAGCGGTGCCGCGGCCGAGCTGGAGTCCCCCGGCCATCGACCGCCCCGCTCAGTGTCCCGGGCGAGGGCGACGTGCCCGAAGCGCCCTGCGTGGAGACCGCAGTCGTGAGGCGAGGGTGTCGCCATCGACAGCCCGAACCAGCGCGTGCCGCACGAACGACACGTGCCGCACGAACGATCGGTCAGTGCTGATAGCTTGACGACTTGATGCCTTCTTCACGTGTGGGGGAGACCGGTGGCTTGCCGCGCGCCCGAAGGTGTGCGTCGCCACCCGCGGGAGACTGCGGCCGATGACCCGCCACATCTCCCAGGTGAAGGCGGACTTCTTCAAGACGCTGGCGCACCCGGCGCGCATCCGGGTGCTGGAGCTGCTGCGGGAGGGGG
>JAJYPY010000152.1 GCA_021794995.1 Actinomycetes bacterium | reverse complement strand
CACTACCGCCAGACTGGTCATTAAGAGCTGCGTTTGCCTGTTGTAGTACTTGGCTTGTCATGGGCGCCGAAAAGACAGCCTTGCAGAGGTCACGAAGTCTCGCAAGCGATCTGGTGATAACGGCCGGCGGAATATATGCATGATGCGTATTCGGGTCAATCCAAGCGTGGGGTAACGAATTGGCGTCAAATAACTGCGGCGGCTGCGTGTCAGGCGGCAAAGGATACGGGTAGGCAACCTCTATATCTTCTGCTGCAGCGACCGTTGCTTCAACGGTGGAGTCGCGACTCCGAGTAGACGCTGGTGCCCCTATCGTGGCGTCAATTACTAAAGCGCCAACCGTTACGCCGAGCACCGTGCAGGCGAGCGCAACAGCTGCAACTCGCCTTCGCCTTTTATCGCGGGCATTAGCGGAGCCAGGCTCTCGCGTCTCGTTTGCCATCTACCGCTTTCTACGGTTGACTTCGGCCAGTTGGAACTGTACTCCTTCTGACCAGAGAAGGTCCACACTGCTGACGGCCTGAAGAGTCAATGTAGAGACAGTTAGACTGCTGTACCGACCACCAAGCTGACCACCAACATTGGTGGTCAGCAGCAGATCCCGAGGAAAAAATAGCCTCTGAACTTCGACGAGGCGGCTCGATGCACCCGCAACCTCTCAAGAATCCCAGCTGTCCGGAGTCCCTCTAGGGGACAGGCGCCTGTCCGTGCGACGCCGTAGGGCCGAACCACGAAATTTGCAGCAAGGAGGCGTCGTCGCGCAGCTTCCCAGCGTTGAAGCCAGTAACGGCTTCGACCAAGCGGCGAAGGATCTCGTCAGGTAGCAGGCCCGAACCCGTGTGCAGGGACCACAAGTCGGCGAGGCGATCGGTGCCGAACACCTCGCCTACGTCGGACCGCCCTTCGGTTATCCCGTCGGTAAAAAACAGGACGCTGTCGCCGGGTTCCAGCGCCTCGCTCGCCACAGCGCGACACTCTCCGCCCAAGCCAAATGGCAGGGACGCAGCACACGCCAGCGGCCCAATCACCTGGTGACCGCGAAGCAGCAACGGCTGAGGATGACCAGCGTTAGTCCACTCCAAAATCCCCGTCTCGAGCTCGAGCCGAATTATCGAGCCCGTGACAAACGCTTCTTCCATGCAATGTGCGGTCACAGCCTCGTCGGTCGCTCGATGCGCCGCCGCAAGAGGGCTGTCAGCGCGGCGGGCATGTCGATACGCCCCGACGGCCAGTGTCGTCATCAGAGTCGATTCGACCCCATGGCCCATGGCGTCGAAGATGGCCGAGTGCAGGTAGCGCTCGTCGATCGAGTAGTCGAACGCATCCCCGGCTATCTCGTAAGCGGGCTCCAGCCGTCCGCAGGCCAACGCGTGAGAACAGCGAACGGTAAGCGGCGGGAGCAAATCCCACTGCATGCTCGCTGCCAAGGTCATCGAGCGCCGACGCCTCTGTAGGTGCATTAGATCGCTCATGCGTGCGAAAGCTCGCACCAACAGCCCAGCAAAGCGCCCTAAACGGACACAATCTGCCATCAGCGACTCATCGACATGCGCCACAGTGAGCGCCAAGACGCCCGTTCGCTCGCCTCGCTCGACGAGCGGAACCCACACTCGGATTCCGTCGTCCCGCACCGCTGTGACAGGTTCTCCGCTTTGGAAAGTTCGACCGGCCATCGAGGCCGCGACCTCTTCTTCCGCCACAATCGGCTCCGGTTGGTCACTTAGCGATAGCGGCTGTAAGACAAGACCTTGGAAGTCAACTAGGTACACGCCCAGATCCCAGGCCCCTAGCGGCTCGACTACCTCCAGAAGCAGCTCCACCAGCGAAGTCGGGGATGCCTCGACGATGCGATCAAGCGCTGCCCCGTAGTCCGGTGTCCCCACGAGCGGGATTCTCGCCGAGAACGAAAACCCTGGCAAGCGCCTAGTGTCCTGTCAGGCTGAAACGCTGTGTTAGTCGGTTCATCGGTCGATCGTGGTGTTGATCGCCGCGCAGTAGCCGGCCAGCCGCTCGAGGATCTGTTCTGCGCTCTTGGTCCACACGAAGGGCCGAGGGTTCTCGTTCCAAGCCGCTGCCCACGATTGGATGTCGGCGGCAAGTGCCTTCACGCTGCGATGCGCGCCGCGCTGAAGCTTCTTGGTGGTGAGGGCGGAGAACCACCGCTCGACGAGGTTCATCCACGAGCCATAGGTCGGGGTGAAGTGGAAGTGGAAGCGTCGGTGCCGCAAAAGCCAGCGGTGCACGAGCGGGGTCTTGTGGGTCTGGAGGTTGTCCAAGATCACATGGACCTCGAGGTCGTCGGGCACCTCACGGTTCACCTTGTTCAAAAAGGCGACAAAGTCGGCGCTCGTGTGCTTGGAGCGGATGTCGGTGATCACCGTCCCCGTCGCCACGTTCAAGGCGGCAAAGAGGTCGCAAGTCCCATAGCGCAGGTAGTCGTGGGTGGCCCGCTCGGGCGTCGTGGGCAAGAGGGGCAAGGTGGGGGCGCTGCGGTCGAGCGCTTGGATCTGGGGCTTCTCGTCGACGGCAAAGACGGCTGCTGCGACGGGCGGGTTCATGTAGAGGCCGACCAGGTCTCGGATCTTTTCGACCAGTTGGGGGTCCGGGGAGACCTTGAAGGAGTCCGTGCGCCAGGGCTTCAAACCGAACGCCCGCCAGATCTCCGACACCGTCTGACGGCTGATCCCGTGCTTTTCGGCCAGGCTCCTCGTCGACCAGTGGGTAGCGTCGGGCGGAGCGGACTCCAAGGTCTCGACGACCACCGCTTCGACGATGTCATCGCCGATGGTGCGCACGGCGCCGGGGCGTGGTGCGTCGGCCAGGCCGTCGAGTCGGTCAGCAGCAAAACGCCGACGCCACTTCGACACCGTCACCGGGTGCACCCCGAGCTCGGCAGCGATCTCGTTGTTCGTGGCGCCGGCTGCCGCGGCCAGGACGATCCGGCACCGAAGCGCAAGGGCCTGGGAGGACGAGTGGCGGCGCCCCCACCGCTTAAGGGTCGAGCGCTCCTCGGCGCTCAAGGTGATCTGTGCGGTCGGTCGTCCTCTGGGTGCCATGGCGTTCCTCCGATCTTGGCTGACAAGACCGCAGAACGCGAACTGGAGGAGAGAAATTCCTCCCCATCGAGAATTTCTAACCGAAACAACCTGACAGGACACTAGGTCCTTACATCGTCTCTGACCCGAGGTCCACGACGAGTGGCATGTCGCCAAGCGGCGCTATCTATGGGAGACCTCGTTGGCGGCTGCGCCGAGTGAAAGCACTCAGCGGTCTGTCTGCCAAGTCATCCCTCGCCCTGCTTGAGCTTCTAACTTCGGGCGGGTGCCGGTGGTCCTGCCCGACATCGACGTCGCGAGGATCAAGCATTTCTGTGAGGAGCGCCTGCCTAGGCGCGTGCGGGACAAGGTCCGCCTCGAGGTAACGGTTCACGGTAGGTACGTCGACGTCGACGAGCGCCGACCGCCGTGGACGGGCGTCAGCGAGTGGACCTCGAGTGCCATCGCCAGGCTCCGCTACGACGGCGACGGCCTCTGGACGCTCTACTTCGGCGACCGCTACGGAGGCTGGACGCTCTACTTCGATCTCGACCCGAAGCAACCCATCGACGTACTCATCCACGAGCTCGACGAGGACCCCACCGGCGTCTGCTGGGGTTAGACCCCCCACAGCAGTGGGGCGACCTACCGTCCCGATGCCAGGAATCACCGCCCCACGGGACTTTTAGACCCTTACGGGCGCACGTAGCGCTCCTCGGCGATGAGGTTGCCGCCGTCGACCACGATCAGCTGGCCGGTGACATAGCTGGCGCCGGGAGAGGCGAGCCAGGCGACGGCAGAGGCCACTTCATCGGCGGAGCCCGAGCGCCCCACAGGGGTGCCCTTTCCGAGCTCGAGCTCCTTGGGGAGGGAGGAACCGGTCTCGATCCAGCCCGGTGCGACGGCGTTGACCGTCACCCCAGCCCGCGCCAGGTCCAGCCCGAGCGCTCTTGTGAGGCCCACCATGGCAGCCTTCCCTGCTGCATAGGCGACGTCGTCGGCCATGGCCGCCACCGGCCCGGTGACCGATGAGACGTTCACCACTCGCCCCCATCCCGTCGAAAGCATCTGCGGAACGACGCCCTTGGCACAGAGGAAGGCCGTCGTCACCTCCCTGTCGAGCTCCGCCCGCCACTCGGCGAGGGGCATCGCGACGACGTCACCTGAGGCCGCCTCGCTCGAGATGGAGACCATGCCGGCGTTGTTGACGAGGATCGTCACGGCCTGCTCCGAGGAGGCGGTTGCCACGACGCGGGCCACATCCGGCTCGAGCGTGAGGTCGCCGGTGACAGAGCTCGCCGCGATGCCTTCCCGGATGAGCTCTTCCCGGCGTTCGTGCACCCTGTCGCTCGTGGCCGTCACCGTCACCGATGCCCCTAGGCGGCCGAGCAACCGGGCGCAGGCAAAGCCGATGCCCGTCGGGCTCCCCGCCCCGGTGACGAGGGCATGCCGACCAGCAAGCGAGAACGCGTCGGGCAATCCAGTCATCGGCTCATTCTGTCCGAGCGAAAGCTCGCTGACAGCGCCTGTGCTCGGCCGCGCCGTCGGCTTGCGGCCCCGGGCCGAGCAAGTTGCGACCAGGTTCTGGAGGGGGGCCGCGCCGCCAGCCAAAGGGACCGGCGAGAAGAGGAGGGGGCGGCTCGCCGCCCCCTCCTCGCGCCTCGTCCTAGTCGATGGTCAGTCGTGCTCCCAGGTGATCGTGAAGTTGTCTCCACCGCTCCCGAGTGCAGACGGCTGCTCGCGCACGAAGCCGCTCGAGGTCTCACAGATGATCTCGTGCGGGCCGCCGTCGGCTGTGAAGGCCGAGATGGGCTGGTCGGTGCCGCCGGCTGCCGCCTCGGCGGAGGTGAAGCCGACGCTGCCGTAGTCGGCCAGCTGGGCGAGGCTGCAGCGGTGGGCCCTGCAGAGCTCGGGCGACTCCGCGATCCACTCGGCCGAGGACTGGGCAAGGCCAGAACCGGTCTGGGTCGTCGAGAAGCTCCAGCCCTCGCTGCTCGATATCGAAAGGGTGAACTGCGAGCCGGAGACGGAGACCTCTGCGCTGAGGGTGTCGCCGGGCTTGACCGGGTACTGGCTCGTCGACAAGGAGACCGACGCTGCCGGGTACATCTCGTACCAGGCGTAGTACGAGGGCTTGTTCTTGCCGTTGCAGTCGGAGTCCGTGCCGATCTGCTCCACCGAGTCCGAGGAGTAGCCGTCGATGCCGATCCAGAAGGCGGCGTACTGGGAGCTATGGCTC
>JAJYPY010000151.1 GCA_021794995.1 Actinomycetes bacterium | reverse complement strand
CGGAGCCGTGACGGCCGGGGGCCGTGTCGTGTGGGCGCTCGTGAAGGCACCCCGCGCCGGGCCCGGGGTCGTGACCGGGGCCCCCCGGACATGGCTCGCCACGTGGCCGGTGCCGGTCCGGGCCACCTCGCTGGTCGCCGGCGCCCGGGGCCGCGGGGTGCTCGAACCGCCGGTCGTCACCATCCAGGGGCGGGGCCGGTACGCACTCGACGGGGCGCTCCAGACAGCGATGGTGGCACCACACTGGGCGTACGCGGGTCACGACGGACCCTTCGCCGTCTATCGCAACCGGCTCGCCGCTGCGCCGCTCACGCTCCGGGCACTCGGGGGTCGCGGGCTCGGGGGTGCGTCGGTGCGGAGGCTCTCGGGAGCGGCGTTGGATCCGCAGTCGGCGCTCGTCCGCTCTGCGCACGGCGTCGACGTGGTACGTGCGGTCGCAGACATCCCCGGCTGGCACGCGACGTGGCGGCCGTCGGTGGGCGGTCCGACGGTCGAGCTTCATCTCGTCCGCCACGGCGTCGTCCAAGCGGTCCGGGTTCCTCCTGGCCGGGGGGTGCTCAGCTGGCGCTACGTCGCACCCGGACTCGTCGGCGGCGAGATCGTGTCGGGTGCTGCGCTACTCGTCGTGCTGCTGCTCCTCGCGTGGGGGTGGGTGCCGGCGGCGGCGCGCCGTCTGCGGTCCCGGCGTTGACGCTGGCTTCGGCATCGGCATCAACGCCGGGTGCCCGGTGGGGTGCCGGGTGCCGGGTGCCGGGTGTCCGGTGGGGTGCCGGGTGTCCGGTGGGGTGCCGGCAACACGGCACTTCGCGGAGCCCACGCTCGAGCGCGGGCCCGCAAGAGCGACCTCAGACCACTGCCTGCGTGTTCGCGCGCACCTCGTCGCGCACCTCTTCGCGCGTCTCTTCGCGCACGCTGCCGTTCAGGACCGGGGCGACCCTGCTGAGAGGCATGGCATCTCCGGAGGCGCCGTCGTCCTCTCCTGACACCTCGTCCAGACCGCGACGGCCAGGCTCGGGGAGCAGGTGCGTGACGGCGTAGCCGATGACGGACGCGGCCGCTGCGACGAGCAGCATGCCTCGCAGCCCGATGCCCCGCTGAAGATCCGGGACGAGGAACACGCCGATGAACGCGCCGAGCTTGCCCACCCCCGCAGCGATCCCGTGGCCCGTCGTGCGGACACGGGTGGGGAACACCTCCGAGGGCAGCACGAACGTCGTCGTATTCGGGCCGAACTCCACGAAGAAGTAGCTGAGTCCGAACACGGCGATGAACGGCGCGACCAACGTCGTGAGCGGCCCGATGACTCCGAGCGCGAGGAAAGCCGCCGCCATGACGGCGAACCCGAGGAGCTGCAGCTTGCGGTGTCCGAATCGATCCATGCGCATCACGGCGAGCGCGTACCCCGGAACCGCGAAGACGACGAACATCGCAAGCGTCAACGCAAGGGTGACGATCAGCGTGGCGCTGGGGTCGACGGACTTGATGATGGCGGGCAGCGACAGCGTGTTCCCGTAGTACGCGTAGTCGAACAGGAACCATGCACCCGCGGTGCCGATCACAAGACCCAGCATGCGCCGATCGCCGAGAAATTGCCGGAGACCCATCGGACCGACAGCACGGCCCCGGGAACCGCCGACGGCATCCGCCTCGGGGGCTGAGCCGGGAGATGCGCCGGAGGCGACTGCGCCGGAGGCGACTGCGCCGGCGGCGACTGCGCCGGCGGCGGGGGCGTGCGCGCCCTGCGCATCGCGCTGTCCGCTCGCGAGCGGCATCGGAACGATCACCCCGTCCGAGTAGCGGACGAGCTCTTCCATCGCCCGCCCGCTCAGCCCTTTCGTGCGCGCTTGGAACCGCGGAGACTCGGGCATCTTCGCCCGGAGGTACACAACGCCGGCCGCTGGCACGGCACCGAGCGCCAGGAGCACGCGCCACGTCGCGTCGTGGGGGAGGCCGGATCCCAGCAGGGTGATCGCCACGACCGGTCCGACGACGAGCCCGACTGCCTGCATCGAGAATACGAGCCCGACGAGTTTGCCCCGATCGGCCTTGTTTGCGTACTCGCTCATGAGCACCGCCGACACCGGATAGTCACCACCGATGCCCAGTCCGAGAACGAAGCGCGCAGCGACAAGCCACATGAAGCCTGGCGCGGCGGCCGAGGCGAGGGCACCCAGGATCATCACCACCGCAACGGCGCCGTAGACGTACTTTCGACCCATGAGGTCGGCGATCCGACCGAAGAGCAGTGCGCCCACGAACGCCCCGAGGATGGCCGCGCCGGCGACCCAGCTGGTCTGGGAGGTGCTGAGGTTCCACTGCGCCTTCACCAGCACCGCCACCGTGCTGATCACGAAGAGGTCGTAGGCGTCCGTGAAGAACCCGACCCCGGAGACGAGCACCGCTCGCCGGTGGAAACGACTCGTCGGCGCCGCGTCGAGGAGACGCCCGACGGCCGACGCGGTGGGGGAGCTGGTCATCGAGCCGGGATGGTCGAGAAGGTGGCGGGGATCACGCGTCGTGTCGGAATCGCCGGTGTCGGTGTCAGACCCTGATATTGCATCCGCGCTGGTCAACGGGGGTCTGAAAGACGCGGAAAGTGCTCCTTGACCTGGGATGATGTGAGTTGCGACACCACATCTGGTCCCAGAACAAGGAGCACCAACCAAGTGAAGACTACCGCGACGCTGTTCGAGATCGAGGACCCTGTCGTTGCAAGGCCCTGGCCACGTGTCGCACCGGTGGTCGTCGAGGCGACCGAAGACGACGTGACTGGTGTCGCCGGCATCGCCTTGTTCGGTGAGCTGCTCGATCATCTGGGACTCGTCGATGCCGCCGATCGTCGGGGGCTGCGTCCGATCGGCCCGGGTGGCTATAGCGGCGGGGAGTGTTACCGACCGGTGGTGGAGCTGCAGTTGGCCGGAGGCGACTTCATCTCCGACGTGTCGCTCCTAAAAGACGGGGCCACCCAGCGCCTGCGGGGAAGCCACGCCCTGCCCTCCCACACCACCCTCTACCGGTTCTTGGCCGGTGCTGACCTCGGACGGGTGACCAAGGCGGCAGCCGTCAACCGCGACATGGTCCGCCGTGCCTGGGCGATGGGGGCGGCGCCGACACCGGGGATCTTGACCGTCGATCCCGACGCGACGTACATCGACACGTTCGGCAAGTTGAAGGAGGGTTCGAAGTTCTCCTACAAGGGCGAGGTGCAGATGAGCCCACTCGTGGGCGTGGTCGGCGAGACCGGTGACGTGCTGGCGATCAGGGCACGGGGTGGCAATGCCTCTCCGAGGCGCAGGCTGGCCAGCTTCATCGACGAGTGTGTGGCCGCCATCCCCACCGAGGCCAGGGCGAACTACCAGCTGTGGCTGCGGGTCGACTCGGCGGGGTTCTCCCGCTCTGTGGTGGAGGCGGCCACGAGGCACTCGGCGGCGTTCTCCATCACCTGCGTGCAGAACAAGTCCATACGCAAGGCGATCGAGGCGCTGGCCACCAATCCGAAGACGGCCTGGACTGCGGCCTTGAAGGCCGACGGTGAGCTGGCTGGTTCCGAGGTGGCCGAGACCACCTATCGGTTCGCCAAGCGAGACTTGCGACTCATCGTTCGCCGCCAGCGAAAGGCCACTGGCGAACAGCTCAGTTTCGACGACCTCGGAGGTTGGCGGTTCTTCGCCGTCATCACCAACATCCCGCCGATGTTCGCTTCGGAAATCGACATCGACCACCACCACCGTCTCCGAGGTGGCGCTCCCGAAGAGGCGATCCGTCAGCTGAAAGAAGACTTCGGCATGAACCACGCACCGCTGCAGAGCTTCTGTGCCAACTGGCTGTGGTGGCAGGCGTCTGCTCTCGCCTACAACGTGGCACGCTGGGTGCGGGTCCTCGCTCTCCCCGAACCGTTCTCGACCTGTCGGGGCAAACGCCTTCGGGCCAGTTTCTTCAACGTCCCCGCACGCGTCGTGCGCACCGGTCGTCGGATCCATCTCCGCCTGCCACGCGCCTATCGCCACGCGACCGCGTTCATGGCCGCCGTCACGCGCCTGCGGGCACTCCCGATGTTCGCCTGACGAAACCGAGCTCCGCACAGAATCGCTCCAGAGGCTGCGGAGCCATGCCCCTGGTCACTTTCGACCACGACTTCGCGACCTTCTTCGGCCGATCGGTGGCCATCGCTCACGCCGTCAGCGCTCGAAGAGCGCTGCTCGACGCCGAAACGGTGTTCAGTGCCCTCGATCGAGCACTCGGCTACCCGGGTGCAATATCAGGGACTGACGCAGCGAGGGAAGCGCGCTCTGGGTTCGACCAGATCGAAGCGCTCTATCGCGCCCAGTGGCCGACATTGCTTCGACTCGCGTACTTTCTGGTAGGCGACCGAGCGACCGCCGAGGACCTCGTCCAGGACGCCTTCTTGCGCCTCGAGCGCGTGAGGCACGTCCCTGAACATCCTGAGGCGTACCTGCGGACGGTTCTTGTAACCTCGTCCGCGACCGACGTCGTCGTGCAGTCCTCGAACGCAAGCACTTTTCGCCCCCGCCAGGAGCAGTGATCAACCCCGAGCTCGACGAACTCTGGCAACGGCTCTGGAAGCTCTCGGCACGTGAGCGGCAGGCACTTGTCTTGCGCTACTACGCCGACCTCTCCCTCGCTGAAGTGGCCAACCACCTCGGCTGTCCCCTCGGGACGGCAAAGTCCCTTATCCATCGCGGACTCGCAGGGTTGCGAGCTTGGGCAGGAGACAACCGATGACTGACGATCTTGGCGCAGTGGAAGCTGACCTGAAGGAGCTCTTTGCTGTCGTTGCCGCGGCGCTCCCCGGCGCAGCGCCGCTCGAGTGGGAGGAGTACCGAACGAGGGTTCCGCAGTCGACCAGCAGGTGGCGACGGCTGGGTCGACGGGCGCGCCTCGTGCTTGTGGGCACTGTCGCTATCGGTCTCGCCGGTGCAGGCACCGGCTCCGCAGCCGCTGGCGCATTCTCGCCACCGCGTCCCGTCAAGGTCACGTACGGCTCGGCGCAGACACTGCTCCCGCCGAGGGGCTTCGCCCCCAACGAGGTCATCCGCTACGTCGGGCCTGGTCCCGACGGGTTCATCTTGACCGTGGTCAGCGCCTCCAGTCATCCGAACAGCGGATGCATCGGGCTCATCATCGCGAAGAGGACAGCGCCGTCGAACGACCAGGCGATTACCGGGTCGTGCATGGCTTCAGGCAACGTCAACCGTCCGCTACGAACGACATCGAGGCCTTGGACGACCGACTACGACGACGCCCAGTACGGGTGGAAGAGCC
>JAJYPY010000150.1 GCA_021794995.1 Actinomycetes bacterium | reverse complement strand
CACTCGGTCGTTTGGTGGTTGGGAGCACCCCGATTGTCTCGGGGCCACCACCACGACCGGTGGATGGTCAATTCACCACACAAGTCCTGCTCAGGACCAAGATTTCCTATCCGCGCGGCCTCTTAGCAAAGGGCGGAACGGTTCCCTTCCGGCTCGCTGTCGAGCCTCGTTGCGCTCCCCGGCGAGCGCAGCTCCGTTGCAGCGACGCGTCCGTGCTCGATCACGACCACACGGTCGAGCCGTGCGAGGTCGCGTTCGCGGTGCGTGACGAGGAGGACGCTCGTTCCGCGCGCGTCGGCGTCGTCGACGATGTCGGCGATGAGGCGCGCCCCGCCGTCCTGGTCCAATCCCGCGGTCGGCTCGTCCAAGACGAGCACCGGCGCATGGACCAGGAGCGCACGGGCGAGCGCGATGCGTCGTCGCTGTCCACCCGAGACCTGTGCGCCGTCCTCCCCGATCTGGGTGTCGAGGCCCTCGGCGAGCGTGGCGACCCACGGCGCGAGGTGCGCGCGCCGCAGGGCGTCCAGGACGTCGGCATCGCTCGCACGTGGGCGGCCGAGGGCGACGTTCTGGCGGAGCGAGCCACCGAACACATGGGCGTCTTGGTCGACGAGGGTCACGACGCGTCGGACGTCGGCCTGGCGGAGTCGGTCGAGACCGATGCCCCCGAGCGACGCGGAACCGGCTGCGAGCGGCCAGAACCGCAGCAGCGCGTGCACGACGCTGCTCTTGCCGGCACCGCTCGAGCCGACGAGGCCGACCCGTTCCCCAGGGAGCACGCGGAGGTCCATCCCGTCGAGCGCCCACGGGAGGTCGGACCCGTAGCGGAGGCGCGCGTCGTGCAACGCGAGGTCACGAGCGCCGTCCGGGACGTCTTCTGCCGGGTCGGGATCGGTCACGGGGACCGGCACGGCCTCGAGCGCGAGCAGCCGACGGCCGGCCGCGATCACGTCGGCGCCGCGCACTGCCGCCATCGCGACCGCCGGCACGGTCTCGAACGCGCCGACCACGGCAAGGGGGAGGACCGCCAGCATCACCGCGCCCATCTGGTGCGCCCGGACCGCGGCGACTCCCAGCGCGAGCACGCCCACCATGGCTCCCCCGAGGCACGTCGTGACGATCGCCGCAGCTGCACCTGCCGACCAGGCCCTGCGCCGCGCGATCGCCGTCAGCTCGCGCTCGGCCTCTTCGAGCGCTCCGAGCGCGGCGCCATCTTGCCCGAACGCGAGCAGATCGGGCGCGGCCCGGAGCAGGTCGACGACGTCTGCGGAGATCCTGCCGCGCAGTGTGGCTTCCCGCCCGCGAGTGACCCCGGTGGCGACCGCCGCAGCCGGTGCTGCGGCGAGGGCGACCAGCAGCGCGCCAGCGAGGAGGGCCCCTGCGGGCGGCAGGACGATCGCGACGAGGACGACGGCCACGGTGGCGGCAGCGACGGACACCACGACGGGAAGGAGGCATCGCAGGTAGAGGTCCACGAGCGTGTCGACGTCATCGGTGACCCTCGAGAGCAGGTCGCCGCTCCGCCATCCGCGCAACCCCGCCGGCGCCAGGGGCTCGAGGCGGTCGTAGAGCCAGACCCGCCAGCGGGCCAGTGAGCGGAAGGCGGCGTCGTGGGCCACGAGGCGTTCGCCGTAACGCAGGGGACCGCGCAAGAACGCGAGCACCTCCACCGCCGCCAGGAGCCCCGCGATCGCCCCGAGACCCGGGCGAAACGCCGCGCGGTCGACCACATACCCGGAGCCGGCCAGGAGCCCCACCGTGGCCAACGCGCCGGCGACGCCGAGACCTGCAGCCAGCGCGAGCCTGCGCCAGGGTGGCGACCCGATCCGCAGCAGCTGGCGGACCACCTGCGCGGCCGAGGCGGGGGAGCGGCTCATCGTCGGGTTCCCTCTTCGGCACGCCGGTCTTCGACAGCGGCGCCGGGCTCGTCGACGTCGCAGTCGTCGTCGCCGCCGCGCTCGCCGGCGAGCGCATCTCCGGGAAGCGCCACGACGCGGTCGATGCGGGCGACGAGCTCTGGGCGGTGAGCGGCGACGAGGACGGTCCGCTGATCGAGCCATTCGGCGAGCGCCTCGCGCAACGCCGCTTCGGCGCGGCCATCGAGGTGCGCGACCGGCTCGTCCATGAGGACCACCGGCGCGTCCCGGAGCACGGCGCGCGCGAGGGCGAGGCGCTGGCGCTCTCCGGCGCTGAGCGTGAGCCCCCCTTCGCCGATGGGAGCGGAGAGCCCACGGGGCAACCCGTCGATCAGGTAGCCAAGACCGACCAGCTGCACCACGCGCTCCAGGTCGGAGATGTCGGCGTCGGGATCTCCGAGACGAAGGTTGTCGGCGATCGAGGCGTGGAGGAGCTGCGGACGCTGGGGGACCCACGAGACGTACCGACGCCATGTCGCCGCATCGATCCGAACGAGGTCGCGGCCCCCGACGACGACCGTGCCGGCCTCGGGCCGTACGAAGCCCATGAGCAGGCCGATCACGGTGGACTTTCCTGCACCCGAGGGCCCGACGAGCGCGACGTGCTCGCCTGCGCTGACCGTGAGGTCAAAGGACTCGAGCGCCCGGCGTGTGCGTCCGGGAAACGCCACGGACACCCCGACGACGCGCACCACGTCGCCATCCAGGTGAAACGGACACGCACCGCCGCTTCCGTGCGCTCCGCCGTCACCGGGTAGGCCGGCAGGACCGCCCGCAGGACCGCCGGCAGGGAGCTCGACATCGAGCACGCTCAGGATGCGGTCGGCCGCAGCCTGCCCCTCGGTGCTCGAGTGGAACTCCCCGGCTGCCCGGCGCAGCGGGAGGAAGACCTCGGGGGAGACCAGGAGCACGGCGAGCGCGCTGCCGAGCGACACGGTGCCACCCAGGAGCCGCAGGCCGAGGATCATCGCGACCAGGCCGGTGCCGATACCCGCCAGGAACTCGAGCGCCAACGCGGACAGGAATGCCACACGTAGCGTGCTCATCGTCGTCACCCTGAGCCCGTCGGTCGCCTCGGCAACCTCGCGGCGCCCGTGCGCCTCGCGCCCGAAGGCCCGCAACGTCGGCAACCCCCGCAGGAGCTCCAAGAAGCGGGCGGAGAGCGAGGAGAGCCGCCGCCACTGCTGGCGCGTGCGCCTGACCGACTCGCGCCCGAAGTACACCATCGCGACCGGGACGAGCGCGACGAGTCCCAAGAGCACGAGGAGCGACGGCCAGTCCTCGACGCCGACCCACGCGAGGATCCCCACGGGAGCCAGGGCGGCGAGCACCGCCTGGGGGAGGTAGCGGCCGAAGTACGTGTGCAGTGCGGTGGTGCCGCGCGTGGCGGCGAGCGACAGCTCGCCGGCCCGTTCGCCGGCGAGCCACGACGGGCCGAGGGCGAGGGCGTGGCGCAGGAGCTGGCGTCGCAAGGTCGAGGTCACCGCCGCGCTCGTCCGCTGGGCGGCAGCCTCGCCCGCCCAGACGCACGCGGCTCGTGCCACGAAGGCTGCGCCGAGACCGGCGAGTCGGGAAGTGACGGAACCCAAGGTCGCTCCGTGCAGCACGACGGCAGAGATGACGGATGCGAGCAGGATGGCCTGAATGACGACGCACGCGGTGGCCGCCACTCCGACGCCCACCGCCGTGAGGAGGTACCTCCGCGTCGCCGTGACCCGGGCGGCCAGCCGACGGTCGATCAGGCCGCCGCGGCGCCGCTCGACGGCAGTGGTGGACATGTGCGCACCACGCTACCGCCGCTCTGGCCCAAGGCGGATGGCGGACCTATGGGACCATGCTCGTGTGACCGACGACCTGGCGTCGAACCGCGCGAACTGGGACGAGCGTGTCCCCGCGCACGTGGCATCCCCCGACTACGCCGTGGCACGTTTCGCGGCAGACCCTGGATATCTGAGCGGGGTCGTCGCCTTCGACAAGGCGCGCCTGGGTGATCTCTCCGGCGTGCGTGGTGTGCACCTGCAGTGCCACATCGGGACCGACACGGTGTCGCTCTGCCGCCTGGGCGCCCACATGAGCGGCATCGATTTCTCGGCGCCCGCGATCGCGGCGGCTCGACGGCTGGCCGAGGTCACGGGAGCGGACGCCGACTTCGTCGAGTCCGACGTGCACGACGCGCTCGAGGTGCTGGCTCCCGCGTCGTTCGACCTCGTCTACACCGGGATCGGTGCCCTCTGCTGGCTGCCGAGCGCACAGCGGTGGGCCAGGGTCGTGGCCGGGTTGCTCCGCCCCGGCGGCAGGCTGTTCCTCCGCGAAGGTCACCCGATGCTCTGGGCGCTCGACGACGAGCGGGGCGACGACCTCGTGGTCCGTTACCCGTATTTCGAGCACCCCGATCCCGTCGTCTACGACTCGACCGGCACGTACGTGCAGACGGACGTGGAGTTCCGTGCCACGCGCGTCGCCGTCTGGAACCACGGTCTCGGTGAGGTCCTGGGCGCGCTGGTCGACCACGGGCTGCAGATCACCGGCCTCACGGAGCACGACAGCGTCCCGTGGAACGCGCTCCCCGGCCAGATGGAGCGCCTGGACAGCGGTGAATGGCGGCTGATCGAGCACCCAGAGCGGCTGGCGCACAGCTACACCCTCGAGGCGCGCAAAACGTGACGGTGAGCCGGCCCAGGCACGTGGCGTGCGGTGGCTGTCGTGAGACCGGTCGCGCGACCAGGAGGAAACCCCATCGTGCCACGCGCGCGATGGCAGCGGTGCCGGCGACGGGACCAATCAGGACGGGACCAATCAGAAAGGGGACGACGTGATCCGCAATGCGTGGTATGCGCTCGGCTTCTCGGCCGAGCTTCCGACCGGTGCCCTGCAGGGTCACCAGGTCGCCGGTCTCCCGATCGTCGCCTGGCGCACGGAGGGCGGCGACGTGGTGGCGCTCGACGCGCGCTGCGCCCACAAGCGCTTTCCGCTGTGGGACGGGCGGTTGCTCGACGGTGACCGCTTGGAGTGTGCGTACCACGGGTTCTGCTACGACCCGACGGGGCGTTGCGTCGCCATCCCGGCGCTGGCGGAGCGGTCCCAGCGCATCCCCACGACGGCCAGGCAGCGCCCGTTTCCCATTGTCGAGCAAGACGGTCTGGTCTGGATCTGGACGGGGGATCCGGAGCGGGGCGCTAAAGGGGGGCCGCCGCGGACGCCCGAGATCGCAGGCACAGGCTGGGAGACGCTCGTCACCGAGCCCATCGAGGTGGCGGCCAACTACCGCCTGCTCATCGAGAACCTGTTCGACCTTAGAGGCCGCGCGGATAGGAAAATGGGCTCCTGACCAGGGCGTTGGTCGTCCGCGCGCTGAACTGACCATCCACCGGTCGTGGTGGTGGCCCCGAGACAATCGGGGTGCTGTTCCACCCACCAAC
>JAJYPY010000149.1 GCA_021794995.1 Actinomycetes bacterium | reverse complement strand
CCAGCTGGCCCTGGCGATCGTCTTCCTCCTCACCGCCAAGCTTATCGACTGGAAAAACCGCTGGTCACCGACCTCGGTCCCTATCCGCTGAGCCTCTTACGCACTTCTATCCCCTGCACAACGGCAACATCGGCAGCTTGGCCGACGCCAAGGTCCCGGTCGAGATCGAGCGCGACCTGTCCGGGCCTGCGCCGGTGCTGCGGACCATCCGCCGCCGCCACGACTTCGTGCTCCCTCCGATGACCCGGGACCGCTTCGGCCTGGAGACCGCCGACCAGATCCAGGTGCACGAGATGGTCGCCCCCAGCCTCTTTCGGGTGCGCGTCGCCGTCGCGCCGCCGGGGCAGCTGGGGACGGATGCCGAGCAGTCCTTCGTGCTGCACCAGACGATCACGCCGGTGAGCGCGGACCGCCACATCTGGCGCCGGGCGACGTCGTGCCAGGCGGGATCTCGCTGGGCAGCCGATCCCACGCGCCGGCTGGTGGAAGCCATCGTCGAGGGGGCGCCGACGGTGATCGCGCAGGATCGATGGGCGATCGAACGCCAGCAGGCGATGTTCGCGTACCGTGACGAGGGCTACCGCGAAGTGCACATCAAGACCGACGGTGCGGTCGTGATGGCGCGTCGCATCCTCGACGAGATGGAGTGCGCGGACGGGGTGCACGTCGATCCGGGGCTGCAGTCGCCCGCACAGACCCGGATGCAGCCGAACCGCCGGGCGGCCGACCTCCGGTGAGCGCCGGCGACAGTCTCGGCGACGGCAGCCTCGGCGCCGGTCTCGGCGCCCGCTGGGGCTACTGCGCGCAATGCGAGCGGTGGCGGGTCTCCGATGCCTGGGAAGACGCCGGCACGCCGGCACGCTGCCCCGTGTGCGGGACCGTCCCCGATCCCCTCGAGTGCGTCGTCGGAGCTGTCGGGACGACCGTCCTGCGGCTCTGAGCGACCGCTGATCTCGGGTGCCGGGCGGTGATGCAGCCACACATAGCCGTGTCGGGTGCGTGTCACGGGCGCGGGCCGTGGCTCGGCCTTGCCCCTGGTCGACGGTGAGCCGGCCTGTAGGCGGGGTTCTGTCCAGCCTCGATGAGGCCTGGGTGACCATCCATCTACGCGGCCTACCTGGGGACTGCCCCGGACGGGGCGGACGGGCCGCCCATGTCCCACGCTTGGCCTTGCTCCGGGTGGGGTTTACCGAGCCGGCCCGGTCACCCGAGCCGCTGGTGCGCTCTTACCGCACCGTTTCACCGTTGCCTGTGCGGGCCGGAGCCCGCCATCGGCGGTCTGCTTTCTGTGGCACTTTCCTGCGGGTCGCCCCGACTGGCCGTTAGCCAGCACCCTGCCCTGCGGAGCCCCGACCTTCCTCGGCACGGTGCCGTGCACTGCACGAGCCCGTGTCGCGGCCACCCGGCCGGCTCACCGTCGGCCACAGTCTGCCAGGTGCGCTGCGGCTCGCGGCACGCTGGTGGGGAGGCCCGAGGGTGGCACACCCCGTCGCTATCGTGGTCGACGTGGCGCGAGGACCCCGCGAGCTCGTCGTCGGCGGGCACGCCGACGTCCTGTCGATCGCGGGCCTCTACGACGAGGTCCAGGGCGCGCTCGAACGGGTGTTCCCGCGTCGGCGGGACCTGTGGGTCCGCGGCGAGATCCAGCATGTCGCTGATCAGCGGGCCGGTCGCGGGCATTGCTACATCGACCTGGTCGACCCCGAGACGGCCGGTGAGCGTCAGGCGCCGGTGCTCAGGGTGAAGTGCTGGCAGTCCACGTGGGGACCGATCCGTGCGACGCTCGCCGAGGAGGGGATCGAGCTCGTGCCGGGGATGGTCGTCGTCTTGCGGGGCACGCTCGACTTCTATCGGCCGAAGGCGGAGATCGGCTTCATCCTGAGCGAGATCGACGTCACGGCCCTGCTCGGGCGCCTCGCCGCGACGCGGGCCGCACTGCTGCGCACGCTGGCAGAAGAAGGGCTCCTCACGCGCAACCGCGCGCTGGCGGTGCCGGCGGTCCCGCTGCGAATCGGCCTGGTCGCGAGCCCCGGGACCGAGGGGTACCGCGATTTCCTCGGGCAGCTGACCGGCTCGGGACTGGCCTTCGACGTGCGCGTCGTCCCCGCAACCGTCCAAGGGGTCGACGCGCCGGCATCGGTGAGCGCCGCGCTGCGCCGACTCTCGGCGCTCGGGCCCTCCGCGATCGACCTCCTCGTCATCGTGCGCGGCGGCGGGTCGAAAGCGGATCTTGCGGCGTTCGACACCGAACCCGTCGCGCGAGCGGTCGCCACGTCTCCGGTCCCCGTATGGAGCGGCATCGGCCATACCGGTGACGAGTCCGTGGCCGACATCGTGGCGAACCGCTCGTGCATCACGCCCACCGAGTGCGGGCGAGAGGTCGTCCAGCGCGTGCGCAGCTGGTGGGAGACATCGGTCGCGTCTCCGGCGGCGCTCGTGGCACGGCGTGCGGCGGACGTCCTCTTGGCGTCTCAGCTCGAGCACGATCGGGCCCGGAGCCGCCTGTGCGCGATGGCACGTCACCTGGTTGAGCGCCAGGGCGAGCATCTGGTCCGGCACGCTGCGACGATCGGCCGTTGCGCCCCCCGGGTGCTCGGCGACGCGTCGACCGACGTGCGAGCCAACGGCGCCCGGGTGGCGGCACTGGCCCGTGCGCACGTCACACGTGCGGACGACCGCGTGACCGCATGGCGGCGGCTCCTCGCCGCGTACGACGTCGACCGCCAGCTCGAGCGTGGGTACACGCTGACGCTCGACGACGGCGGTCGGATCGTGCGCCACGCGGCGGCGCTCGCACCCGGTCAGCGTGTGGTGACGAGGTTTGCCGACGGGTCGGCGCACTCGGTCGTCGACGCAGTAGAGACCGGGCGCGCCGAGCATGGTGACGCCGCGACGGCCGCGACGCCGTTGGGCACCCGGCGCAACGGTGAGCGAATGGAGGCATGATGGCAGCAGCGCACGAGGAGAACGGGACGGCCGGGGAGCAACCGGTCGAAGAGATGAGCTACACCGAGGCCAGCTCCGAGCTCGACGCGATCGTGGGCTTCTTCGAGCAGCGCGACGTCGACGTCGACCAACTGGTGGGGCGCCTCGTGCGGGCCACCGCGATCATCGAGGAACTGGACAAGCGGTTGCGCCGCACCCGCGTCCAGGTCGAGCAGCTCGTCCCGAAGCTGACCTCCGTGCTCGCCGACGCGACCGGAGAGCCCCCCGTCGACGAGGTCGAAGCCGCCTCGGCAGGAGACGACGACGCCGGGTCACCGGGTCTGTTCTGATGTCAGAGGGTCCGGCGGGGGAGCGGATGTACTTCCGCCAGTGGTTGTCCGGGCGGGACTTCGCGCAGGATGACCCGCTGGCCTCCCAGATGGTCAATTTCGCGTACGCGATCGGCGACCGCGTGGCCAACGAGGCGCTGCTCGTCGACCCCGCATACCGCGTCGGCGAGCTGCTCGACCTGCTTGACGCGGACGGGATGCGCTGCGCCGGGGTGCTCGCGACCCATTACCACTTCGACCATGTGGGCGGGACGGCAGGCGGATGGTCGGTCGAGGGCGTGGCCGCGCTCTTGGAGCGTGTGCAGGTGCCCATCCATGTCCAGCGCGCCGAGGCGCCCTGGGTCGTGCGCGCCGCGGGCGTCGGGGCCGGCGACCTGAGCCTCCACGACGGCGGCGATGTCGTGGAGGTCGGCACGGTGCACGTGGAGCTCGTGCACACGCCGGGGCACACGCCGGGGAGCCAGTGCTTCCTCGTGGACGACAAGCTGGTCTCGGGCGACACGCTCTTCCTCCAGGGCTGCGGCCGGACCGACCTGCCCGGAGGCGATCCTGCCGCACTCTACGAGTCGCTCACCACGCGCCTGGCAAAGGTGCCCGACGACACCGTCGTCTACCCCGGCCATCTCTACTCGCCCGAACCCTGCGCGCAGATGGGCGAGACGCGTCGCACGAACGTCGTGTTCCGTCCGCAGACGGCCGAGCAGTGGCTCGACGCGTTCGGCAGGTGAGCGACGGCATCCGCAGGGACGGCTCCGTGCTCATCGCCGGCGCGTCGCTCGCCGGTCTGCGGGCGGCACAAGGCTTGCGTGAGGGGGGCTTCACCGGGTCGGTCCTGATGGTCGGCGAGGAGCTGCACTACCCCTACGACCGGCCGCCCCTCTCCAAGCAGGTGCTCGCCGGTGAGTGGCCGCCCGAGCGCACGGCGCTGACCGACCGCGCGCGGCTCGACGCGCTCGGGGTCGACCTGCACCTGGGCCGGCGGGCGGAGGCGCTCGACGCAGAGGCACGGCGCGTGACCCTCGACGACGGCACCGTCCTCGAGGTCGACGGGGTGGTCGTGGCCACCGGGGCGCGGCCGCGGCGGTTGCCGGGATCCGACGGCGCTGCCCGCGCCGCCGTCGTACGCACCCTCGACGATGCCGAGCGGCTGCGTGCGGCGATCGTGGCCGCAGGACCGGGCTGCCGGGTCGTGGTGGTGGGCGCGGGGTTCATCGGATCTGAGGTGGCGGCGACCTGCGCCGGCCTCGGCTGCGCGGTGAGCGTGGTCGAGTCGATGGCGACGCCGCTCGCACCCGCCGTCGGTGAGCGCGTCGGTGCGGCGTGCGGCGCGCTGCACGCCCGGCACGGCGTCGAGCTGCGCACGGGCGTCACCGTCGCCGACGTGCGTCCGCAGTCCGCGGACGCGCGGACTGGCGCGGGCACGGGTGGTGCACCGCTCGAGGTGGTGCTCGGCGATGGCACCTCGCTCGTTGCCGACGTGGTGGTCGTCGGGATCGGCGTCGTGGCGAACGTCGAGTGGCTCGAAGGTTCGGGACTCGAGATCGGCGACGGCGTGGTCTGCGATCACGCGCTCTTCGCGGCCGACGGGGTCGTGGCCGCCGGAGACGTGTGCCGATGGACGTGGCGCCACCACGGCGAGGAAGAGTCCGCGCGCATCGAGCACTGGGAGATCGCGGCGCAGATGGGGACCGCCGCGGCGCGCAGCCTGCTCGCTGGCCGCCGCCTCGCGGAGCCCTTCGACCCGGTGCCCTACTTCTGGTCAGACCAGTACGGACTGCGTGTCCAGATGCTCGGACGCCCGGCGCCGACCGACGAGGTCGCGGTCGTCGATGGTGCGCTCGACGCCGAGGACGCCTCGTTCGTCGTCATCTACGGCAGGAGAGGGCGCCTCTCGGCGGCCCTGGCGGTGTCGCGTCCCCGCCAGCTGATGGCGTTCCGTCCCCTGCTCGTCGCCGGCGCCTCGTGGGAGGAGGCGCTCGGCCTGCTCGCCGGCCGCGCCTGACGGCTCACCGCGCGCTCGGCACGGGTCCCCCGCCCCGCCGGGCATCTACCGGCTCACCGTGACCAGCTCCGGGCTGACCCGCTCCGCCCTGGCCGAGTTGACGGCGCCCGGGTCCAGCCCACTCGGGATGTGCCCGGCCACCCGAAG
>JAJYPY010000148.1 GCA_021794995.1 Actinomycetes bacterium | reverse complement strand
TACGCGCGCCTCGACATGGAGCGGCTGGTGGACGACGCGGCCGTGTCCAGGGCGGTGACAGAACCCCCGGCGGACACCCGCGCCTGGTTCCGGGGCCAGTGCCTCGCCCGCTGGCCCGACGCGGTCGTAACGGCGAACTGGGACTCGCTCGTCTTCGACCTCGGTGCGGACCCGCTCCGCCGCGTTCCTATGATGGACCCTCTCAGGGGGACGGCTGCGCACACGGCAGCACTGCTCGATGCGAGCGCGACCCCTGCCGAGCTCTTGGAGCGATTGAGCGCATGATGAGGACGGAGCCGGTGACGGCGGACAGTGTGCCGATGACGGCGGACAGTGCGCCGGTGACGGCGGACAGTGCGCCGGTGACGGCGGACAGTGTGCCGGTGACGGCGGACAAGGCAGGAGACGAGGGGATGAGGACATGGCTGAACGAGAGCTGAAACGCAAGAGCGCACCGCCTCGAGAAGAGACCGAGGTCACCGAGGACGCTCCCGCGACCTCCGAGCGCGGGGAGAAGATCAAGGCCGACCTCGACGACCTGATGGACGAGATCGACGAAGTGCTCGAGGACAACGCCGAGGAGTTCGTGCGGAACTACGTCCAAAAGGGCGGCCAGTAGCCCGTCGTGGCGCTCCCCCTCTTTCCCCCCACCGAAGACCCCGGCCCGGACTTCGCCCGCCTGCTCCGGCGCAGCGGCGTTCCCGCCATGCCGCAGGGCAACGAGATCGCGCCTCCCGTGCGGCACGCCACCACGGTTGCCGCCCTCCGCTTCGCCGACGGCGTCGTGATGGCCGGCGACCGCCGGGCGACCGAGGGGCACGCCATCGCGCACCGCGCGATGGACAAGGTGTTCCCTGCCGATCGCTACTCGGCGGTCGCGATCGCCGGCGCGGCGGGCTTCGCGGTCGAGATGGTGCGCCTCTTCCAGACCCAGCTCGAGCACTACGAGAAGGTCGAAGGCATCACGTTGAGCCTCGAGGGCAAGGCGAACCAGCTGGCCCAGATGGTCCGCCAGCACCTGCCGCTGGCGATGCAGGGACTCGCCGTCGTCCCACTGTTCGCCGGATACGACATCGGGCGCCGCACGGGTCGGATCTTCACCTACGACGTGACCGGCGGGCACTACGAGGAGGCCGACTTCCAGGCGACCGGCTCGGGTGGCCGCGACGCCCGCACCACGATCAAGCTCGGGTTCCGTGAGGGCCTGTCCCGGTCCGACGCGATCGAGCTCGCGATCCAGGCGCTCTACGAAGCCGCCGACGAGGACTCGGGCACCGGCGGTCCCGACGTCGTGCGCGGCATCTACCCCACGCTCGCAGTCGTGACCGCCGACGGCTACGCCGAGGTCCCCGAGCCCGACGTCGCCGACCGCTTCGCCGCACTCATCGCCCGCAAGCGGGCCGAGCAGGGCGCGAGCGGTGGGGGCAATGGCGGTGGGGACAGCGGCGCCGGTCGTGGTGGAGGCAGTGGTGGAGGTGGGCCGGCATGACGATGCCCTTCTACGTCGCGCCGGAGCAGGTCATGAAGGACCGCGCGGAGTACGCCCAGAAGGGCATCGCACGCGGACGGTCCCTCGTCGCCACCGTCTACGCCGACGGCGTGCTGATCGTCGCGGAGAACCCGTCCCGATCGCTCCACAAGATCAGCGAGATCTACGACCGCATCGCGTTCGCCGGGGTCGGCAAGTACAACGAGTACGACCAGCTGCGGGTGGCGGGCGTCCGCCACGCCGACACGAAGGGGTTCGCCTTCAGCCGCGAGGACGTCGACGCGCGATCGCTGGCGAACCTCTACGCGCAGTTCCTCGGGAACGTCTTCACCCACGAGATGAAGCCGCTCGAGGTGGAGATCCTCGTCGCCGAGCTGGGGACCGGTGGACGCCCGGACCAGCTGTACCACATCGCCTACGAGGGCACGATCACCGACGAGGACCGCTTCGCGGTGCTCGGCGGAGAGGCCGAGACGATCGCCGAGCGCGTCGGTGCGGACTGGCGCGCGGACCGCGACCTCGGGGAGGCGATCCGCGCGGCCGTCCGGGCGCTCGGCGGGCCGGATCGCTCCCTCACCAGCACCGACCTCGAGGTTGCGCTGCTCAGCCGCCAGAACGGCAGGCGCACCTTCCGCCGAGTGACCAACGGGGAGCTGGACACTGTGCTCGCCGGCGACCCCGGCGCGGCCCTCGACGCAGGAGGGGACCGGGGGAGGCGACGCACCTCGGGTGGGCCCGACGACGAGGCGGCCGCCGAGGGCGCCGTCGACGCGGAGCCCCCGCCGGGCTGAGCCAGGGCCGAGCCGGGCTGAGCCGGGCCGAGCCGGGCCGGACTGAGCCGGCCTGAGCCGCACTGAGCTTGGCCGTCGTCCCGCCCCGGGGATGGGCCCTCCCGGGCGATCGGCGGCACTACCGTGACGATGTGGAACGCCGGATCTTCGGGCTCGAGAACGAGTACGGCGTCACCTTTACGCTGCGCGGCCAGCGCCGCCTGAGTCCCGACGAGGTGGCCCGCTACCTCTTCCGCCGAGTGGTCAGCTGGGGGCGCTCGTCCAACGTCTTCTTGGAGAACGGTGCACGCCTCTACCTCGACGTCGGAAGCCATCCCGAGTACGCCACCCCGGAGTGCGACCGCATCGCCGACCTCGTCACCCACGACAAGGCGGGGGAGTGGATCCTGTCCCAGCTGGTCTCGGGCGCCCAGGCGCGCCTGCGCGAGGAGGGCATCCGCGGCGACGTCTACCTCTTCAAGAACAACACCGATTCCGCCGGCAATTCCTACGGCTGCCACGAGAACTACCTCACCGAGCGCAACGACGACTTCAACCGCTACACCGAGGTCCTCATCCCGTTCCTCGTGAGCCGCCAGGTGTTCGCCGGCGCAGGCAAGGTGCTCCAGACGGCACGGGGCGCCGTCTACTGCATCAGCCAGCGCGCCGAGCACATCTGGGAGGGTGTCTCCTCGGCGACGACCCGGAGCAGGCCCATCATCAACACGCGTGACGAGCCTCACGCGGATGCCGAGCGGTACCGGCGGCTGCACGTGATCGTCG
This sequence comes from Actinomycetes bacterium, assembly GCA_021794995.1. GTDB lineage: Bacteria > Actinomycetota > Acidimicrobiia > Acidimicrobiales > RAAP-2 > JAJYVT01. Next base: position 2,407 of record JAJYPY010000148.1, on the reverse strand, counting down.
GCGACTCGAACATGAGCGAGTACGCCTCCTTCTTGAAGGTCGGCACGACGAGCATCCTGCTGGCGATGCTGGAAGACACCGGCACGGTGCTTCGAGACCTGACGCTCGAGAACCCGATCCGCGCGATCCGAGAGATCAGCCACGACATCTCCTGCCAGCGCAGGGTCCGGCTCGCCAACGGCCGGGAGATGCGCGCGCTCGACATCCAGGCCGAGTACCTCGAGCGCGCGCTGCGCTTCCGGGACCGCCACGGTCTCGGGCCCGACGCCGAGCGCGCCCTCGACATGTGGCAGCACTGCCTGAAGGGCCTCGAGTCCGACCCGCTCTCCTTGTGGCGTGAGTGCGACTGGGTCGCCAAGTACCGGCTCATCGAACAGGTGTGCGAACGCCAGTCCGTCCCGCTGTCGCATCCCAAGGCCGCCCTCGTCGACCTCATGTACCACGACATCGACCGGACCCGGGGCCTTTACTACAAGCTCCAGGACCGGGACCAGGTCGACCGCACGTGCACGGACGCAGAGATCGCCACGGCCATGACCGAGCCGCCCGCGACCACCCGGGCGCGCCTTCGGGGGGCGTTCGTGAAGCGCGCCAAGGAGCGCCGGAGGGATTTCACCGTCGACTGGGTGCACCTGAAGCTGAACGACCAGGCACAACGGACGGTCCTGCTGAAGGACCCGTTCCGTTCCCACGACGAGCGCGTCGAGCGCCTGATCGCGTCGCTCTGACGTCCTGCACCCTGCTCGCCGGTGCCATCTTGTAGCCTCGCACCCTCGTGAGCTCCGTACCCCCCACGGGCACCGATCCCGACGCCGTCGCCGTGCCGACCGGCGGGGTCCCAGGCGAGGTCCCCGGTGGGGGATCAGGCGGGGGGCCGGGCGGGGGGCCGACAGCAGCGGGCGCACAGGCGCCGCGGCGTCGGAGCGCCCGGCGATGGCTCCTCGAGTGGGCGATCGTCATCGTGGTCGCCGTGCTGGTGGCCTTCGTGGTCCGCACCTACGTGGCCCAGACCTTCTACGTCCCCTCCACATCGATGTACCCGACGCTCAAGGCCGGAGACCGGATCGTCGTCAACAAGCTCTCATCGACCATCCATCGCGGCGACATCGTGGTGTTCCGGCGCCCGCCGGCCGAAAATTGCGGTGGACCACCAGTCCCCGATCTCGTCAAGCGCGTCATCGGCCTGCCGGGCGAGACGATCTCGGCCCGCGGGGGTCATGTGTACATCACAGGCGCCCGGATCCGAGAACCCTGGCTGCCAAAGGGCCCCCAGCGCACCACGACCAACTTCGGCCCGGTGAAGATCCCCGCCGGCGAGTACTTCATGATGGGCGACAACCGGGTGAACTCCTGCGACAGCCGGATGTGGGGCCCGGTCAAGCGCTCCTACATCGTCGGGAAGGTGTTCCTCATCCTCTGGCCGCCGTCGCAGTTCCGCTTCTTCTGACGTCTTGTGACGTCCCCGGACGTCGTCTCACGTCGCCGGACCCTCCCCGCACGACCCTTGTCGCGGCCGGGCGCCCCCGGTAGCCTCTCCCCGCCACCGGCCTCGGTGGGGCGAGGAGGTCGTGCGATGGCGACAGGATGGCACTCCGGACAGCCGGTGCTGGTGGAAGACGTCCCTGGGTCCTCCCGTCCTGCGTCGTACTACATGGCGGAGACCCGTGACGGGCTCTACGCGCCCTACGTCGTGCGCACCCCGGCCGACGAGGGACGCTATCCCTTCGTGTTCCTGGCGCACGGGAACGGCGGCGGCGGGATCGAATGGCTCCGCACCTGGGTGCGCGCCCGTCCGTACATCTCGGAGCGGCTGCTCGAGGCCGGGTTCGCCTGCGGGTGGGGCCGCTACCGCACCGAGGTCGACCTCGGCTTCCACAACGGGGGGCCGCTCATGGTCGACGTCCGCCAGGGGATGGAGCTCATGAACCGCTCGCCGCTCGAGTTCGAAGACGAGCTGGCCATCCTCCAGCACGTGCGCGCGAACCCGCAGATCGACGGCGACCGCCTTGGCCACGTGGGCGTGAGCCACGCTGGCGAGATGCTCTTCAAGCTCTCCTCCCGCTATCCCGCCACGGTACGCGCGGGGGTCGCCTGCGAGCCGGCCAACCACGAGTTCCTCGGCCTGCGCCTCGACGATCTCGCCCCGGTGAACCCCGCGACCGGCCTGCGCAGCGTGGAAGAGCTCCGGCTCCAGGACCCGGCCTGGGTCCGCGAGCGGGTCGACCTCGACCTCGTCGCCGAGCGCATCGCGTCGATCGACGTCCCCATGCTGGTGATGGGTCGGGAGCAGGACCACCTCCAAGGCATCTTTCGCACCAGCTACGAGCTTCTCCGCGAGCACGAGAAGGAGGCCGAGTGGGTGTCGTGGGACCACCCGCTGCACGGCTACATCTTCCCGAGGGCCGAG
>JAJYPY010000147.1 GCA_021794995.1 Actinomycetes bacterium | reverse complement strand
GCGATGCAGCCACTGCCCTTGGCCCCGTCGGGCTCGTCTCGTGTGGCCGATGGTGTCGCCTTCCTCGAGGACGCGGAGGGCAACGGCTCGGTCTTTTTGTGGGGCATGGCTGCGTGGAGCTGGCGGGCGGGTGACCAGGTCGCCCGTCGCCTGGCCGCGGTCCAGCTCGTGGACTCGAAGGCGGCCAGGCAACGACAGGTCGCCGACGCCTTCGGTGTCCATGAGAACTCGCTCGTACGCTGGCGCTCGTCATATAGGGGCGGTGGGCTGGCGTCGCTCGTCGCCGAACGCCCGGGGCCCAAGGGTCCCTCCAAAGTGACCGACGCGAAGCGCGAAGAGATCCGCACCCTGCGGTCCACGGGTCTGTCGTTGGCCGAGGTGGCGGCTCGCACCGGCGTGTCGACGAACACGGTGCGCCGTGCGAGCCTTGTCGCCGTTGCAGACAGACCCTCGTCGGGTGGCGACAGCGCTCGCTCGGACACAGACGGTGCACACAAGCAGCCTGTGGGCACCGGCCTCGTGCCCCTGGCACGCCCAGCCGACCGTTCGGCGGAGCGGGCCGCGGCACGCTTCGGGCTCATCGACGACGCCTTGCCGGTGATCTGCGAGGGCGCCTCGTTGCCGATGGCCGGCGCGCTGCTGATCCTGCCCGCACTGGCCGCCACCGGCCTCTTGGAGATCGCAGCACGCGTCTACGGCGCCCGGCGGGCGGCCTTCTACTCGCTGCGGTCGCTTCTGTGCTCGGTGGTCTTCGTCTGCCTCCTCGGCGAGCCACGGGCCGAGGGGTTCACGAGGATCAGCCCACGCGACCTCGGTCGCCTGGTCGGGCTCGATCGGGGCCCCGAGGTCACGACCATCCGCCGACGCATCGAGGAGCTCGCCTCCATGGCCCGCTCCGACGCGCTGATCGACGCCCTGGCCCGCCACCATCTCGATGCCCACGAGGAGGCGAGCGGCATCTTCTACGTCGACGGGCACGTGCGCGCCTATCACGGAGGACGCGAGGTGCCAAAGGCCCACGTGGCCCGGATCCGCCTGTCCATGCCCGCTGAGCTGGACACCTGGGTGTGCGACCGAAACGGCGACGGCGTGCTGTGCTGGGGGGCCACGCCGGGGGCGAGCCTGGTGGGCGAGCTGCGGGCGGTGGCGGAAAGGATCCGCGCGCTCGTGGGCGACGGCAAATGCCCGACCATCTGCTTCGACCGTGGCGGGTGGTCCCCGAAGCTGTTCAAGGAGCTCTCCCTCGCAGGCTTCGACATTCTCACCTATCGCAAGAAGCCTGCGCCTCGCGAACCGCGAAGCGCGTTCCGCCCCTACGTCCACACCGACGCCACCGGGCACGAGCACCACTACTTGCTGGCCGACCGCAAGGTGGCCATCGCCTACGACGCCAAGAAGCGCCGCTTTTCCTGTCGCCAGATCACTCGGCTCGATCCGGCGACCGGCCACCAGACCCAGATCCTCACGACGAGGGGCGACGAAGACCCCGCTCAGATCGCGCATCTCATGTTCAGCCGATGGAGCCAGGAGAACTTCTTCCGCTACATGCGGGCCCACTACGGCCTCGACGCGCTCGACACCTACGCGACCCAAGACGACGACATGGACCGCATGGTCCCAAACCCCGCCCGCAAGGACGCCGACCGAGCACTGGCCGAGGCACGACGCAGCCTGGCCAAGGCTGAGGTGCTCGAAGGACACGCCTCGATCGAGGGGAGGCGTCCCGATCAGAAGATCCTCGACGCATTCGCCGGTGCCCGCCAACAGATCGCCGAGCTCGAAGCCGCCGCCAAGGCCATCCCGGCTCGTGTTCGCCTCGGCGAGGCACGACCAGGATCGGTACGCCTTGCTCCCGAACGCAAGCGCATCCACGATGCCATCCGCATGGCGACCTACAACGCGGAGTCCGCTCTCGCCCGCCTGCTCACTCCGCACTACGCGAGAGCGGACGACGAGGCGCGCTCGCTACTGCGCGAGGCGTTCGCTTCTCCGGCCGACCTCCAGGTCACGGGCAACGAGCTCCACGTCCGCATCGACCCGCTCTCGGCACCGAGACGGACCCAGGCCATCGCCGGGCTCTGCGACGAGCTCACCGCCACCAAGACCATCTACCCGGGGACCGACCTCACCCTTGTCTTCTCGGTCAAGAACCACCGGTGACTACCCAGGGATGATGGCACCATGTCAGGAGGTCTGGATTCTCCGCCTGAGAGCGCGAATCGACGGCCACAGCGCGCTTTTGGTGTTCTCGACGGCCGGGCCCGTGCCATCGGAGCGCGTCGAGCACCTCCCCACGGGTGACGGGATTCTCAGCATCCAAACGGTCAGCCTCACGCCGTGGGCGGTACGGCTCTACGCGTGCTGTGCCGGTGATCGCCGTTGTGTCCGGTGCTGGGAGGTGCTCGTGCCCCGCTGCCCGTTGGCCGACCAGTCGAGCCCCTGCCCGTTGGCCGATGGCCTCGACCCGTCGCACGGGGCGGCGTGCCATTCCGCAACGAAGGCGCAACGAACGGAGGCGCCCCATCAGCGACGGCTCGCCGATGCCGCGGTGGATCAAGGGGAGGCCGGTCTCGGTGCGGGGCTGGGCTCGCGGGCCGTCGGCCGGTCTCGGTGCGGGGCCTCGTGATGGCACGTCACCGCGGACGGGCCATCACGGAGAGGTTGGCTCCCGGCGGCCCCCAAGGCCCTATCTCGGCGGTCCGGGCCCCCGCGCTTTCGCCCGTTTGCCCAAGAGCCCGGCCACGCGGTCACGCTCGGTCTTTTCGGCGTGGCAGGTGTAGCAGCGGTCCTTCACGTTCGAGATCGACGTCACCCCTGTGTGGGCGACGGGGTCCACGTGGTCGTGCTCGAGGCCGTAGCGCCTGGTGCAGTCCGTGCACGCTCTCCCGCTGAACGCAGGGACCGGCCCCAGATCCAAGGCGGTGCGCAGGTGCGCTGTGAGCTTTCGCCCGACGTGGTGGACCCGTTGGATGTCCTTGCCGTCGTGGAGGACCACTTTCAAGAAGGCGTCGGCCGAGAGCTCCTTTGCAAGCTCGACGGGGATCGGGCCTCCGCCGATCAGGTGGCAGGGCTCGCTCTTGTGGGCGTGGCCTCGTCTCCACGCGTAGAGGTCGCACACGATGACGAGATCGGTCGATCCCTTGGGGCTTGATCCATCGCCGATCGAGAGCGCCACGAGGGCGTCGGCCGCGTTGGCTGCGAACCGCTCGTTCACTGCGCGGCGCCGGGCATCTCGATGCAGCCGTGCAGCCTCCCGCTCGATCCGGTTGACGAAGGGGATCCCGGACTCGGGCGGGAGAGCACCTTCGAAGCAGACCATCCCGAGGCCGTCGCGCCAGTGGCGGAACCGGCGTGCGGCTGCCTGCCGGCGATGGAGGTCTTCGACCGGGGTGCCGCTCAGCCGGCGCTCCCTGACCTCGTCGCGCAGCTTGGTGAGGTCACCGTGGCGGGCGACGTCCAACAGGTCGCGCTCGGATCCTTCGAGCTCGGCCTGCGCCTTGGTGATCTCTTGTGCTTGCGCGACCGACACAGCCCCCGCCAAGAGCGCATCCTTGGTCTCAGGGTGGGCGTCGAGAGACCGGGCGAGCTCGAGGGCATGGCGAGCCTGGGTGCTCGTCGTGCCCCCCTGGCGAGCCATCCACGCCGCCGGGTCCGCGAAACCCGCCTCCTTATGGGCGCCGTCCTCGACGGCACGCGCACCGGCGACCAGGCGTGCTGCAGCGCAGGCCTTCTCGGTCACTGAGAGCTCCTCAGCGACGCGTGCGCAGCTCACACCACCAAGAAGCCCAGGGTCGAAGGCCGCGAGCTCAGCGCGAAGCGCCCTCGCTGCCTCGAGGACTCGTACCTCGGTGCTGGTTGTCAGCATGGATCAACCATCGCAGGGGGGTGTGACACACACCGCCCAGCCCGCCTAGCCATGCATGCGCCGGCCCAGGCACACGCGCCGGGACCCGCACGAGTGGGGCGGGAGATGCCGATGGGACGATGCCAGCAGGGTGGACGATGCCACGCGTTCGACGAGCGCCGCTTGGGTGCCTGGAGTGACGATGAGCAGGACCTCACCGGCCATGGCGACAAGGTGGAAGTGGCGGTGGAGGTCAAAGGTCCAAGGTCAGATTCGATCCAGTGGAGCTCGCCGTCCTTCCAGTGGAGCTCGCCCTCCTTCGAGTGGAGCGAGGAGCCCTGCGACGTGCGACCTCGTGCATTGCGTGGTCGACCCCGACCCCGACCCCGACCCCGACCGCAACGTGTCAAGTGTCACGCCCCGCATCAAGCACGCTCGACGGTGCGAAGGACGCAACGAAAGCAGCTTCATCGCGCACGCCGATCCCCCGACGCCGCGAGACGTTCGAAACGCCGGTCGCCGCCGCCGCCGCGGGCGACGCTGACGCGCAACCCCCGGCTCGCCTCGGCCATCGGTACAGTCTGGCTGCGTGGAACCTCTCCAGGAGCGCATAGAAGAGCTGTGGGCCCGGGTCGATGAGCTCTCGCCGGCGGACGTCGAGGCGGCGGAGGTGGTGGCCGAGGCAGTCGACCTCCTCGACCGAGGTGTCGTGAGGGTCGCGGAGACCGGCCCCGACGGGAGCACGGTGGTCCACGAGTGGCTGAAGAAAGCGATCCTGCTCCTCTTTAGGCTGCGCGCGCTCGAGACGACCGAGGTCGGCCCGTTCGAGTTCGTCGACAAGCTCCCTTTGAAGCGTGACTTCGCACGCGCGCACGTCCGTGTGGTGCCAGGTGCGTCCGCGCGGTGGGGCTCGTACCTCGCCCCGGGCGTCGTGCTCATGCCCTCGTACGTCAACGTCGGGGCGCGCGTGGGCGAAGAGACCATGGTCGACACGTGGGCCACCGTGGGCTCGTGCGCGCAGATCGGGGCTCGTGTGCACCTGTCAGGAGGCGTAGGGATCGGCGGCGTGCTCGAGCCGCCCAACGCGCAGCCCGTGGTGGTCGAGGACACAGCCCTCATCGGCAGCCGCAGCATGATCACCCAGGGCGCGCGAGTCGGTCGCGGGGCGGTGATCGGCGAGGGCACGATCTTGAACCCGTCGATCCCGGTCCTCGACGCCGAGACCGGCGAGGAGCTCGGGAGGGGCGTCGTGCCCCCGTGGTCGGTGGCGGTGGCGGCGTCCCGACGGCGTGTGTTCCCCGGTGGCGAGTTCTTCCTCCCCTGCGTGCTCGTCATCAGGCACCTCGAGGAAGGGGAGCGCCATGACAAGGCGCAGCTCAACGCGCTGTTGCGCGCGCACGGGGTCTCCGCGTGACGTCTGATCCGGCCTCCCAGCCGCGGCCCTCGTCCCCGGCCTCCCAGCCGCGGCCCTCGTCCCCGGCCTCCCAGCCGCGGCCCTCGTCCCCGGCCCCTGCGCCGGCAAGCGGGGTCCGAGACCTCTTGCAGGCGACCGCAACGCTCGTCTCCATCCCCTCCGTGAGCCGGGAGGAGTCGTCACTCGCCGACTACGTCGCCGGTGAGCTCTCCAGGCACTCCTGGCTCGAGGTCACCCGTGTCGGGGACAATGTGGTCGCGCGGACCGCGCTTGGGCGACGCG
>JAJYPY010000146.1 GCA_021794995.1 Actinomycetes bacterium | reverse complement strand
TGGGCCCGTACTTCGGAGCCGCGCAGAAAGCCGCCTCCCACAACGCAATCTCGGGCCTGGGCCGATCAGCCAGTCCTCAGCAGGAGCCCCAAAACATGTTCCCGAGGATCGAGGTTAGCGAGCATCACATCCACCTACATGACGAACACAACAACAGTCGTCATCTCGTACCCGAGCAAGTTCGCGTCATCGACAACAGGCAGCTTCACGGACTCCTACGGCACGCCGCTTCCCACCGTCACGTCGGTGAGCCCATCGGAGGGGAGTACCGGGGGTGGCACGCGGGTGACCATCTCGGGGACATATATCGTTCCCACACTTGCCAAGTCGGTCCATTTCGGAGCGGATGCGGCGCATGCGACGATCAACTCGGACGGCATGATCACGGCGACATCGCCCGCCGAGGCGGCAGGGACCGTGTACGTCACGGTGACGACGACTGACGGCACGAGCGCGACGTCGAGCGCGAACGCGTTCACCTACGTGGCACCGACGACGACGACGACAACACCGCCCAAGTCGACAACACCGCCTAAGACGACAACACCGCCTAAGACGACAACACCGTCCGCAAGCAGTGCCACCGGCTACGACCTGGTCGGCGCAGACGGCGGGGTGTTCGTCTTCGACGCGCCCGGGCAGAGCGGCGGCTTCTACGGCTCGCTCCCTGGCATCCACGTCGTGCCGAGCAAGCCGGTCGTCGGCATGGTGGCGACGTCGAACGACCAGGGCTACTTCCTCGTCGCCCAAGACGGCGGGGTGTTCAGCTTCGGCAACGCCCCGTTCTTGGGGTCGCTCCCTGGCATCGGGGTCACCCCCGCCCAGCCGATCACCGGCCTCGTCGCCACGGGCACAGACCAGGGGTACTTCTTGGTCGGACGGGACGGAGGGGTGTTCAGCTTCGGCAACGCCCCGTTCTTGGGCTCGCTTCCGGGCGAGGGCATCCACGTCGACGACATCGTGGGCATCGCCGCGACCCCGTCGGGCAACGGCTACTGGCTCGTGGCCTCGACCGGACAGGTCTACGCCTTCGGTGCCGCCGCACACCTCGGCACAGCGCTCGGGACTCCCTCGCCGGTTGCTGCGATCGCGGGGACCCCCACAGGCGGCGGGTACTGGATCACCACCAAGGGCGGGGCCGTCTACGCCTTCGGCGTCGCCAAGAGTTTCGGCACACTTCCCGCCAGCCACGTCACGCCCAGCCTTCCGGTGGTCGGCATCGTGCACACGGCGGGCACAGGTGGCTACTGGCTCCTCGGAGCAGACGGCGGCATCTTCGCCTTCGGTGATGCGCCGTTCTACGGCTCGCTTCCGGGGATCGGCGTCCACGTCACCGACATCGTGGGGGCGGTGCCCAACTGAGCGTCATTCACAGTGTCCGACACCCTCGCAGGTGCGCGAGCGGCGATGAGCTCACGCCCCGTTCCAACCGCTCGGAGGAGACCCTTCACGTCAGTCCGAGGGACGGACGCGGATCCTGATCCCAGGAAGATCACGAAAAGCCGAGCTGTCTGCGCTCACCACTTCTCGATCCGTGGCGAGAGCGCTCGCGGCGATGATCAGGTCGTGTGCACCTCGAGGCCTACCCTGCGCCCGCTCAGCGACGAGGAGCTCAGCGTGTGCCTCGGCGACCTCGACGCCGTAGTCCACAACGTCGAGAGCTTGGACCACGTCGTCAACGAAGGCGCACCGGGCAGTCCGGCGCTTCCCGGCCGCACGCAGTGCTCCCACGCGTAGTTCTGCCACAGTGACGGCAGCGATCGCCACGTCGTCCTCGTCGTCAATCGCCTGATCCAGACCCAACCCGCAACGCTCCGCAGCAACGAGGTAGGTCGTGTCGAGGAGGACGCGACTCACAAATTGACACCGGTCTCGAGGAGGTCCCGAACGTCTCTCAGGTCTCCGAGCCACTCCCGGTCCGGCCGATGCCGTCGCAAGAGCGCCTTGGCATCCTTGCCGCGGCTGTGGCTCGCCGGCTCAAGCGCCGCGATGGCCTTACCGTGGCGCAGATCTCCCTCACGAAATCAGATTCTCATACTCATCGACGCCCGACGCGTCCTCCGCATTCGCTCGAGCCACGACGTCGCCTGCACGTTTCCGCGGAAACGCCGTGCCGAGCTCGTCTCGGCGCGGCCGTGGTCGAGCAACCGGTGCGCCAGCACGACGTACCGGAGGTCCGAGCACGTCACAGCCCCCTGGCAGGATGGCGGCAGCTCGCAAGGTGAAGTGGTCCCCACATGAAAGGTGAAGACCTCCGGTGCGCCTCCGGGGATTTGAACCCCGAACCTGCGGATTAAGAGTCCGTTGCTCTGCCGTTGAGCTAGAGGCGCACCGGGCAGTGTAGGCGACGGCGCACGGCCTGACCTCCCGCGCGGGACGGCGGTACGGTGATCCGGCGGCGCCGTCACCGGCGGCACCGCGACCGCAACCGCAGGCGGCATCGGCACCGAACCTGCACCGGCGGCGGACCGGGCGAGCGGGAGGAGGAGGCGAGGAGGCGGGCATGGCGCGCAGAGACCGGGCACCCCTCGGCGCTCACCGTGTGCGACCAGCGCTCACGACCGTTGCGCTCGCGACGATCGGGACCCAGTATGTGGCGTCGCTGGTCGCCCTCGGCCAGTGGACGCCCTTTCAAGCACTCCCCGGGAAGCTGTGCCGCTGGCAGGGTCCACGCGTGCCGGCGCGTGTCGCCATCACCTTTGACGACGGACCGGACCCCGTCGTGACTCCGCGCGTGCTTGACCGACTGGATGAGCTCCGGATCCGCGCCACCTTCTTCCCTCTGGGCTCGCGTGCGGCACATGAGCCGGAACTTGTTGCAGAGATCGCGAGGCGCGGCCACGTCGTGGGAACCCACGGGTACGAGCACCGACACCATCTCTTCCGGGGCCCGGCGTGGATCCGGCGCGACCTGGCGCGTGCATGCGAGACGATGCACGTGGCCGGGTTCCCTCCGACGTGGTACCGACCCGCGTATGGACAGGCCACCGCCGCCACGCTGCTCGCGGCTCGCGCCATGGGACTGCAGACCGTGTTGTGGTCCGCATGGGGGAGGGAATGGGTCACACGGGACCCGAGGGATGTGGCCGCGCGCATCGTCCGCCATCTCCGACCGGGCGCCATCGTCCTTCTCCACGACAGCGATCTCTTCGGACCCCCGGGCATGTGGCGTACGGGACTCGAGGCCCTTGGCGTGGTCGGTGCCGAGATGGACCGACGGGGCTTGACGCCGGTCACGTTGGACGAGATGGTCCTGTGAACCCGTGCGGTGCTCCGGACGTCACCGAGAAACGGGTTGCTGCGCTGCCCGGCCGGCACCGCCCGTCACCCTCCGGTGTCGGACTGCCCTCGAGTGTGCCCCGTCGGGCGGGTGGGCAAGGTGGTCCTGAGGCGGCGCGACGATGGGAGTTGGACGAATGACCGGGAATGGAATCCTCGAGCCCGGCGCTGCGGCGGGCGGCAAGCGTGGTCCGGCGCGGACCGTGGGCGATGCTGCGGTCATCCTCTCGGGGTCGATCGGGAAGGGCCACGATTCGGTTGCCGAGGCGTGCCAGGACGCATTGGGAAGCGTCGGGGTCGCAGCTGACGTCCTGGACTGCATGTCGATGCTGGGCGGCGCCGGTGCACGCCTGGGAACCGGCGCCTTCCGGCGCATGATCTCGGTTCCGGCGCTCTACGACGCCTTCCACTTCGGCCACCTGCGAAGCGGCACGTGGGTGCCCCGCACGCTCGAGCGCGCTGCGCTGCGCCAGGTGCTGCCCGGTGTCAGGGAAGCCGTCGATCGCGCGGGGGAGCGGCCCATCGTCGTCTCGGTCTTCCCCACGGGCGTCTCCGCCGCAGGTGCGGTGAAAAAGGAGCGTCCGGATCTCACCACTGTCGCGGTGTGCACCGACGCGAGCGCTCACCGGATGTGGGTCGCCGACGGCACCGACCTGTACGTCGTGTGCTCCCCGATGACGGCATTGACCGTGCGGCGCTACGTCCCTGACGCCTCGATCGCCGTGGTTCCGCCGCCCGTTCGTCCGCCGTTCTACGACGCACCCTCCAAGTCGTCGGCGCGCGCTGCGCTCGGAATCCCACGCGACGCGCCGTGCATCCTGCTCATGGCGGGCGGCTGGGGCCTCGGACCACTTGGCGAGACCGCCGACGCGCTCGGCAGCGCCGGGTACTGGGTGCTGGCCGTCGCGGGGATGAACCGCCGGCTCCACGGTCGACTCCGTGCGGTCGCCGAGCGCAGCCGTCGGGTGCGCGCGTTCGGCATGACCGATCGGGTACCCGAGCTCATGGCTGCCGCCGACGCCGTCGTGACGTCACCGGGTCAGACGTGCCACGAGGCGAGGGTGGTCGGGCGCAGGCTGGTCCTCCTCGACGTGGTGCCCGGACATGGCCGGGAGAACACGTTGCACGAGCTCGAGCAGGGGGGAGCCCTCGCGTGCTCGCCCGATGCCGAGTCCGTAAAAGCGGCCGTGCGGGTGCTCCTCGCCCGACAGCCCGCGCTGGCGCCCTGGCCTGTCGGAAGCGCCGCCGAATGGGATACGCACTTCTTCGAGGCGCTTGAGAGCGTGGGCGTGGACCTCCGGTCCGCCGACAGCCTCCGGTCCGCCGACAGCCTCCGGGCCGCCGACAGCCTCCGGTCCGCCGACAGCCACGGCAACGGGGCGGGCCCGTCGATCACGCCCGCTCGCGAGCCGTTCGGGGCCCGGTGACTCACCGCGGCGAGGTCGCCGCCCGCTCAGCTCAACGTGCGTTGGAAGAAGTCCCAGACGATGGGCCATCCCTTGTTTGCCGCCTCGGGGCGGTACATCGGTCGGTCGGTGGCGAAGAAGGCGTGGCCGGCGTTCTCGAAGGTGTGGAACTCGAACGCCTTCTGCGCCTCTTCCAGCGCACGTGCGAGCGCGGCGGTCTCCTCGGGCGAGGGATGCTGGTCCTCGGCCCCAAAGAGACCGAGAAGCGGGCAGGAGAGGTCCTTCACGAGATGGACGATCGGACTCACGTTGAGCGGGACCTCTGGGGGCGGCTCGTTGACGACGAACGCCCCGTAGCAGTCGACGGCGGCGTCGAGGGGGAGGCGGCACGCCGCGAGCAAGGACTGCCGCCCGCCCGAGCAGTACCCGATGGTGCCGACCTTCCCGTTGGACCGCTCGACGCTGCGCAGGTACCGCACCGCGCCTTCGACGTCGCCGACCAGCTGGTCGTCGGGGACCCCTCCCTTTTCCCGAGCGACGGCTGCCGCCTCCTGGGGGTCTCTCCCGATGCCCTCGCGGCTGTAGAGGTTGGGACACAGCGCCAGATATCCGTGCGCCGCGAAGCGCCGGGCGATCTCTTTGGTGCCTTCGTCGTATCCGGGCATGTGATGGATGACGACGACGCCCCCGTAGGGACCGTCGCCGAGCGGCTGCGCGAAGTACGCCTCGAGCTCGTCGCCGTGGTTGCCGGCGATCCGGATCGTCTCCGCCTTCATGGCATCGGTCATCGTGCGCTCCCTTCGTGTCGGGGACTCCCGTGTCGAGTGGCGACGATATCGGGGCGGCGCCGGGGGCGAGCCGGGCCCGAGCCGGGCCCGAGCCGGGCCCGAGCTGTGACTGAGCGCCGTGGCTGAGCATCGGGGCGGGCGCCCCGCGGCAGCACACCGGCGTCCCCGCGCC
>JAJYPY010000145.1 GCA_021794995.1 Actinomycetes bacterium | reverse complement strand
GTTCCTCGACAACCTGTTCAACTACGACTGGGAGCTGACGACGAGCCCCGACGGCAAGAAGCAGTGGACTCCGAAGGATCACTCGGCCCAGGGCACCGTGCCCGACGCACACGATCCGTCGAGGCGCCACGCACCCATGATGCTCACGACGGACCTGGCGCTGAAACTCGACCCGATCTACGCGCCCATCGCCAAACGCTTCCACGAGCACCCCGACCAGCTCGCAGAGGCGTTCGCCAAGGCGTGGTACAAGCTCATCCACCGCGACATGGGGCCGGTCTCGCGGCTGTGGGGCCCGTGGGTGCCGGAGGTGCAGCTCTGGCAGGACCCCGTCCCCGCCGTCGATCACGAGCTGATCGGCGAGGCCGACATCGCCGCCCTCAAGGCCACGATCCTCGCCTCGGGGCTGTCCGTCTCCCAGCTCGTCTCCACTGCCTGGGCGTCGGCGGCCACCTTCCGCGGCACCGACAAACGTGGCGGGGCCAACGGGGCACGGATCCGCCTCGCACCGCAGCGGGACTGGGAGGTCAACGAGCCGGCCGACCTGGTGAGGGCGCTCCAGACCCTCGAGCAGATCCAGCAGGACTTCAACCGCTCACAGTCCGGCGGCACGAGGGTCTCCCTCGCCGACGTGATCGTCCTGGGCGGCTGCGCGGCGGTCGAGGCAGCGGCCAAGAGAGCCGGCCAGGACGTCATGGTGCCCTTCGCGCCCGGCCGCACGGACGCCTCCCAGGAGCAGACCGACGTCGAATCCTTCGCCGTGCTCGAACCCACCCACGACGGGTTCCGCAACTACCTCCGGGCCGGAGTGAAGCTTGCCCCGGAGCACCTGCTCATCGAGCGAGCGAACCTCTTGACGTTGACCGCCCCCGAAATGACGGTCCTCGTCGGCGGCATGCGGGCCCTCAACGCCACCTTCGGGCAATCCCAGCATGGCGTCTTCACCGACCGGCCCGAGACGCTTACCAACGACTTCTTCGTGAACCTGCTCGACATGAGGACCGAGTGGAAGGCATCCGCCTCATCCGAGAACGTGGCCGAGGGTCGCGATCGCGCCACCGGCGAGCTCAGGTGGACGGGCACCGCCGTCGACCTCGTCTTCGGCTCGAACTCCCAGCTCCGCGCCATCTCAGAGGTCTACGGGGCCGACGACGCCGCGGAGAAGTTCGTGCGTGACTTCGTGGAGGCGTGGAACAAGGTCATGAACCTCGACCGCTTCGATCTCGCCTGATCACCGCGATGCACTCCCGGTGCACGCCGAACCGGTGGTGTCACCCGCCAGGAGGATGGGACCACCCTTCCGCCACAAGCATGGGATCACGTTGGGCCATCCACGTGCCGGCCAGTGCACAGTCTCCCGCTTCACGTGGCGCGACCCCCGTCGAGATTCCCTCTGAAGAGGTCTGCCGACCTGCGGAATGCAGAACGCAGCACGGGTGGGGAACGCAGGACGGGTGGCTGGTGCGGAGGGAACTCAAGAGGACAGGGCGTCATTGTCCGTGCGGGATCCGGACCGCACTGGCCGGAGGCCAGGGACCCGACGTCCCCCGTCGGGCGCTTCAGCCGCCGCACCCCGCTCGCGCAGCGCGGCCAGCTCGTCCCTCAAGAGCGCGGCCTCCTCGAAGCGCAGGTCCGCGGCGGCAGCGTGCATCTCGCGTTCGAGGTCCGCGGCGAGCTCGGCGAGCTCGGGTGGCAGCTCGGTCGGCTCCAGACCTGGTGCCCAGCCGCGGCCCCCGACCGCGGCGCGGGTCCGGACGGTCCTCGCCGCCTTGCCGCCCCGCACGTCCGCCCGGCTGCGCTTCGCTCGGCCGGTGCCCTCCGCGCTGCCCCGCAGCCGCTCCAGGATGTCCGTCACGCGCTTGCGGATCGTCTGCGGGTCGATCCCGTGCTCGGTGTTGTACGCGATCTGGCGCTGCCGCCGGCGCTGCGTCGTCCCCACCGCCTCGCGCATCGAGTCGGTGATCACGTCGGCGTAGAGGACCACGAGGCCGTCGACGTTGCGCGCGGCGCGGCCCATCGTCTGGATGAGGGAAGGGGCCGAACGCAAGAAGCCCTCCTTGTCGGCGTCGAGGATGGCGACCAGCGACACCTCGGGAAGGTCGAGCCCTTCACGCAGCAGGTTGATCCCGACCACGACGTCGATGTTGCCGAGGCGAAGCTCCCGGAGGATCTCCACGCGCGTGATCGTGTCGATGTCCGAGTGCAGGTACTGCACCCGGACGCCCGCGTCGGCGAGGTAGTCGGTCAAGTCCTCGGCCATCTTCTTCGTGAGCGTGGTGACGAGCACGCGTCCGCCGCGCGAGATCGCGTCCTCGATCCTCGCCATGAGGTCGTCGATCTGCCCGCGGGTGGGCTGGATCACCACCTCGGGGTCGACGAGCCCGGTCGGCCGGATGACCTGCTCGACGACCTGCGCCGAATGCTCGAGCTCGTAGGCGCTCGGCGTCGCCGAGACGAAGATCGCCTGGGGGACGCGCTCGACGAACTCCTCGAAGCGCAGTGGCCGGTTGTCCATCGCCGAAGGGAGCCGGAAACCGTGCTCGACGAGCACCTCCTTGCGCGAGCGGTCCCCCGCCCACTGCCCGTGCAGCTGGGGCACCGCCACGTGGCTCTCGTCGATGACGACCAGGTAGTCCTCCGGGAAGAAGTCGAGCAGCGTGAAGGGGGGTTCCCCCGGGCTCCTGCCGTCGAGGTGGCGGCTGTAGTTCTCGATCCCCGAGCACACGCCGGTCTCCGCCAGCATCTCGAGGTCGTGCTCGGTCCGCGCGCGCAGCCGCTGGGCCTCGAGGAGCTTGCCCTCGCGCTGGAACTGCGAGAGCCGGTCGCGCAGTTCCACTTCGATCGACGCGATCGCCCGCTGGATCGTCTCGTCGCCCGCCACGTAGTGGGTGGCCGCGAAGACGACGACGTCCTCCATCTCCTCCCCCATCTCGCCGGTGAGGACGTCGAAGGGGACGATGCGCTCGACGGTGTCGCCGAACAGCTCGATCCGCAGCGCCGCCTCCTCGTACGCGGGATGGACCTCGACGGTGTCGCCGCGCGCCCGGAAGGTGCCGCGGACGAGGTTCAGGTCGTTGCGCGCGTACTGCAGGTCGACGAGGCGGCGCAGGAGGTCGCGCTGGTCGACCTGCTGGCCCACCTGGACGCCGAGGATCCGCCCCTTGTACTCCTCGGGCGAGCCGAGACCGTAGATGCACGACACCGAGGCCACCACGATGACGTCGCGCCGCAGGAGCAGCGAGGACGTCGTCGCATGTCGGAGGCGGTCGATCTCGTCGTTGATCGAGGAGTCCTTCTCGATGTAGGTGTCCGTCGTCGGCAGGTACGCCTCGGGCTGGTAGTAGTCGTAGTAGGAGACGAAGAACTCGACCCGGTTGCCGGGGAAGAGGTCGCGGAGCTCCGACGAGAGCTGCGCGGCGAGCGACTTGTTGGGCTCGATGATGAGCGTCGGCCGCTGGACCTGCTCGATGGTCCACGCGATCGTGGCCGTCTTCCCGCTCCCGGTGATGCCCTGGAGGGTCTGGTAGCGGTCGCCGCGGCGCACCCCCTCGACCAGCGCCGCGATGGCCGCCGGCTGGTCGCCGGCCGGCCGGAACGGCGACACGACGCTGAGCGGGGGCATCCACTCGATCGTACCGGCCGGCCCATACGCGGCAGTCGGATCAGACCGCTGACGGCGTGGCTCAGAGGATGCGCAGGTGGTCGCTGCTCGCGCCCTTCACGGACGAGATCGGCACCGAACGGTCGAAGGTCGCGAAGCGCCCTCCGTGCCGCACGGCCAGCGCGAGCAGGTACGCATCGGTCACCTGGCGAGAGCCGTGGAGGCGCGTCGCGTCGAGGATCATCGGGTTGAGCAGGCTCAGGTCGCAGTCCCAGAACTCGTGGTGCTCGCCCTGGCAGGCGCTCGACAGCAGTTCGACGGCCTGAGCGGGCGGGACGGGGCTCGGATAACGGGACTGGCTGACCACGCGTACGAAGCCGTTCTCGGTGATCGCGCACGAGGCCCACCCTCCCTCGATCTCACGATCGAGCCAGCGGTGGGCCGCACGATGGTCGACGTGGTCGCTGTCGAGCAGGGCCAGCAGCACGTTGACATCGAGCAGGGCGCGCGTCATCCAGGTTCCTCTTCACGGAGCTGGTCGATGAGCGCGTTCGACACCACCGGACCGCGATGCGGGAGGGGTCGAAAGCCGTGGTGCGACGCGCCGTGCGTCACCGTCCGGCTGTCGCCGCTCAACGCTTGCCGCGCCAGCTCCGAGAGCAGCTCGCCGGCGGAGCGTCCCTCCCGCCGTGCCCTCTCGCGGACGGCAATGAGCACGTCGTCGTCGACGTTCAAGGTGGTGCGCACGCATCATATGTTAGCGCATCACCCATGGGACGGAGCCCCGGCGACAGCCGCGGCGCCCCTCATCCCGCGTCACACAGCGACATGGCCCACGTCCACAGCGCGCCGGTCTCAGTGGCGAGCTCGTCGAGCCCCGAGGAGTTGTCGACCACGTAGTCCGCGAGCGCGAGGCGCTCGGCGCGCGTCGGCTGCGCCGCCACCCGCGCGCGGGCGTCGCCCTCGTCCATGCCGCGCAGGGTCACGAGCCGCGCGACGGCGAGCTCCTCCGGGCAGTCCACGACGGCGACGGCGCGGAGCCCCAGCGCGTGGACGTGCTCGGGACGGAGCAGCGGGATGACCACCACGACGATCGGGGTGCCCGTCCCCCGGAGCGCGGCGAGCCGCTGGGCCATCGCCGCGCCGATCAGCGGATGGGTGAGGGCGTTCAGGTCGGCGAGCGCCGTCGCGTCGCCGAACACGAGCGCCGCGAGCCTCTGGCGGTCGACCGTGCCATCGGACGCGAGCACCCCCGGGCCGAAGCGCTCCACGAGCGGTGCGTACGCCGGGGCGCCGGGGACGACGACCTCACGCGCGATCTCATCGGCATCGACGAGGTGTGCACCGCGCTCGGCCAACAAGTCGGCGACGGTGGACTTGCCCGATCCGATGCCGCCGGTCAGCCCGATCGCGACCGTCACGTCGCTCGCCACCGGCGTCCCTCCGCCGCGCCGATGTCGCGCCGCGGAGCGCGGCACACTGCGAAGAGGACGAGCGTCGTCGCGTCCACGTCGTCGGTGACGAACCAGTCGTCCGCGGTGATCCCCGTCGCCCCCCCGGTGTCGCCCCGCGCGACGAGCCGGTACGCCAGCGGCAGCAGGCGCGTGTAGAGCCAGACGTACCAGCGGCGCGGCATGCGGTGGCGGAGGTCCAGCACGTCGAGGCGGAGCACCCGTTGCGCCTTGGCCCGCCGGGCCGAGAAGTCGGCCTTCACGCGCGCCGATCCGTCCACCCCGCCGACCCAGACGTCCTCGAAGTAGCGTCCGAGCAGCCGTCCGAGCTCGTTGGGCTCGAACAGGTGCAGGTGGAACGGGTTCTCGAAGTCGCACGGCGCGTTTGGGGTCAAGAAGAACGCCGTGCCATCGTCCGCGACCGCGCGCGCGACCTCGGCCGCGTGGGGCGCAGGGTCGTTGAAGTGCTCGATGAGGTGCGACGAGCAGACGGCGTCGAAGGTGCCATCTGCGACACCGAGCGCCAGGGCATCCATCTGCGCCACCCTCAGCTGTGCCCGGTCGCCGCCGGACGGGGGGTCGCCGCCGAGGCGCCGCGCCGC
>JAJYPY010000025.1 GCA_021794995.1 Actinomycetes bacterium | reverse complement strand
TCCGAGCCGGTGACCGTGGTGCTGAGCCAGAAGGGCTGGGTGCGCGCGGCCAAGGGTCACGACATCGATGCCGCCGAGCTGAATTTCCGGGAAGGCGACGGCTTCTGCGCCGCCGCCGCGGGCCGCACCACGCAGCAGGCGGCCTTCATCGATTCCACCGGACGCAGCTATTCGACGCCGGTGCACAGCCTGCCGTCGGCGCGCGGCAACGGCGAGCCGCTGACGGGCCGGTTCAGCCCCGCCGGATGTGACCAGCGACATCGAGAGAAGGCTTGAACTCATTCAAAGCCACGACATAAAAGTCATGTCCTTTGAAAAGGCGCTTCAGGAAGCTTGGACGGAAGTGTCGGATTTTAGAACCTCCTATTTTAAACATATCTCCTCTATCATAGACACCAACGCGATCAAGAAAGCCCGCCTCAAGATAGGAATTGACGTCATGCATGGCGCCGCCCGGCGAGATGACGGACGCGGGCCACTGGACACACGGGCGGCATGTGCCCGCGGCGAGCAGCTCGAGGAGGTGGTCGAAGTGCAGCACGGCAGCGCATCGCTCGATGCCGAGCTCTCCTCCGAACCGTCGGGCGATCTGGCGAGGAGGCGCCGCGCAGGACCCGACCGTGCCGTCGTGGCCCTGGCGATCGCCACGATGGTCGCCACCTACGCCCTCGTCGTCCTTGGCAGCACGGTGCGGGTCACCAACTCGGGGATGGGCTGCCCGAGCTGGCCCCTCTGCTACGGCCACATCGGCCCGGTCGACCGGTTCCACGCTCTGCTCGAGCAGTCACATCGCTACCTGGTGGCGCTGGTGACCGTCGGCACCTTCTCCACCGCCTTCCTGGCGCGCCGGTCCCGGGCTCGCCGCACGGCCTTCGCCCCGGCCGCCGTAGCGGCGGCGCTCGTGCTCGTCCAAGCGGCCCTCGGCGCGTTGACGGTGTTCGCCAAGAACGCGCCGTGGACGGTCGCCGTCCACCTGGTCGTCGGCCTCGTCTTCTTGGCCGCGACGGTCGTGACGGCTGTCGCGGCCATTCGTGGCCGACGCGGCTCGTGGTCCCTTGCGAACGTGGGGCGATGGGGAGCCGCGTTGCTGGTGGTCACCCTCGCGACCATCGTCGGCGGCAGCCTGGTGGTTGCGAACGCCGGCGCCGGCGCGTGCCCGTCGTGGCCGCTCTGCCCATCGTCTGCGACCGGTCTCGCCGACTGGCAACTGCTCCATCGCTCGCTCGCCGGTCTCACCGGCGTCACGCTGGTCGCTTTCGTGTGGAGCCGATGGCGGTCGACTGCCGGTTGGCCGGCGTGGCGGGTGGCCGCCCTGGCGTCGGGTGGCACCTACGTCGCCGTCGCCGCGCTCGGTGCCGCCAGCGCGCTCACCCGTGGCGCCCCGTCGTGGGCAGACGTCCATCTCGCCATGGTGGCGCTCCTGTGGATGTTGGTCGTGGCGACGGAGACCGCGCTGGCCACCCGACGCGCGACCTCGACACCCGTCTCCGCCCTGACCGCCTGACCGACGGCATCGGCCGAGGGCATGATCGTGCGCTGCCTCGAGCCCGGTGAGCGAGCCCGGTGAGCGAGCCCGGTGAGCGAGCCCAGTTATCCCTCCCGAGTCCTCACCACCAAGGCAGCTGGACCCTATCGGTCGGCCTTGACGTCATCCGATCGACGAGGCGGCGGCGACCAACTCGGGCTTGACCTCCTCGGCGGCAGCCGACTCGAGCGTCTGTCCCTTGGGCTCGGGAAGGGCGACCAAGGTGAGGCCGACGCCGACCACCGACACCGCTGCCATGATCCCCATCACCCCGCTGATCCCAACCGAGGTGAGCAGGTGGGGCACCAGCAGCGCACCCAAGAACGCCCCGGTCTTGCCGGCGGCAGCCGAGATGCCGTCGCCGGTGCCACGCACCGAGGTCGGGAACACCTCGGAGGGGTAGACGAAGGTCGTCATGTTCGGCCCGAACTCGGTGAAGAAGTAGCTGATGGCGAACAGCGGCAAGAACACTCCCACCGCCGTCGCCCCGTCGGGAAGCAGCCAGATGAGCGCGAAGGCTGCTGCCATCACCGCGAAGCCCTGCCACTGGATGCGCTTTCTTCCGATGCGGTCCATCAAGAAGACCGCCAGCCAGTAGCCGGGGAAGGCGGCGACGGCGAAGATGGCGAGCGAGATGAGCGTGTGGTCGAGCAGGGTGCCTGTGGGCTGGAGCAGCTTCAAGATGAGGGGGCTCGACACCGAGTTGCCGTAGAAGGCGACGTCCAAGAGGAACCAGCTGCCGGCCGTGCCGATCAGGCGCAACAAGAACGGCTTGGACGTGAGCTTCGCCCGAAGACCGTTGCCGTTGCCGTTGGCGTTGCCGTTGGCGTTGGACGGACCGCTCGGGGTCGCGCCGACCATCGCTCGCCCCGCTCCGTTCGCCCGGACCGCCGGCTGCTGGCCGGTCACCCACGCGATCGTCGTCGCGGTGGCGGCCTCGTCGCCTTGGATGCTCAAGGTGTAACGAGGGGTCTCACGGATCTTGCGACGCAGGTAGATCACCGAGGCGGCCGGGATGGCGCCGAGGCCGAGCATGAGCCGCCAGGCGATGGTGTCCGGCACCCCGGCGCTGAGGAAGATCGAGGCGATCGCCGGGCCGGCCAGGAGACCGAGCCCCTGCATGGCGAACACCGACCCAACGAGCCTGCCCCGGGACTTGCGGTTCGCGTACTCCGAGGTGATCACGGCCGAGGTGGCGTAGTCGCCGCCCACCCCGTAGCCGACGATGAGACGGAAGATGAACAGCGAGGTGAAGTTCCAGGCGAAGGCGCACAAGATGGCGCCGACGACGAGGATCGCCACCTCCACGCCGTACATGCGCTTTCGGCCCCACTTGTCCATCAGCTTGCCGAAGGTGAGCGCCCCGGCCACCGAGGCCAAGAGCGAGATCGAGTTCAAGAGCGAGATCTGGTTCGTGCTCAGGTGGTAGATCGGGGTCAGAAGCACCGTGACCGTCCCGATGATGAACAGGTCGTAGGCGTCGGTGAAGAACCCCATGCCGGCGGTGAAGACCGTCAGCCAGTGCTTGCGACCGATCTCCGCCTCGTCCAGCGGGCGGTAGAGCTCGGTGACTGACGCCATCTGTTCGCTCACAGCCGCTCTCCTCTCCCTGTCACGTCGACAGGCGCTCACGACATCAGCATCGGCTGATCCGTGGTCAGCATGACCAACCCAGATTTCCCGCACACGAACGCGAGGTGTCAGGTCGGGAATCTGACGATGAACGTTTGGTGAACTGGGGGCTCGCGTGACCTTCGGGCCGGCGGTCGGCCTCGGTTCCCGCAACGGCGGCGGGAGCGGCGAAGTGATCGAACGCGCCCGATCGGGCCCGAAGACCATCGCGCCGAGCTCCTCGGCGAAGGCATGCCTGGCAACTGAGCCCGTCGTCCTCTCGCGAAGCGCTCTCCACGACCCGTCATGCCTCGTGCACGTGACGGACCCCGCTCCTTCCACCAAGCCGCTCCGGGAGGTTCCCAGCCCGAAATTGGGACCCTGACCCGAGCCGCGTCGCAAGACCAACAAGCCCATTCTCGGAGACTGGACAGAACCCGCATACGGACCGGCTCACCGTCGCCACTGGACCGCGCCCCTCGTCGGCCGGCGCTGCGGTGCGGCGCGATCCTCAGCCTGTGCCGAATTGCCCAGTACCGGGAGATCCCCTGTCGCTGATGGTGCCAGCCATGTAGCTGCCATCCGCCTGCTTGGCTCCCTTCACGATGACCACGTCGCCAGGTTGGATGCTCGACACAGTCGCAGTGGAAGGAACCGTGACGGTGGACGAGGGTCCCGTCACGACTCTCACCAAGGCACTTCCCGACTTTTCGGAAACATAAAGGGTACCGCCCGAGATGGAGGTGACCGTACCGATGACGGCACCTCCTCCCGGCCCGGTGGCGTGGCGACGACCGCCGGGCCGCCGGCCGACCGAGTCAGCGGCGACAGCGTGGCGCTTGGCCGACGCGTTGTGACCTCCGTACTTCTCGTAGAGCACGCCGAGAGCGAAGCCCACGCCCAGGACTGCCACCAGTGCAAGGGTTCCAGTCAACCGGCGTGCACGCTTGGCGAGCTCCCGGTTCGCCCGACGCGCCTGCTCGGCTGCTTCCTCTTCGTCGTCCCAGTCGGCGTCGGAGCCGTCGACCTCGTGTGCGGCTCCGGACCGCTCCGCGGATGCGCCACCACCTCGGTCCGGAGCGGTCGTCCCATTTTCGGCGCGCGTTTCGTCGTTCTCCCGATCCATCGGATCTTCCTTTCCAGTTCCAACCCGTGCGTGTGTTCCTCAGTCCCGGCGCAACGCCACTGCTGGCGGAAGCGCCGCAGCGCGGCTTGCTGGGTACAGGCCGAAGAACAGGCCGACGGCCACCGAGACGCCAAAGGCCAAACCGACCGAGTACCACGCCACCACGGGCTGTATCCCCTCGATCTTGAACGTGCTGCCGAGCAGGCCGACGGCCACGCCGGCGATCCCGCCGAGCATCGACAGCAGAACCGCTTCGGCCAGGAATTGGGTCAGTATGTCGCCCCGGCGGGCTCCGACGGTCTTGCGAATGCCGATCTCCCGGGTGCGCTCGGTCACCGACACCAACATGATGTTCATCACACCGATGCCTCCAACCAGGAGGGAGATCGCCGCGACGGCCCCGAGCAAGGCCGTGAACACCTGTCGCGCCGCGCTCGAGGTCTGCAGCAGCGTCGCCTGGTTCACCACTTCAAACCCCGGAGACGTTGCAGACGTGTGGTTGACCGATTCCACGGTGGCGGCAGCCTCTGCCTGCGCTGCTGTCGCCCGGCTGGCCGACGCCGCCTCCAGGTCGATGGAGGAGTACGGGCCGTAGCCACTGATCTGATCCTGGACGGAGGTGTAGGGGGCCATCACGATGTTGTCGAGGCTCTGCACTCCGTTCGATCCCTTCGGGGTCAGCACACCGATGACCTCGAAGTTCGCAGCACCGCATCGGACCTGGTCCCCGATCGGATCGGCACCGCCGAACAATCCCTGCACCACTGTCTGGCCCACCACGATCACCCGGGCGTGCGACTGCACCTGCTGGCGGGTAGGAACGATCCCCCGGCGAGCGAGTACCCGTGCATCGACCGGTAGGCAGGCGTCGTACCGACGAAGTCCAACGGCGTGTAGGTGCTGTTCCCGTACGCCATCGTGACCGAGGTGCTGATCACCGGGGCGACGCCAGCGACGTCCGGGTTCGTCGTCCGGTTCTCGAGGGCTCGGACGTCGGCCCGCGTGAGGGAGGTGGGGGGGGTGGGACTTCCGGTGCTGCTGAACGTCGCGCGGGGGGCGACGACCAAGAGGTTCGTACCGAGTTCCTGGATCTTTGCCTCCACCGCAGCCGAGGATCCGTTGCCCACCGCCACAAGCAGGATGACCGAGGCGACTCCTATCAGCATCCCGAGCATGGTGAGCGACGACCGGAGCCTGTTGGCCGCGATACCTCTGAGAGCGATCTGCAGCGAGTCGAACCTGTTCAAGCCGTTCGACCCCCGGCGCCGGTACACGACGGTGCTGCCGACACACTCTGAGGGCGATCAGCGACTATGCGCCCGTCGCGCATCTCCACCACCCGGCTGGCAAATGCCGCGACGTCGTGCTCGTGGGTGATCACGACGACCGTCCTGCCTTGCCCATTGAGCCGGCGCAGCACCCCAAGCACGGACCCCGAGGCCACGGTGTCGAGGTTCCCGGTCGGCTCGTCGGCCAGCACGATCGCGGGGTCGTTGACCACCGCGCGGGCCACGGCCACCCGCTGCTGCTCTCCGCCGGAGAGCTCTGCAGGAAGGTGGTGGGCCCGCCTGTCCAGTCCGACCATCTCGAGGACCTCGAGTGCCCGTCGCTCCCGCTCGGCCCGCCGGACTCCCGAGTACACGAGCGGGAGCTCGACGTTGCGCAGTGCGCTCGATCCCGGGAGGAGGTTGAATGCCTGGAAGACGAGCCCGATCCGGCTGTTGCGAATCTCCGCCAGCTCGTCCTCGGTCCGGTGCCGGACGTCGACGCCGTCGAGCCGATAGCTCCCCCGGTTCACGTCATCTAGCAGGGCGAGGACGTTCATGAGGGTGCTCTTGCCCGAGCCCGACGCCCCGACGATGGCGACGAGCTCGCCGCGGCGTACCGTGAGCGATACCCCCCGCAGAGCGTGGACCGCGCTGTGCGCCGTCCCATAGGTCTTCACCGCTCCGCGGAGCTGGATGGCCGGGGCGCTGACGAACGGGGCCGTCATCCTCGACGACCGAGCTTTCCGCCGCCGGAGCGGCCGACGTGGCCGCCAAGGCCGCCGGGGAGCCCTCCAAGCGTGCGAGCCGCTCTCCGTGTGATTGCTCCTGTGACGGGTGCCGAGATGGACACCGAGGGGAGGATGACGGTCTCGCCCACCACGAGGTCCCCGTAGACGGCGGTGGTCGATGTGCCCGCCAGGCCGATGACGACCGTTACCCGGGAGTCGACACCCTTGGCCGAACGGACCGTGACCGTTCCCATCTTTCCGGTGCCGTGCACCGCGCTGGACGGCACGGCAAGCACATTGTCCACCGACGAGGTGACGATCGTCACTGTTGCCGACATGCCTGGCTTCACGGCGCTGGTCGGATGCTGCAGCGCCAGGGTCACCGGGAACGTCACAACGCTGCCCGACGTCGTCCCGATCTGTGCCACCGAGGCCACGGTTGCCGCGAACTCATGCCCGGGGAGCGCGTTCAAAGAGACGGTGGCCGGCTGGCCCTGGAAAATCGCCCCGATGTTCGCCTCAGCCACGTCACATGTGACGTCGAGCTGAGAGAGATCGGTCAGCGTCATGACGTCTCCGGCAGAAGACACGCCCACCGCCGAGCTCTTGGCCGAGCCAGCACCGGCGAGACTCCCAGACGCGGTGGCTGCGCCGCCTGACGACTTCGCACCCGTCGAGTTGCCCCCCGCGCCGATCGTCTGTCCGACCTGAGCGTTGATGGCAGTGATCGTGCCAGCAGCCGGCGCCACCAGCGTGGTACCGCTCAGGACCTGCTGGGCCGTGTTGACCGCTTGCTCTTCGGCGACGACCACTGCCTCGTCGGCGGCGATGGTCGCCGGGTTCGGCAGAGTGGTGGTGGTCGCCTCCGTGGATGGTGACCGGGCGGAGCCCTGGGCAGGAGTCGCTCCACCTTGCTCGTCCTGGGCCAGTCGATCCTGGGCCGCCGTCAAGTTGTCCTGGGCAACAGTCAACGCCGACTGGGCCGCTGTCGGGCTCATCGTGGCCAGCACCTGTCCCTGGGCGACCTGCTGACCCACCGAGACGTCGATGGCAGCGACAGTCCCCGCAGTGGGGAATCCCAAGGAGTATGTCGCGGCCGCGACCACGGTCCCCGACGTGCTTTCCGTGGCCTGCACCGTCCCCCTCGTCACGGTTCCGGTGTTCGGCGACGAGGTTGCAGTCGCAGAAGAGCTGCTGGCCAGCACGCCAACTGCGCCGCTGGCGACGATCACCGCGCCGAGGAACGCGTCAAGCACTCTTCTTCCAGTGACCCACCCGGTGCTCCTTGCCATTCCCTTCCTCTCAGACCGGACGCTCACGAAGGCACAGCGTGCTGGCCAAGTAGTTGACGATCCGCCCACGCAATCCGCGTTCAGGGGTTGGCACTGCCCGGTGTCCCGCCAGCGCCATCCGAGGACATGGACGTGTCATCCCGCTCGGTGCGTGCCCGGTGGCTTGAACACGCCACTCAGGTCCGAATGACACTGCTTGTTCGCAGAGGCTGCGGCAGGATCCGCACGCCGCAAGCGGCGGACCGCGGTGATCGTCGAGCCGGCAGCGATCTGGACGCCATGGCTTGCCATGCACTGCTCGTACGTGGCGAGTGCCGCCTGCTGGCGGGCGGTTGGCGGGCTAAGACCGGTCCGAAGCCGCCCGATTCCCCCGTGGCTGCTGACAAGCAGGGCACGACATATGGCGAAGGCGTTCGAACGCGCTGTGCCTCCCGATGCCTTCCCAGCCGAGGCGGTGCCCCCCGCCGCCGGATGCGCCGGCAGCGTGACCCCATGGGACGAGAGGCATGCCCGAAACGCCTCGCGCGCCTTCTTTCGCGAAGCTCTCGGAACATGCCGTAACGAACTGGACGCGTGCGATGCAGTCTTCGACGGCGGCGTCGCGCCGGCGATGACGATTCCCACCGCCCCCGACCCGAGCGCGAGGACAATCGCGGCGACGATCAGCACCGCCCTCATGCGGCGTCCGCCGAGAAGTCGAGAGGTAACCGGTCTGCTCGCTGGATCCGACGTTGTCATAGGCCCGAGTCAAGCGGACCCTCCTGAGCGTTCGCTTTCCGATGGCTGTGGGTTCCCTGTCGTTGCCTCCGGGACCGCAGGCGCCGGCGCGGTGATGTCTGCCTCTTCGATTGCCCTCGAGGGAACCCGGTCAACCGGCAGCCGCACCCAGAACACGGTGCCCCCATCAGGCGCGGATCGCACGCCCACTTCACCACCGTGGCCCTGGACGATGGCCGCCACGATGGCCAATCCAAGGCCGGCTCCACCGGCGACACGAGCACGAGAGGAGTCGGCGCGGAAGAACGCATCGAAGATCCGGTCAGCGTTCTCGGGGCGTATGCCGACGCCGTGATCCACCACTTCGAGCAGCACTGCATCTTCGGACTGCTCGAGGCTGATCTCGACCGGCATCCCCTCTGTGGAGTACTGGACGGCGTTCGCCAGCAAGTTGTCCACGACCTGTCGGAGGCGCGCCGCGTCGCCCCCGATCACGGCTTTGACCGGCGATTCGAAGACCATGTCCCGGTCGGGTGACGCCGCGCGCGCCGCAGCGACAGCCGCGGTCACCACCGGGACCAGGTCCATGGGGGCGAGCACCAGGGGGCGCTCACGATCGAGGCGAGCCAGCAGCAGCAGGTCGTCGACAAGGACCCGCATCCGGTCCGCTTCCTCCCTGATGCGATGCATGGCGATCGCCAGGTCTTCGGGGTTCTCTCGCGCACCGAGATCGAAGATCTCGGCGTATCCCTGGATCGACGTGAGCGGCGTCCGTAGCTCGTGGGACGCGTCGGCGAGGAACCTGCGAAGGCGTCCTTCCGACGCGGCACGGGCCGCGAACGCGTCCTCAATCTCCGCCAGCATCGTGTTCAGGGCTTCACCAAGGCGACCGATCTCGGTGCGTCCTCCCGATGGCGTCACCCGTCGTCCGAGATCACCTCCGGCGATCGCACCGGCTGCGATTGCCATGTCGTCCAGCGGTCGCAGACCGTGCCGAACCATCCACAAGGCGAGAAGTCCGAGACCGATGAGTACGGCCGCGCTGACGACCACCATGACGAGGGCCAGCCTTCCGAGCGTCTGGCTCACCTCGGTGAGCGGAACCGCCACTGCCACCGTGAGGCTCTGGAAATGAAGTGGCCGGATGAGCACTCGGTACTTCACCGCGTCGGGTCCAGCGGAGCTGGCAGTAAAAATCGCCCCGCCGGCCCCCGCGACTTTTGGCAAAGGACGGGGGAGGAGCGGCGGCGGCGGCGTCTTGCCTCCGTACAAGAAAAAGATAGGTGATCCCTTCACCCGGCCGTCTGACGCCACCAGCTCCCCTACGGTGCCCGAAGGGATCAGTCCTCCCCGGGTCCCCTTTCGGGTCGTTGTGGGAGGCACACCTGGCGCGGCACTCTCCGACCCACCGAGCCGGGTCCGTGCCGGCACTCGTCGAGTCACTCCGTCGCGCGTAAGCACCACCCGCTCCACCTCGTGGGACGCTGCTCGGAGCTGAGGATCGACCTGGGCCAACAAGTAGAAGCGGAGCTGGGAGTACACGACCACGTCGGACACCACCAGTCCGATGGCCATGACACCCACCAGGACCAGGAGTAGGCGGAACCGAAGGGTCACAGGAAACCGTGCCCATCTCCCGGCATCGGAGGCCGGCGGAGGCGATAGCCCACGCCACGGACCGTGTGGATGAGGCGCGGACCATGCGCCTCCAGCTTTCGCCGTAACGAGCTGATGAAAATTTCTACGACGTTGCCGTTTCCGTCGTAGTCGTCCTCCCACACCCTGTCGAGGATCTGGAACTTCGAGACGACCCGATCGCTGTTCAACAAGAGGTAGTGCAGGAGCTTGAACTCGGTGGGCGTGAGCTCGATGACCTGTCCCGCCCGCGTGAGCTCGTGCTGATCCTCGTCGAGCACCAGATCTTCGTAACGGACGACGCCGCTGTCCTCCCCCACCTCGTGCGCTCGGCGGAGGATCGCGCGCACGCGCGCCATCAGCTCTTCCACTCTGAACGGCTTGGTGAGGTAGTCGTCTCCGCCCAGGGTGAAGCCTTGGAGCTTGTCCTCGAGCTCGCCGCGCGCCGTAAGGAAGAGGACCGGAATGAGGGGAAGGTCCCCCGAGAGTCGGCGCATGACCTCGAACCCATCTAGATCGGGAAGCATCACGTCGAGCACCATGAGGTGCGGACGTAACTTGGCGACGGAACGGAGCGCCTCGGCCCCCGTGTGCACGGCCTCCACAGACAGCCCCTCGTACCGGAGTGCCATTGCTACGAGGTCGGTGATACCCGGCTCGTCGTCTACCACCAGGACTCTCGTGGGGATTGGCGTTTCTGGCACATTCACCACCTCTCGGTACGTTTCTTCGCCAAACCCGCCGAGCAGGGAAGCGGCCCAGCCCGGCACGTGCTCCTACATCTTGCGCACCTCGCGGAGTTCGTTGCTGGGCATCCGGCCCATCTTGGGACTGCCCGGATCTCAGCGACGAACGTCTTGCCGTCGACGTCGACTCGACCATCGACGAGGCCCGCGGCACCAAGAACTCGCTCACCGCCTGCGCGAGATAGGGGGAGGGCGCCGTCCCCCATCGGCGGTTCCGTCCCTACCAGGACTGCGTCGCCGCCCGCGGGGAACCTGGGTCAGCAGAACGGGGACGCGACCGGCTGCCGGGAGATCTCGGCCCAGACGCGGCGCCGGTGCGACCACGCGGACTTCATCCGCATCGGGGTGCGCGACGGCACGATCACCGCAGTGGGGTACCGCCTGCCGTGCGACCTGCTCTTCTTGTCGCCGACGTTCGAAGACGGCGATGTGGTGGGCCGGGGAGGATTCGAACCCCCGTAGGCTTTCGCCGACAGGTTTACAGCCTGTTTCCTTTGGCCACTCGGACACCGACCCGCGGCGCTGAGGTTAGCGCGTGCGTTCGTATGGCACGTCGCCCCGCGAAGCCCCGTGCGGCGTCACCGACACCGCGACCCCGGGTCACTAGGGTGGGCGACATGCCGAGCTTCGATGTCGTGTCGCAGGTGGACATGCAAGAGGTGCGCAACGCGGTCGACCAGGCGAACCGCGAGGCCGCCACGCGCTTTGACTTCAAGGGGACCGACTCGCACATCGATCTCGGGACGAACGAGCTCGTGCTCCACTCCTCGACCGAGGACCGCCTCGGGGCGCTCCGCCAGGTGCTCGAGGAGAAGCTCGTACGCCGCCAGGTGTCGCTGAAGGCCCTCGACCCCGGAAAGGTCGAAGAAGCCTCGAAGGGAGCGGCACGCCAGCGGATCGCGATCCGCGCGGGCATCTCCCAGGAGCACGCCAAGCGGCTCCACAAGTTCATCAAGGACATGGGCCTGAAGGGCGTGACCTCCCAGACGCAGGGGGACCAGCTCCGGGTGACGGGCAAGAAGCGGGACGACCTCCAGGCGGTGATCGCCGCGTGCAAGGCCGACGACTTCGGCATCCCGCTGCAATTCGAGAACTTCCGGGACTGATCCTTCCGGGACTGATCAGCCGGCGGGTGCCCGGTCTGTGTCCTCCTTGCCGCTCACCCCTGCCGACGTGAACGTCGCCATCTGTGCCAGCACCTTGGCGGCGCCTTGGAGCACGGGCAGCGCGAGACACGCTCCCGTCCCTTCGCCAAGACGCAGGTCGAGGTCGAGGAGCGGTTCGAGCCCCAGGTGCGCCAGGGCGACGGTGGCACCTGGCTCGCTCGAGCGATGTCCCGCGAAGAGGTAGCCGACCGCATCGGGAACGAGCGCGACGGCGGCGAGCGCGCCGGCGCAGGCGATGACGCCGTCGAGCAGCACTGGCACCCCTGCTGCCGCCCCGCCGACCACGAACCCGGCCAGCGCAGCGATCTCGAGTCCCCCGGCCGACGCCAGCACACAGAGGGGCGGCTTCCCGGCCACGCGCGCGGCCGCGGCCGCCACGATGGCGCGCTTCTTCGCAAGGCGCATGTCGTCGATGCCGGTGCCGCGACCCGTGACCTCTTCGGCCGGACGGTCCGTGAACGCGGCGATCAACGCGGCCGAGGGCGTGGTGTTGCCGATGCCCATGTCGCCGGTCAGCAGGCAGCGGGCGCCTGCGCGAACCAGCTGCGCGGCGATGTCTGCGCCGACGTCGAGCGCCGCCACGGCGTCGGCCTCGGACATCGCCGGCCCGGTGGCAAGGTCTGCGGTCCCGCGCCGCACTTTGCGGACCTCGAGCCCCGGCGCAGCTGGAAGGTCGCCCACGACCCCGACGTCGACGACAGTGACCGTGGCCCCGACGTGGCGAGCCAGGACGTTGACCGCCGCGCCTCCCGCGCAGAAATTGGCCACCATCTGGGCGGTGACCTCCTGCGGCCAGGGGGTGACTCCCTGGGCGAGGACGCCGTGGTCGCCGGCGAACACGGCGACTGCCGCGGGATCGGGCACGGGTGGCGGACAGATCCGGGCGACCGCGGCCAGTCGGGCGCCGGCGTCTTCCAGCCGCCCGAGGGATCCGGGCGGCTTGGTCAGCTGCGCGTGCCGGGTCCGTGCCTCCGAGGCTGCGGACGCGTCGACGGGCACGACGGCCGCAGCCGCGTCATCGAACGGCGGCACTCTCGGTCGCGTCGTCCCTGGGGGGGCCGGACTCCACCGCCTCCTCGTGCGTCTCCTCCACCTGCAGATGCTCGTCCATCTCGTCGAGCAAGGTGGGGACTCGGAACGTGCGGTTGAACACCATCAGCTTGAGCACCCAGAAGATGCCGAAGGACAGCACGTTCGCGACCAGCACGAGGATGGTCTGCTCGAAGTGATGGAGGTGCCAGTCACGCCCGAAGTCGCGCGCAAGGCTCGCACCGATCATCGAGAAGGCGATGCTCGCGAACGCCATGACCCAGAAGGGCAGCACCTCCTTTACGACGTGGGACCTTCCGTGTTTGCCCCACGCCCACTTCCTGTTCAGCCAGTACGAAGGGAAGGCGGCAACGACGTTGGCGAAGATGGTGCTCGGCACCTCGGTCCACAGCCGCAGGACACCGAAGGTGAATCCGAGCACGACGAGCGACACCCCGGTGCTGATGACCGACGTCATCGTGTAGCGGAAGATCTTGCGACCCTCGTGCGTGTGCAGCCACGCCCAGACGGCGTCGAGAGCCTCGGTCATCAAACCGAAACCCTACCCGGTCGGCCTCCAATGAGCGTAGCGGCCGCGGCACCCCGGGACCGTTCGGACAGGTGCAGCTCGCCCGGTACGCGGGCGCCTGCCAACATGACCCTCATGACCGCCACGAGCGACGCCCTCGACCTCCTCGTCCGCCTGCTCGACCTCGAGCCCATCGAGGTCAACATCTTCCGGGGCGTCCAGCCGGACGAGGAGCGCCAACGCGTCTTCGGTGGCCAGGTCGCCGCCCAGGCGCTGATGGCAGCCGGACGGACGGTCGAGCACGGCCGGGTGCACTCGCTGCACTCCTATTTCCTTCGGCCGGGCGATCCCGCCGTGCCCATCCTCTACGAGGTCGACAGGATCCGGGACGGACGGTCCTTCACGACGCGCCGGGTGGTGGCCATCCAGCACGGCCGCGCGATCTTCAACCTCTCCACCTCCTTTCACGACGACGAGCCCGGCTTCGAGCACCAGTTCGAGATGCCCGAGGCGCCCGACCCCGAGACGCTGCCCACCGTGAACGAGCGACTCGCGCCGTGGCGGGAGCGCCTCGGGGAGTGGTATGCCCGGCCGCGTCCGATCGACCAACGCCACATCGGCGAGCTCCCATGGCTGCGGCGCGAACCCAGGGAGCCCCGCCAGCGGCTCTGGATCCGAGCGGACGGCAAGCTCCCGGACGATCCCCTGCTGCATGCGTGCGTGGCGACGTACGCGTCGGACCTCTCCTTGTTCGACACGATCCTGAACCCGCACGGGGTCCGCTGGGACGATCCGCGGTTCATGGGGGCGAGCCTCGACCACTGCATGTGGTTCCACCGGCCGTTCCGGGCCGACGAGTGGCTGCTGTTCGACGCCGACTCGCCCGTCGCGGCGGGGGCGAGGGGCCTCGCACGCGGGTTCTTGTTCGACCGGTCAGGACGGCTCGTCGTCTCGATGGTCCAAGAAGGCCTCGCGCGGATCCTCCAGGATCAGCCTGCGGAGGACCCCCGGTCCGCCCTGGGCACGTAGTCCCGAGCGTCGGCGCCGACGTAGAGCTGGCGGGGACGGGCGATCTTCGAGTCCTGGTCGAGCATTTCCTGCCAGTGGGCGAGCCATCCGGCCGTCCGCGGGATCGCAAAGAGGACCGGGAACATCTCGAGGGGAAAGCCCATCGCCTGATAGATGAGGCCCGAGTAGAAGTCGACGTTGGGGTACAGGCGCCGCGACGTGAAGTACTCGTCGTGCAGCGCGATCTCCTCGAGCTTCAGCGCGATGTCGAGGAGCGGGTTCTTGCCGGTGACCGCGAACACCTCGTCGGCGGTCCGCTTGATGATCGTGGCCCTCGGGTCGTAGCTCTTGTACACGCGGTGTCCGAAACCCTGCAGCCGGCCGTGCCCGGACTTCACCGCGGCGACGAAAGCCGGGACGTTGTCCATCGAGGCGATCTCCGACAGCATCCGGATCACGGCCTCGTTCGCCCCCCCGTGGCGTGGACCGTAGAGCGCGGCGCAGGCCGCTGCGCAGGCGGAGTACGGGTCCGCGTGGGAAGAGCCAACGACTCGCATGGCGGTCGTCGAGCAGTTCTGCTCATGGTCTGCGTGCAAGATGAACAAGATGTCGAGGGCCCGTGCGAGCGCGGGGTCCGCCTGGTAATGGGGCTCGGCGACCTTCCACATCATCGACAGGAAGTTCGACGGGAAGTCGAGGGAATTGTCGGGGTAGACGAAGGGCATGCCCACGCTGAAGCGGTGGGCGGCGGCGGCGAGCGTCGGCATCTTGGCGATCAGCCGGGTGATCTGCTTCTGGCGGGACGTCGGGTCGAAAATGTCCTTGGCGTCCAGATAGAAGGTCGAGAGCGCGGCAACCGCCGAGACGAGCATTCCCATCGGATGGGCGTCGTAATGGAACCCCTCGAGGAACCGCTTGCGCACGTTCTCGTGGATGAAGGTGTGGTACGTCACCTCGTGCCGCCACGTGTCGAACTGGCTCTCGGTCGGGAGCTCGCCGTGCAGCAGGAGGTAGGCGACCTCGAGGTAGGTGGACCTCTCCGCGAGCTGCTCGATCGGGTAGCCCCGGTAGCGCAGGACGCCGGCTGTCCCATCGAGATAGGTGATGGCGCTCTCGGTGGCCGCGGTCGACATGAAGCCGGGGTCCAAGTACCAGATGCCCGGCAGGATCTTCGCCCACTCGGTGGCGCTGATGCCGCCGTTCACGATCGGGATCTCGTACGATTCGCCGTTCCGGTTGTCGGTGACGGTGATGCTCTCGGTCACGAGCGAACGCCTCCTGTGGCTGTCCGGTCAGCACGGCCGTGAGCCCACGGTCGTGCGGGCACCGTCGAACGTTGACTCGCGCGGCGCCCACGCGATCCTAGGGGCCGTTCGCGGTCCGGTCGACCCGCCCCCGCCCCCACCGGACGTGCAGCGCCCCAGCGACGGCGCCGCGTCACGACCTGCGGTACGTGAAGCGGTCCCCCGGGGACGCAGGCGACGGGCCGCCGGCATTGTCGACCCGTACCGTCACGGTACCCGTACCCGGCGGGGCGACGGCGATGATCTGGGTGCTCGAGATGACCTTGAAGCGCGCCTTGGCAGCCCCGAACACGACGGCGCGCACCCACGTGAACCCCGAGCCGAGGATGGTGACGGAGGTGCCCCCGGACCCCCGGCCCTTGGAGGGATACAGCTGCCCCACGGTGGCGGTGCTGGGTGGGGCGACGCGGATCGAGATGGTGTCGGCGGTGACGGTCCCCGCTGTGTTGGCGACGGGCGGCGTGACCGTCACGGTCACGGTGTAGCTCCTTCCCGGCACGACGGGGAGCGCGGGCAGGACCTGCGACTCGCTGCTGCGCGCGGCGAGCGTGATCCGGGCCGAGCGCACCCTCGGCGCGCCGGCGCCCGACGGGCGCACCTCGGCGCGCACGACGATGCCCCGCTCGAAGACGTCGCCGTGATTCGCCACCACGGCCGTGACCACGATGCGCCCGGTCGGCGGCAGGGTGACAGCCGTTCCCCCCTGTGTGGGAGCAGCCGGGGGCACCGGCGCCGGTGTCAGCGCGAGTGCGTGGGCCACGAGCGCGACCCGGTGCACCGGCGCGAGCGTCGGAGAGCCCTCGAGCTCGTCAACGAGGGCGAGCGCGCTGGACGACGTCCACGCCACGGTGCCCGCCGCCCACACCGATGGCGGCAGGGCGGCCTTCCCCGGTGCGGCCCGCAGCGCCCGCCGGCCGGAGGCGTACGACCGGTCCGAGGCTTGCAGCAGCGCGCCGGCTCGAGCGAGCAGGTCGGCCGCGCCGGCGCTGCTGAGTGCGGGGAGCGAGGTACGTGCCGAAGACGGGCCGGGTGATCCGACAACGGGCAGCGGTGCCATCCCGAGGAGCCGGTTGACGGCGCTGCGCAGCATCACCATGGCCCGGGCGCGCTGGGCCATCGCACGGGCCACGTCGCCGCCTGCCCCCGCCGAGGGCGCGGGGGAAACGGCTGTCTCGGCCCGACTGGCGAGGGACGCTGCGGAGCGGACCAGTGTGTCCAGCGTCGCCTCGAGGACCATGCGGCTGTCGCGCGACACCCCGGCGAGCATCGCTCGTACCTGGTGATCGAGGACGTTCGACTGCGCCACGATCGGCCTCATCTGTGCGGCGTAGGAACGGTCGATGGCGCGCTGGTACGCCGACGACTGCGATCCGGCGCGAAGCGCACCACCCACGAGGGCGGCCACGAGGAGCACGAGGACCGCACCGGCGACAAGCACCGTCCGCGTCGGGCGCGCGATCCCGCGCCGGTGGCGGCGCCGCTCGATGGATGGCATCGGCGCGTGACGCTACCGCCCGACCCTCCGGGTTGCCGAAGCGCGTCGCGACGCGCCAGCCTCCGTCAGGCGTCGGAAGGCTCGGTCTCCAAGACCCCGCCCGAGGTCGGCAGGGCGCTCGCGGTGCTGCGCCACTTCACGGTGGGCTGGATCGCCGTCAAGTCGACGCGGTCGCGGTGGCGGTCGACCACCGAGAGCAGCGCCGAGAGGGTCCGGGTGCTGAGCAGATGGGGCACCAGTCCGAGATCGAGCAGCTTGGTGTGCGCGGCGCGGTAGTAGTGCTCTTCTTTCTCTACTCGTGGATCCTCGAGGTGGACGACCTCCGCGTTGCCAGGGTAGGCATCGACCACCATCTCAGCGAGCTGCTGGACCGAGAACGACTCGGTGAACTGGTTGAAGACCCGGTACTCCCCGGGCTCGGGAGCGTTGTTGCACGCCAGCTCGACGCACGCCAGCGTGTCACGGATGTCGAGCATGCCCCTCGTCTGGCCACCCTTGCCGTAGACGGTGAGCGGGTGGCCGATGACGGCTTGGACACAGAAGCGGTTGAGCACCGTGCCGAAGACTCCGTCGTAGTCGAAGCGCGTGGCGAGATCCGGGTGCAGGACCGTCTCGGGGGTCTCCTGCCCGTAGACGATGCCCTGGTTCAGGTCGGTCGAACGCAGGCCCCAGATGCGGCAGGCGAACATGATGTTGTGGCTGTCGTGCACCTTGGAGAGGTGGTAGAAGGAGCCGGGTTGCTTCGGATAGGGAAGCAGGTCGGTCCGCCCCCGGTGCGTGATCTCGATGAAGCCCTCTTCGATGTCGATGTTCGGCGTGCCGTACTCGCCCATCGTGCCGAGCTTGACGAGATGGATGGACGGGTCGACGTCGGCGATGGCGTAAAGCAGGTTCAGCGTGCCGACGACGTTGTTCACCTGGGTGTAGACGGCGTGGTTCTGGTCGATCATCGAGTACGGAGCGGACCGCTGCTCGGCGAAGTGCACCACGGCGTCGGGGTGGAACTCCTTGATGGTCCGATGGACGAACGGTGCGTCAGTGAGGTCGCCGACGTACGTGGCGACACGCAGGCCCGAGACCTCCTCCCAGACCCGAACCCGGTGCTGAAGGTGCGTGATGGGGACCAGGCTGTCGACGCCCATCTCGAAGTCGTACTGGCGCCGGGCGAAGTTGTCGACGACGCCCACCTCGTGGCCCCGACCCGACAGGTGGAGCGCCACCGGCCATCCCAGATACCCATCGCCGCCAAGAACCAGGATCCTCACAGGCCATCTCCTCTCGTCGGCCTCAGTCGCCGCTCCGCGGAGCGTCACTCGCCCGCGCCGCGCCAATCGGCAACACCTTTGCAACGTTACTTTGCCGTTCCCGGCTGAGAATGACCTGAGAAACCCAGCAAAACTGCCTTACGAACCCATCCTGCCCAGGTCGGCAACAGCGGAGCGAACCGTCGCCGTCGCATCTGCGAGGTCCACGAGGCGCCGGGCAACCGCCACACCGTCTCGCAGGAACAAGAGGGTGCAGCGCACGACCCGCCTGCCGGTGGCAGCCTCCACGGCGGCGGCATAGGCAGCACCCTGCAACCGGTAGTGCTCGACGAGGCGGTCGAGGTCGTCGTCGGCGCGCACCTGATCGGTTTTGTAGTCGACCACTTCGAGCCCGTCGGGCCCGTCGAAGAGCAGATCCACGAATCCTTCCAGGATCCCCGCACCGATCGGCGCCCCGACGTAGAGCTCGCGCCAGTGGCGGCCCGCGACCGCGGTGCGCACGATCTCGCTGTCGAGCGCCGCGCGCGCGAGGCGCGCGACCTCCTGCCAACGTCCGGGCACACCTTCGGAGGTCGCGTGGGCACGTGCCATCGCGTCGAGACGATCACCGGTGCGCAGGTCGACGGTCTGGAGGACCGCGTGCACCGCCCGGCCGAGCGCGGTGCCCGCCCTTCCCCGACGCCACAGCGCGCGTGCGCCAACGGCGTCCGGCGCGACGTCGCCGAGGTCTGCTGCATCGTCGAACCCGCCGTCCCCTGGCGCCCCTCGAGGTCCCGGCACCCCGAGGGGCGCCGGCTCGGCAACGACCTTTGCCACGCCCGTCGCGGCCACGACCTTCGGCCGGGTACCGAACCGGCGGGCGCGCGCCGTCGCCCAGTGCGCGAGCGCGTCTGGCGAGTCGCCCTCGAGGTCACCTGCTGTGAGCAGGTGGACCGTCCCAGGCGCAGCGGGCAGCGTCCGCTCGGACGTGCCGGTACTGGCCGGGGCGCCCGGCAGCGCACCCGCCTCGCCGAGCGCCTCTTCGAGGCGTTCGGCGACGGAGGCTCTCACCCCCGCCGCGCGGTGGACGCTCACGACGAGATGGTTCTGCGCCCGGGTGACCCCCACGTAGAAGAGGCGCAAGCGCTCGTGCGACTGCAGCTCGGTCGCGGCCGCGCGGGCCGCTTCGTAGCCGTCGGTGCAGGCGTCCTTGTTGATCGCGAGCTCCATGCCGTCGTCGACGAACAGCACCGTCGGACCCCGCACTCCCTGTGGCGCGGCGCCGAGCCCGACGACTGCGACGACGGGGAACTGCAGGCCCTTGGCCGCATGCACCGTCATGATCGCGACCGCAGGCGCGTCCGCCTCCGGCAGAACGACCTCGGTGACCTTTGCATCCTCGTCGCGCTGCACCTCGACCCACGCGAGGTACTGGCGCAGGGTGCCCGGCGAGGTCTCGGCATACAGGCGTGCCTGGTCGAGCACGAAACGGAGCCGCCGCCACTCCTCGCGCCAGCGCGGACCGTCCAACGCCGCTGCGAACTGGCGGAGCTCGTCGACCACGTGTGCCACCAGTTCGCTCACACCCGTCCACATGCGCTCGTCGTGCAGCGCCCGAAGGCGCGCGAGGCCGCATCTGACCGGATCGTCGGGGGCGACGGTCGCCGGGGGATCGGCGCGGTAGTCCCAGGACCCGCCGGCGAGGCGATACGCCAGCAGGTCGTCGTCGCCACATCCGAGGCCAGGCGAGCGCAGCGCGGCCACGACCGACGCGTGATCGGACGGATCGTCGATCGCGCGCAGCGCGTGCAAGAGGTCTTGCACCTCGGGAGCGCCGTACACGAGCGAGCTCGACTCGAGCCGGTAGTCGATCCCCGCCTCCGCGAGCGCAGCTTCGAGTGCGGGCACCCACGTGCGCGACGGCACCAAGATGGCGATGTCGTCCCACTGCACGCACCGGTTGCCGGCCCCGACGTGCCACCCCTCGCCGACGGCCGTGTGGAGGACCGCCACGAGCTCGGCGGCCTCGCGGCGGCGTGCGTCGTGGGCGTGGCCGATCGGTCCGACCCCGGCGCCGATGACGGTCACGGCGGGCGGCGCGTCCCCCGTCGCCTGGCGTGCAGGCACCAAGGGCGAGTAGCGCGGCTGCATGGACGGAGTCCCATCGCCCACGAGCGACGCGAACACGGCGTTCACCCACTCCACGATCCCCGGAACGGACCGGAAGTTGGTGACGAGCGGAGCGGTTTGCGTCGCGACCTCGTCGAGCGTCTTCAAGAAGGTGGCGACGTCCGCACGCCGGAACGCGTAGATGGACTGGAGCGGGTCGCCGACGAAGAAGAGCGCCCCGCGGCGCGTCTCGAGCTCCCACCACGGGACACTCCCCACCGGGGCGCGCGGCTCGGCTGCGATCATCGTGACGAGCTCGGCCTGCAACGGGTCGGTGTCTTGGAACTCGTCGACGAACAGGTACGAGTACTGCCCGTGAAGCGCGCATCGGACGTCGGGGTGAGTGCGTACCAGGTCGCAGGCGAGCACCAGCAGGTCGTGGTACTGCAAGCGGCCTTCGCGCTGGCGCCGTCGTGCGGCCGCCACGACGAGGCCCCCCAGCGCTGCCCCGACCACGCGCAAGGCCGCGTCGACCGCCCGGCGTGCCAATCGGTCTCGAGCGGTCTCGGCCTCCTCGAGCAGGGCCGTCACCTCGTCCTTGCGCCCGCCCCACGCGTCGCGCGTGCCGCGCCGACCTGCGGCGAGCTTCGGCCCCTGGACGAGGAGACGGAGGAGTCGCAGCTCGTCGTCGCCGGCTCCTTCGAGGTGCGCCGCGTAGGGCGCGAGCCGATCGAGGTGGCCGAGCAGCAGGTCAGCGGGATCCGAGCAGGCTGCGGCGAGCGAGCAGGCGTTGCGCAGCGGGCGCAGCACAGGGCCGGGGTCGAGGTCCGGCAGGGCTGTGGAGATGGGACCTTGCGCCCCTTGGGGGACCACGCGGTCCCACTGCTCTCCCATGAGACGGGCGATCGACCGGAGCTTGGCGAGGTCGGCGCCGGCGACCATCGCCCATCGCACGGCGCGCGCGCTGGCAGGGTGGGCGAGGAGGGCGTCGACGGTGTCCCCCCAGTGCTCGTCGAGGTCGGCCAACGAGCGCGCCTCGTCCAGCACCTCGAAGGCCGGCGGAAGCCCGGCGTCGAACGGGTACGCCGCCAAGATCCGCCGGGCGAACCCGTGGAGCGTCGTGATCGCCGCGCCGTCGAGCCCGCCCAGCGCGTCGGCGGCGCGTCGCGCGCGGGCGGGGTCGGCGCCCGCGGCGGCCTTCTCGAGGTCGTCGGCGATCCGATCACGCAACTCGGCCGCTGCAGCCTCGGTGAACGTGATGACAGCGATCGCCTCGATGCGCGCCGTGCCGGTAAGGAGCACCGCACACACCCGCTCGACCAGATGAAGGGTCTTGCCGCTTCCCGCGCCGGCCACGGCGAAGACGGTCTCTGTGAGGGCCTCGGCGATCAGCGTCCTCGCGTCCTGGTCGACGGGGACGGTCGCGCTCATGTCGTGCCCACCAACGCGACATAGTCGGCGAGCACAGGATCCTCGTGCTTTCGTCGCCAGGCCGCCGTGCGATCGGGCGGACACATGGCGTCGAACGGACAGAAGCCGCAGTGCGCCCCGCGCGTCGCTGACCGCCCGTCCGTCGGTCCGGGCCGGGCGGGGAAGCGACCGCCCTCGATCCCGTCTGCGAGGGAGCCGAGCACGGTTGCGAGGCGCCGCTCGATCCCTTCGTCGAGCTCCAGCCAGTCCGGGGGGGCCGCCGAGCCGATGAACCAGTAGGCGGCGCGCACGGGGTGTGTCCCGCCGAACCTGGCGCGCGCCGCCATCGCGTACACGAAGAGCTGCAGCTGGGTGCCACCACCGAGCGGGTCGTCCCCGCTCGGCTCGCGGCGCGTGCCCGTCTTGTAGTCGATGACGGCGAGCGAGCCGTCGGCGAGCCTGTCGACCCGATCGATCCGCCCCCGGAAGCGCACGAACCGTCCTGAGGTGATGGGCACCGGCACCTCGGCGTCCGGCGCCGAGCCGAATTCAAGCTCCACGACCAGGGGCGTCGCGCCGGTGGAGGCCCGCAGCT
The DNA here is from genome assembly GCA_021794995.1 of Actinomycetes bacterium. Lineage (GTDB taxonomy): Bacteria > Actinomycetota > Acidimicrobiia > Acidimicrobiales > RAAP-2 > JAJYVT01. The sequence goes on along the minus strand of JAJYPY010000025.1, from coordinate 2,021 downwards.
TCGCATCGGAGCGTACGAAGTCGCGCAGGTCGCTCAGGATCCTCGATCGCTCGAGCGCCCACAACGCTTGGTGGCCGACCACGCCGCGGCGGGCGGCGGCGGCACACTCCTCTTCGGCGTAGGCCATCATGCGCCGCTCGCGCGCCTCCACCTCGAGGCGGTCGTCCTCCCCCGAGCGGTCGTCACCGTCCTCCGCCGGCTCGGCGCGGACGCCCGCGATCTCCGCTGCCGCGAAGCGCTCGAGCACGCGGTGGATGAGGATCCCCCTGTCGGCAGGGCTGATCTGGAGGACCGCCTCTGGCAGCACGCGTGCGGTGATCCCGAGGAGGTGACCGAACAGGTAGCGGCGCGGGCAGCGGGCATAGCTCTCCATCCCCGTCGCCGACTGGAGGGCGTCTTCGGGCGACGGCACCTCCACACGCTCGGTGAGGCCGTCGAACCGGGTGAACCGCGCGCCACGGCGATCCCGACGGACCGCGAGCGCGCCGGCGAGCGCGGGGTCGGTGCGCGCGAGGAAGTGCGCGACGGGGGGGCGACCGGCGGTCACCCAGCGCGTCATGCTCCGCAGCCCCCAGTCGGCCACCGAGACCGGCTCGCTCGCGCCGTGCGGGCGGTGCACGTCGTGCACGTCGCCCCGCACGGCCTCGCCGTAGGAGGCGACGAACCGGTACACGTCTGCTGGGACGCCTGCTGGGACGCCCGCCTGCAGGTCGCGCGGCGAGCGCCTGCGCCCGTCGCCGGCAACCCGCTCGACGGCATCGAGGAGCGCCCGAGCCGGACGGAGCTCCCTCCCCCGTCGCTGATCGAAGCGCGGATAGGAGAGCACCCGGACACGTGCGCACGCCAACGCGGCGAGGTAGTCACGCCGCGCCTCGGCGTCGCTGATGGCGCGCAGTGGGATGCCGGGCCCCGCTCGTGCGCGCTCGTCGTCCGGGACGAGCACGTCGTCGCTCGAGCGAACCGGGAACGCTCCGTCGACCATGCCGACGATGCACACGACATCGAGGTCCAGCCCGACGACGTCGTCGACGCGTCCGACGAAGAGCCCGCGACCGAAGCGCGCGGTCGTCGGAGCGGGAGCGTCGAGCTCGGCTCCGAGCGCGGCGCGCACGTCCCCGAGACTCGGCGCGCCACCACCGATCCAGTCGAGCGCCCCGAGCGCGCCGAGGGCTTCTCGCACGGCGTCGAACGCGACGACGTCCTCGGATGGCCATGCGGCTCGGTGCGCCGGGCCACCCAAGAGCTCCCCGAGGAGACGATCCGCCCACGCGCTCCACTCGGCCCACGACCTCTGGACCTCTTCCAGCCGGTCCGCGAGGGACGCGACGAACGCGCGGAGCTCCTCGCAGCCCCTCGCGTCGGCAGGCCTCGCCCGCTTGAGCGCCGTCATCCGCTCGTTCCACTGGTCGCGGCCGGCCACGATCCCCGCCTCGCACGAGAGCACGTCCCACTCCGCGGCGGGGACCGGTCGCCCGGCATGGAGCAATGGACCTGACCCCAGCCATGCCGCCACGTCGCTGCGTCGCCAGTCGCGCTCGGGGAGCGCCAGGAGCCCCGACAGCACCCGGCCGGCGACCGTGGCCGACAGCGGCCTCGGACTCCCGCCGTAGGCCGGGATGCCGGCCCTCGTCACTGCGTCGTGCACCAGTTGGGGGTAGGGCGCCACCCCGCTGTGCAGCAGGGCCATGCGCTCGAGTGGCGTGCCCCCGGCGCTCTCGCCCATGAGCTGACGAAGCGCCATCAGCACTTCGGCGTCCGCAGAGGGCGCGGAACGGATCAGCGACGCAGCGGGCACCTCCTGGCCGACGACGATGGGTGCTGCCCGGCCGGGGGCCGCGCGCTCGAGGAGCGCGCGCAACGGGCCGTCGGCGGCGGCGTCGCCGGTCGCCCCGGCGACGATCTCCACGTCGGTGCACGCACCAAGGGCGTCAAGCAGGCCGAGCTCGGCCTCGCCGATGCGACGCGGGAGGTAGACGACGAGCGCCCCGAGGACGCCGGCAGCGCGCTGGGGGGCCCGCCGG
>JAJYPY010000144.1 GCA_021794995.1 Actinomycetes bacterium | reverse complement strand
GGCGTTCAACGGTTGGTGTTGAGCGCCACGCAGGATGAGCACGGTCTCGTCACCGGGAGTGGGCATCGGGGCGTGCACGACTGAACGACCAAATGATCCAAGCGCGCTTCGGCGAAGGGCGAAAGCGCGACCAAGGGACCGGGCAGCTGTGCTGCCCGGTCCTGGGATCGATGATGGGGTTCTGAGGGACGTTGCGGCGCCGGCGTCAAGCCCCGTGTGGTGGCTTGTGGCCCGGGGACCATGTTCTCTGGGAGTGGGGCGGGGCTTGACCCCGGCTCGTTCAGCTGGAGGAGGGCAACGAGCCCGCGATCCACGTGTGGGGAAGGCGGCCGGTGGCACGGGTGCCGTCGGGCTTCGAGTCACTTTGGTGAGCTTTGCCCTTCGCGGCGAGTTCGGCGAGGGCTGCGTCGATGTCGACACCGGCGTGGTTGCGTCCGAGGACGTCTCGGATCTGGGTCCTCGTGAGGCCTCTTCGTCCGGCGGCGACGAGCGCGTCGGCAATTCGGCCGGCGACCGGCCCGGCGGTGGCTCGGCTCGCGGCGAAGATCGCCGAGCGCTCGCCGTAGCCCCAGAGAGCCAGCCCGGCGCGCAGGTGTCCCGGCCCGATCGAGCGGGCGCCATCTGAGAGGGCGTAGATCAGCGCCAGGCGCAAGGCGTGGGCCTCGCTTCTCGCGATGAGCGCGCCAGTTGGTCCCGCGCCGGCCGCGGAGAGACTCGGATAGGTCTCCCACCACAGCTTGCGCCCGGCTGGACTGAAGGAGAGGCGCCCGGCGCCTCTCGCCGCCTCGAGGTGTAAAGCGAGCTTGCCCGCAAGGCCGGTGCCTGCGAGGGGGTCCAGCCGGCCGCCCTCGGGGAGGAGCTGGGCACGCCGGGCGGCGATGAAGACGAAGCGGTTCAAGAGCCCGTTCGCCGCCTCGAGGCCGACGACATGGTGGGAAAGCTCCGCTGCGGTGATGTGACCGATGACCGACAGGTGCGCGGCTTTGGCCCGGGCGGGTGCCGTCCGGGTAAGGAGGGCGAGCGGGCGCCCGTCCCACGCCGAGCGCAGCACCGGCGAGAGGGTGTTGACGTCCCGGGCGGTCATCTTCAGCACCGAGGCGAACTCGGGTTCGACGACGAGCAGGCGGGGATCGGCCGCGCCGGGGTCCGGCCCGACGGGGTCGCGCAGCGCCCAGACGAGGCCCTCGCCCGAGGAGAGCCCGGTCGAGGTGCGCGCCGAGAAACCAGGATCGACCATGTCCATGAGCCGGGCGACGTGATCCCAGGAGGATCCCTTGCGGGCCTTTGCGGACTCGCCGACGATCAGCACGTACTCGTTCGGGTGATGCAAGGTCGCCTCGACCGCGACATGCGCGCCCCGGCCGACCTGTGCGCCGGCGGCGATCAGTGCCTGGGCCAAGATGGCGACCGGGTCCGCCTCGGTGTGGGGAGCAAGGCAACGGACGATCTCGCCGAGCACGCCGCTGTAGGCCTCGGGCGCGGGGGGCTCGGGCCAGCCCAGCGGCGCTTCGCCGACAGCGAGCGCGCCCGGGCCGCTCTGGCGGGCCCTGCTCGCACTTTGAACGGGCGCCCTCTCGCCGCCGAGAGCGAACAAGGCTTGCTGGTCCGGATTCTTGGCGCTCAGCACTCGGTCACCTCGGCGACCGCAGCACGAGCCGAACTCTCATCGACGATTGCCTTGCGCTCGGCGAAGGCCGCGACGAGAGCTTGGACCGCGAGGTTGTTCACCATCCGGGGAAGGCCCCGGGACACCTGGTGGATCAGCGCGACCGCATCGTCGGAGAACAACGTGTCTGAGCGCCCGGCGAGCGACAGGTGATGGGAGATATAGGGTCCGGTCTCGGATCCCTCGAGCCCCGACATCACATAGCGCAGTCCGACGCGCTGGTCCAAGGCCGCGAAGGATCCGAGGCGCAGGCGGCGGCGAAGGACGGGCTGGCCGAGCAGGATAAGCCCGAAGGGGGCGACCGAGTCCATGGCCGCATTCGACAGACAGCGCAGTCCCTCGAGGGTCTCCGCGTCGAGAAGGTGCGCTTCGTCGATCACGACCGTGGTCTTCTTCCCGCGCTCCTCGGCCTCCGTCGCGAGGAGATCCTGGGTCTGAGGGATAAGAGATGCCGTGTGGAAGCGGGGAGTGCCGCCGAGAGCCGTCGTGATCGCCGCATAGATGCCACGCAAGCCGACACCCGGCGCGCCGAGATAGATGGTGGTGTGCCGGGAAGCATCAAGAGCCGACAACGCGGCTCGAGCGGCGACGGTCTTTCCCGACCCGCACTCGCCGGTGATGACGCCGATAGCCGACTCTGAAACGCACCAGGAAATCCGAGCGGTCGCCTCGCCATGACAGCGCGAGACATGCAGCATGGAAGGCGCCAGGTCCTTTCCAAAGGGCATCCGGGATCCGAAGCCGTAGTGGGCACGCAGGCCCTCGATGCCGCTCATGATCCGACTTCGCCGGTGTCGTCTATGTCGGTTTGCTCATCGTGATTGGCGTCGTGCTGCTTGGCAAGATTGGCGAAATCGATGCGTTTGCCACCGGTCTCAGCGGCCCGCCGAGCGGCGAGGAGGCTCAGATAATCGATGCCCGTCGGCACCGGTGGGGGCACTGCGTCGGGTCGCGCCTTTGGATGGGTGTGCCGGCTGATCCGCAACGGGACGGCGTGTCCCATGAAGCGGCCGTCGAAGCGCACCTCGATGCTCGTCAGGTCGAACGGATCAAAGACGAGCTCGGCCCGCCGTCCGATGAGTGCGGCATCGACCTCGAACGAATTCCCATGCAGAGACACCGTTGCCACCTTCGTCACCATGCGCGTCTCGGACCAGAGAAACGCCTCGTGCAGCTGTGCTCTCAAGGGAAGGGCCGGTGGCCCGGGCGCCATGAAGCGCTCGATCGGCGTCTCGCCGGTCTCTGTGTGCACGCGGCGGTGATAGACGACCTCGACCCAGGCGCTGAAGAGCGTGTTCAGCTCGGCGAGACTGGCCACGCCACGAGCCTCGACCTCGACGACGAACTGGGATCTCACGGTGCGAAAAAGGCGCTCGATCTTGCCCTTTGTCGTCGCGGCTCTCGGGCGGGCGTGGATGAGGCGCACCCCGAGCACGGCGCACGCCCGCAGGAACGGCGCGGCGACAAAGGCGCTGCCGTTGTCGACCAGGACTGCTTTCGGCACGCCGCGGGCCGCGAGGCCGGGCCGAAGCGCTGACTCGAGTCGCACCGTGTCCTCGGCGAAGGTCCACAGATAGCCGGGAAGGAGGCGTGAATGGTCATCGATAAACGCGAGGAGATAGGCCTTCTTGCCGCTGATGCTCGGACCGTGCATCGCATCGCCGGTCCACAGGTCGTTGCGTGCCGCTGCCTCGAAGCGCCCATAGACCTTCGGAGGCGAGCCGTCGGGACGGGTGTTCAGCCCGAGACGGGCGAAGTGGCGCTGGATCGTGCGTGTCGAGACGCTGCCCCGGCCGGACTCACGAAGGATCGCGGCCACCGACACCGCCGTGCGCGCCGGCGCTTCTTTCTTCAACGACACCGCGAGCTCGAGCACGCTTCCTGGAGTGCGGGGCGCGCTCGCTCGCGGAGCAGGGAGCAGGGCGTCAAAGCCGCCGGCTCGATAGGTGCGCACCCAGCGGTCGAGCGTCGAGCGCCCGACCCGGACCGCGATGCCGTCCGCTCCGACGTGGTCCCGTGACGCAATCTCGCGCACGAGTGCCCCGCGCTCAGCCTTTCGAAGTGCCAGATCGGCCGCCTCGCGGATCAGCGAGTAGCGGAACAACCCGACGTCTCTTCGACGGCCATCTTCCATGGCTCCTCCTGTCCCAAAGGTGAGGAGCAGAGCCTGGAGCGCTCAGGGCACGGGCGGGAGAGGGCATCTCGCGTTGGCAAGCAGCACTCCGCCCGAGGCGAAACTCGCAAAGCACCACGCCGGGCGCGGGCCGTGGCGCAACACCGCGGCCCGAGCTGCCACCCCGATCGCTTCGACAGCATCGACAAGGGCCCCCCTGCCGGGACCGGACGGGCTGAGCGAGATATCGAGGGCGAAGGACCAGCGACTGAAGTGCTCGCAGATGGCCACGGCGCGTTCGGAGAAGCGCCGCAACCAGCGCCTCACCCTCCAGGCCGGCACGTCCAGGTGGACAGCGATCCGGCGATGCCCGATGCCGGCAGCCTTGGCCTCGATCGCCTCGCCGATGACGGCTACCTCGTCCCGGCGCCGGAGCAGAGCCTCGTCGCAAAGGAGCACGTGGGTCTTCCCACAGCCGCGACACCGCCCCCGCCGGGGACGTAACCGCTCCTCCTCACCCCCCCGGCGACGGAGCACCCGGAAACGGGCGTGCCCCCACGGGCCGAGCTGCTCTGCACAACAAGGGCAGCTCAACTGCCCCGTCACAAGCTCTGTCTCGACGGCCGACTCGTCGTTCCCTACCATGAGCACCGGTGCCTCCGGCATCGTTGGAAGGGCCCTCCCGGCGACGTGTCAACTTCAGCGGGAGGGTCCTTGCGCGTCCAAGGACATCTCCAGCCTGACGCTTCGAGGTTCGCCGTGCTCGCCGAGGCACCGCCGAACAGCGTCCCCGTCGTCAGTGACGCAGTGCGTCGTCCTGATGCTCATCCTGCGTGGCGCTCAACAGCGGGGCAATGGCCCGGGGCAACGCGACGAGCTCTTCTTCGACTACTACCTCTCGCTTCAGACGATGGTGAACGACGAGCACGGGTCGGCCATCCCCGAGCTCGTCCGGCGCTGCCGGGTCTCCTCGTGCCGCCACGACCCGGTGCCGCAACAGCTGGCGTCGTCGTGCACGACGTGCTCGCCGACTCGGGCTATGCCTACAAGATCCCCGGTCACTTCGCGTTGCCGCTTCGCCGGATCGGGGCACGCCTCGTGATCGACCTGCACCCAGCTGACCGGGGCATGAAGGGCACCTTCGCCGGCGCGATCTGTGCCAACGGCAACCTCTACTGCCCCGGGACCCCAAAGGCGCTCTTCGGGATCGGACCGCTTCCCCGCGGGGCGAGCGCGGAAGAGACCGCCGCGCACGACGACAAGGCCGCCGAGCTCTCGCGCCACAAGCTGGGGCGGCTGAGCGCCGACGACGCGGACGGCTATCACCGGGTGGGCTGCCCGGCGGTGATGGGAAAGCTCCGCTGCGCGCTCCGGCCAGACTCGATGATGCTTGCTTACGCACGCCCGGAGGTCCTTGCCCCGCCCGAGCACCCACCGACGTGCTGCACCCAGCAGAGCCTTACCGTCTCAGCCCAGGTGAACGCAAAGACCGCCCAGAAACACGACTACCCCTCGGCCGCCTGGCGCAGCTCCTATGGCCGTCGCAGCGCCGTCGAGCGCTCGAACTCACGCCTCAAGGACCCCGCGGGGATCAACGTCGACGTCCGCGGCTGGTGCAAGCTCATGGGCGTCACACCGCTTGGGCTCTTCCTCGCCTGTGGCTGTGTCGTCGTCAACTTTGGCCTCGTCGACGCGTTCGAACGCCACGAGATCACCGAGGCCCGACGGAGCACGCCGCTCGTGGGCCGGCCCCGACCCCGACGCCGCCGCACTCTCGGGGACCTCGTCGCGGCCAGCGCCAACGCGCCGCCGTAGTCCCACCCCAGCCCGCGCGCGTTCCGGCTCGCTCAGGTCGCCACGCGCCTCGAGGCGGCCAGAACGCGACGAACGGCCCCGACGGGGCCGTTCGCTCGAGTGTCACACCCCAAATGTGAAGATGTGGGAGGTCCAAATGTGAAGACCTCGGAGTGGGCGCTGAGGGACTCGAACCCCCGACCTGCTCGTTGTAAGCGAGCTGCTCTAGCCAACTGAGCTAAGCGCCCCTCCAGGATCTTCTCACGCTGGGGGACTGTGTCTGGACTCAGCCCGGCGGC
>JAJYPY010000024.1 GCA_021794995.1 Actinomycetes bacterium | reverse complement strand
CCGCTGTAGCGGGCGAGGAACGCGACTGCAGCCAGTTCTGCTTGCTGGTCAGCCGTAGGGTTGGAAAGCTCGATAGCGAGCGTGGTGGACATGGCGTACCTCCCTAGGTGGTGGGAGGTTCAGCCAAGTTCTGTCAACTCGAGTCCGCAACAGGTGCGCACTGCCGGCGTTACGTGATAAATGCCGCATATTGCATCCGATGCATGTTCTTATTTGCATCGTTATTGGGGTCCTGACCAGCAGCGTTGCATGAGTCGGGGTGTCCGTGGTGGATGACGCTCGGTCGTTGCACCGGTTCGTTGACCTGGGTATCCGCGGGCTGAGTCGCATCTGATGATTGGATCATGCGACGGCTGCGAGGGCCGTTTGGAGGTCTTCAGATGGCGATCTCGGGTCGGTTGGAGTTGGTGGCGCCGGGCTCGTCAGCGGCCCGCGCTGGCGACAACGCGTTCGAGTCGATGCTGTCGGGCTGGAGGGATCAGCAGTTGGCCCGCAACCTCAACGTGGTCACGATCGAGGCACGAGAGCGGTTGGTGCGCCGCTTTCGACTCCATGCTCAGGCGTGGCCGTGGGAATGGCTCCCGGGGCATCTGGAGGCGTGGGTGGCCGAGCTGCGGATCGTCGAGCACCGTGCGCGCTCGACGATCCGCAGCTACCAGTTGGCCGTCGGCGGATTCTGCGACTACCTGTGCGATCCGGCCTATGGCTGGGGCGCGTCGTGTTTGGTCGAGTTCGGGTCGGTGCCGAGCCAGGTGTGCCGGGCTGAGAACCTGGCTACGCACACCACCGAGTACGAGGGCCGCCCGCACCGCCGGTCACTGACCCGGACCGAGCTCCAGGACTTCTTCGACGCCGCCGACGATCACGTCGAGACGATCCGATCTCGGGCTCGTAAGGGCTGGGTGCCCGCGTTCCGGGACGCCACGATGTTGAAGGTGGCGTATGCGTGGGGGCTTCGGCGTCGGGAGCTGCGCATGCTCGAGGTGGCAGACTTCGGCCCGAACCCTCACGCACAAGAGTTCGGCGCCTACGGCGTGTGTTATGTGCGCTGGGGCAAGGCGGCCAAGGGCAGCCCGCCTCGTCGGCGTAGCGTGCTCACGGTGATGGGCTGGTCGGCTGATGTGCTGGGCGAGTGGGCCGAAGACGTGTGGCCAACCCTGGAGACCCAGGGCGGTGGGTTGTGGCCGTCCGAGCGAGGTCCCGTGGTCAGCGAGGACCGGATCAACGCCGCGTTCGCCCGTTGCGCGTCGGCGGCGGGACTTCCCGATGGATTGTCGCTGCACTGCTTGCGTCATAGTTACGTGACCCATCTGATCGAAGACGGCTTCGACGCCTTGTTCGTCCAGCAACAGGTCGGTCATGAGTACGCGTCGACGACCGCCATCTATACGTCCGTCTCGTCGGACTACAAGACGCGTGTGCTGCGGGCCGCGCTCGACGGGGCGATCGACAAAGCCAAGCGGACAGGTGCCGACCGGTGAGTCCGCGGCGACGGGTCGGCTATCAGTGGCGGCTGCGGGAGCTCATGGCGCAGCAGGGCTTATGGAAGACCACCGAGCTGGTGCCACTGTTGCGAGAGCGTGGTGTCGAGCTGTCGAGCGCGCAGATCTATCGACTCGTCGCCGGCCGGCCCGAGCGACTCTCACTCGTCACGTTGGCCGCGCTGTGTGACATCTTGAATTGCACCCCTGCCGATCTCATCGAGACGACCGCCACGACCGCCCGGAGCACCTCGAAGGTGAAGCCACGGCAGCCGGCCGCGCGCCGCCCTCGGCGAGCTCGGATCATCGACAAACCCTGACGTGGCGGGGTCTTTGTGCGCAGCTGGTTGCGGGCGACGCACCCAGCGACCGTCGTGGCCGGATGGAGCGCTGTGTCATGCATGCGCTCGGCGTCGTCTTCGCCGTCGGGGTCTGTGCCCTGGCTGCCAGCGGGTCATGTCACTTCCGGCCAACGGCCCCGACGGCGTGTCGTTGTGCGCCACGTGCGGAGGGATCACCGAAGTCCTGCGCTGTGCGAGCTGTGGCTCGCAGGACGACTTCACAACCTTGTGCCGCTGCCGACGCTGCTCACTGCGGGGTCGACTCGAGCGGCTCTTCGACGACGGCACCGGACGCGTCAAGCCAGCCCTGGTTCCTCTCGTCGACGCGCTTGCCAGCATGGAACTCCCACGAGGCGGTCTGTCTTGGCTCAGCCGCAGAACAACCGTTGAGCGTGTCCGTGCGATTGTCACCGGGCGAGTGGCGCTCAGCCACGAGGGCATCGATCGACTGCCCGAGTCGAACGGCCGGGAGCACCTTCGAGAACTGCTCGTCGTCCACCACATTCTCCCCGCTCGCGACCGTGAGGATGTCCCAGCCACCGTGGATTTTCGGGTGACCCTCGGTTGGCACTGTAGGGGTTGGGTGTGACACTCAGCTTGCTTCGGCGAGCTGGATGGCGCGGCGCTGGATCTCGCTGGCGATCGCGACAGCGAGGTGGTCGAGCTGGCGGTAGCCCTTGACTCGGCGGTACTGCGCCTCGGCCGCCAGCATGCCGGCAGCGGCCCAGCGCAGTCGCATGTCGCCTGCCCGCCAGCGTTTCACGTTCCTCGCGTGGGCCTTGACGATGTCGATGGTGGACTCCATCGGGTTGGTCGTCGACAACGTCTTGGCCAGGGTGCCGGTGACCCCGAGGCGGTTGATGGTGATCGTGTCGGTGAGCCCTTCACGAAGCGAGGCGGCCGCGTCGGGGTGGGTCCGCTCGATCTTGGCCGCCAGGTTGCGCAGCGCCACCTCGGCCTCGCCCGCATCGGACATCGCCCAGGCCCGGCTGAGCTCTCGGCGCACCCAGGCGTGGTGGCTCTCGGGCAGAAGGTCGGTCAAATTTCTCGACTTGTGGGCTCTGCACCTCTGGATGAGGGCGACGTCGCTCCACTTGTCTTTGACGGCGTGGTAGATGGCCTTGCCGCCGTCGATGCACAACAGCACGCCGTTGGTGGGATCAAAGCCGCGCTCTTCGAGGTCGTCCAAGAGCCGCTTGCAGGCCGCCTTGTTCTCGGTGGTGCCGTGGACGACCGAGAGCGGCATCTTGTTGCCCTTCTCGTCCACGCCGAGCGCCCCGATGAGGGCCTCGTCGGCCAGGCCGAACCCGTCGATGTAGACCACCAGCCAGCGCCGGTCGGCGAGCGAGCGGGAGCGGAACTCGGCGAGGCGGGCCCGGGTGGCTTCGACGAAACGGCGCGAGACCGCCGACTTCGAGGTCGCCGACGATGCCTCCTCCACCTCGGGCCCGGCCGGCTCGAGCACGGTCGAGTAGGTGCGGGTGGACACGCCGGCGAGCATCGAGATCAGGGTGTGGCGGTCGAGCAGCTCGCGCGAGGAGAGGGCCGCCCAGGTCTCGAGGCCGATCTCCCCGCTGCCCTCGACAGCGCGCACCCGGGGCTTGTCGACGGCGACCATCCGACCGCCGAGGGGGACCTTGGAGCGCTCGCTGCCATGGCGCACGGCACGGCGGGCCGGGTCGTGGCGGCCCTTTGCGCCGGCGACCTCTCTGACCTCAGCCGCCAGGAGCTGAGAGAAGACGTCGAGGCCCACGTTGATCGCCGCTGCGAGCAGGCCGTGGCGCATGTGGGTGGCGAACACCTCGAGCTCGCCCTCCACCTTGTCGGCCAGGGCAGCGGGTAGACCCGCCGACTCGATGTCGACCAGCCCGAGGCCGGGCACCAGGCGCAGGTTCGCGCCAGAAGTGGTCTTCGCGTGTGATGCTGACATGGTTGGTGGTTCCTCCGTTTCGGATCGGTTGGATCGACTCCGAGCCTGCCTCACGGCAGCACCCGGAGCGGAGGACCACCTTCAAATTCCACGACGGTCGGGACAACCTCTCTTTTGCTCCGTGCCGCCGGTACCCGCCCCCGAGCCGAGGGCCACGACGGCGCAAAGGGCGCGCGTTCCCCCGGGCGTTGGCCAATTGCGTGGACAGCGGCCTACTGATCATTGCCCAGGAAACATTCCAGATCGACTCAAGTGTCAGTGGACGAGTGACATAATAACTATGACGAGAATTACCAAAATTGCGATACCAATCAACGAACGAACCATCTTGCTCCCTTTGTTCATCATATGACGAGCCAGTCGTGACAGAACAACACTCCGCACTCCAACGTGAGTCACAGTCGCGGTGAGCTCGTGAACGCGTCCCTTACCTTTTCGGCAGCTTGTTTGAGGTTTGCTTGAGCTTGCGCCACCTTGCCATGCGCCTGTTGGACCTTGTTGCCAGTGATCTCACCGGCCTTCGCCTTGACCTTGTCGGTCACTTCCTGGGCTTTGTTCTTGGTGCTCATCGTGCGCCTCCTTCGTGCGGGGTTGGGGAATTTTGTTTCACACTTCGAGCACGGAGGTCTTTGTTGTCTTCGTCGCCGGCATCCGACAGGTTCGCGGCTCTTGATGTTGGCCGCCTGCTCAGAACCAGTGGCGACGGCTGGCGATCGTGTGGTTAGAGCGGTCGCTCATGGCAAGCACGATGCTGACGGTCAAGAAGATGACTCCGAACGTCCAGAAGTTCGATAGGCCGACAATGAGGGTGACGATCACCAGTGCGCCCCCAAGAAGAACGACGGTGTCTCGCTTCCAACGCTGTGTTCGGATGCGAACGGAACCCACTCGCGAGGTCGCATTCCTCGACATCTAGTGCACCTCTTCGTGCACTTCCGTCGAGCGGCCCTGGGGGTCAACCACCTGGCGGTCGTAGGAGTGGTGACGGCTGCCTGCCGGACGCCGGGACGTCGCGAACACGATCGCCGACGCAACGAAGCCGACTCCCCCGACGATCATGAGGATGACCCCGACCGTGGAAATTCGAAACCCGGTGCCTTGGGTAGTCACCGCCCAATACAGAATTGCACCCACCGCGATGGCGATTGCGCTTAAGGCCATTCCCGTTCGACCCATTTTTCTGCCTCCACTTCGACATTCCTGGCTATCGGCCAGGGCGAAGGCGGCAGGGTCTGGGCGACCTCTTTGTTTTTATAATAGCACAGTACGCGATCTTTCGATCAGGCATCCCGAAAGAACCACTCGTCTGCGCTCCTGACCTAGGAGCGCCCCTTCGAACCTGTGTGGTGGAGGGAGGAGGTCGACAGGGAGCCGTCGATTACGGCCTCTGCCACCTCGACGAGAGGGCGACTGTGGTTGCGAGCGTGGCTGCGCAACGTGGAGAACGCTTGTTCCATGTTGAGGTGCTGTCGCTCGGCAATGATCCCCTTGGCTTGCTCGATGACGATCCGACTGTTGAGCGCGTGGTGGAGCTGCTCGTTGAGGATCTGGGCTTGGAGAGCGGCACGGTGCTGGAGGATGGCGATCGTGGCGACGTCGGCCAAGGCCTGGGCGGAGTCGATGTCGACCTGTCGCATCTTGCCGCGCTCGACGTGGAACAGATTGAGTGCGCCGATGACGGCACCTCGGAGTCGCATCGGCAAGGCGTGGACTGAATGAAAGCCAGCAGCGAGGGCCTCAGAGGTAAATCGGGGCCACCGACCGTTGGTGACCGCCAGGTCCTGGTTCACGACCGGTTTGCCGGTGCGATAGCAGTCGAGGCAGGGTCCCTCTTGAGCCTGGAGCTCGAACAGCTCCAAAAGACGCATGGCCTCCGAGGAAGACGCCATCACTCGCAAGTTGCCATCGGATGCGACCAACATGAGCCCGGCTGCGTCGACCTCGAGTACGTCGACACAACGATCGGCCAAGACCGTCAACAACTCGACGACGTCGAAGCCGACCACGAGCGTGTCGGCCAACTCCACGAGCGTTCGAGCGAACTTTGCTTCTCGGGTCATCGGCATCTGCTCATGCCTCCCCTCCAAGGTGCCGTGTCCCCGTGGCTGGGGATCCGAAGCACGCGACCGGGGGCCGTGCAACCTCGACCGCTCCTGCGTTCAGGTGGGATCTCATCGTCCACACTAACCCTCGTCGCCTGTAGCGGTGAAGCGGACCGTCCTCGTGATCACGCTTTCGGCCACGTCGGCCAACGACCGTCCGTTGGCGAAGGCGTACGCCCGCAGACGGACGAGTGCGTGGCCGACACTGACCCCGAGCTGGACCGAGACCATACCCGAGGCCTGGTGCAGCGCGTAGTGGAGATCGGCACCCGCTTCCAGTTCGACGGCGAGCGTGTTCGCCGGCGCGTTGGCCTGCAACACCAGCACCGACTGGGCGACAAGATCGGCCAGGACGAGGGCGTCGGCGTGCTGGTCGTCGGTGAGCGGCCCTGGACGGTCCCGGTAGAGGTTGAGCGCCCCGAGGCGGACCGAGCCGATCTGGAGCGGGAATCCGAAGACGGCACGAGCGCCGGCGGCGATTGCCTGGGCGCAAAAGGCAGGCCACCGCGGTGACTGGGGATTGGCCAGGTCGGGTTCGAGCACGGGCCAGTCCTGGCGGTAGGCGTCCACGCACGGGCCCTCTCCGAGCACGTACTGCAACTGCTCGATGGCGTCGCTCACCTCGTTGGTCGTACACAGCGAGCCCCGGGGAACCTCACCGGACATCAGCATGACCCCCGCCCCATTCATCCCGGTGACCTGGGCACACACCTCGCACAGTCGGCTGGTGCACAGGGCGGTGTCCCCGCAGCCGATGAGCAGGTCGAGGATCCGCAGGCGGCGTTCACCGCCCGCCACTCACTGGCCCCCATAGGCCGTCATCTTCCCCAAGGGCATCTCCACCGTTCAGGGAATCCTCGCGAAGAGCGGACGCTCGGCCGGCGCGGAATCGACGCTCACCTGCTCACCGACAGTGGGTTCTTCAATCACCGTGTCGTGCGAGCCGATGCGACCAGTCGTCACCACCTCCACCCAACTCTCGAGAGCACCCCCTTCCATCCCCGTGTCGATCGCACCTTCGGGCGCCTCGCGATCGAGGAGATCGCTCAGGCCGGTCACTTCGAAGACTCGCCGCACAAAGGGTGACGGAGCGCGCAGCACCAACGTTCGAGATTGTGCCTGTAGCGTCTCTTCTGCCGTCACGAAGACGTGGAGCGTCGCCGCACTCAAGAAGTGAACGTTGCTCAGGTCGACCACGACCGCAGGTTCACCGAGGGCGATCGCTCGGGCGATGGTCGCTGCGAGTTCGTCCTTGGTGGCGATGTTGTGATCGCCTTCAAGCCAGACGACCGAAAGCTTGGATCCCGGCTCGCCCGGTGACAGCCGACAGCGTGAAAAGAAAGTGAACGATGGTGTAGAAGTCACCACTACCCTCCGAATTCTCGGCACTGCGTCATCGCGGTGCCGGGGTCCGGAGCATCACTCCCGAGTCAGTCGAAGACTGACTCCACACATTTGGGTCTTGTCGTGCTGCCCCGAAGCTAGCACCTCTTGGGTGCCCGGTGCCGCCCGCAGCATCGCTGGGGAAGACGGTCACATGGTGGGACGACCCCAAGGTGCCCGCACCAGAGCTCTCGACCGGCTCGTCTACGCCCAAGCCGCCCGCGACGGCTTCGACGCCCTCGTCACCCGTGACAACGCCCAGGCCGACCACACGCTCGAGATGCGGGTGCTGTCCCGTGTGGTGTGCTTCAGCGTCGACACGTGACCCCGTCGGAACGACCCGATCCATGAGTGGGGACGACTGCTCGCCGACGCGCCCGAGGTGAAGAAGCGGCTGGCTCGACGGTCTGAAGCACGGGGAGCCGGCGGCGTGGCTGTCAATCGCGGAGTGGACCCTACGGCTGGACAAGCAGGGACGTCGCTCACCCCACCCGCATCTGTCTTGCAGAGACGCTGTGCGCACGGCTCGGCCCACACTGCGTGCAGGCTCCGATCGGTTGCTCAGCGGCGTACGCCGCTATCGGGGGTGTTGCGTTTCGCGACCACCTCGCGCTTGGCCCGCGCGCGCCGTCGTCGGCTGGGCGGGCGACGCCGCTGACGGCCCGCCAGGAGAAACACTGTACGGGGATGCGACCCTTTCGCGGTGGACGGAGCGCAGGTGGCCGGCCGATCCCCGGGCCGGGGCGACCGCGTCGCACGCCACGCTGGGGGCTGCGAGTTGCCCTGGGCCTCGCCGGGCTGGCTCTCGTCCTTGTCCTCGCCGGCGTGGGCTACGAGCTGGCGCTGCCGAGCGTCTCCGGCGCCGAGGCGCGCGTCGCCGCCATCCTCCGCTCCCATCACGGTGAGGCGGCCGGGCTTCCGCTCCCGGCAAAGCTTGCCGACGCGGTGGTCGCCGTCGAAGACGAGCACTTCTACTCCAACGTCTTCATCAACGTGTTCGACGGGGCGGCACGAGCCGCCATCGCGACCGTTCGCCGGAGCGGTGACCCGGGCGGCAGCACCATCGAGCAGCAGCTCGCGAAGCAGCTGTACCCCCACGGCACCGGTCTCCCGGGAACGCTCTACGAGATCGGGCTCGGCGTCAAACTGGCACTGGCGTACTCCAAGCCCCAGATCCTCGACATGTACCTCAACGCGATCTACTACGGAAACGGCTACTGGGGAGACGTCGCTGCGGCTCGAGGGTATTTCGGCGTCGGGCCGTCCCACCTCACCTGGGCTGAGGCCGCCTTGCTCGCCGGACTCCCCCAGGCGCCATCGGCCTACGACCCGCTCCGTCATCTGGCATTGGCCAAGGAGCGCCAGCGGCACGTCTTGTCCCAGCTGGTCGTGAACCACTTTCTCACCGCGTCGCAGGCCCGTGCCGCGTACCGTGCCGCACTCCCCCTGCGTTGACACTTCCAGCACGGCATCCGGCATGCGACGCTCACCACGGGAAGCGCCCGTCGCGCTCGAAGGTGGAGATTCTCCAGGAGTACAGCACTGCCGCCAGCGCCGTGGCGAGGTTCAAGCTCGATACTCCGGGCTTCATCGGGACGCCGACCGATCGATGCGCCGCGTCACGGATCCACGCCGGGAGCCCGTGGCGCTCCCCGCCCACGACGAGAATCGAGTCGGGGGAAAGTGTGCGCGTGTCCAGTGGTTCGCCGTCGGTGTCCACCGCGACGATCGGGCGGCCGGTGGACGTGGGCAACTCCATCAGCGCCACCGGGAGGGCGAACTGCAGGCCGGTGGCGCTGCGGATGGCGACAGGTGACCAGGGATCCTGGCCGGTGACCGTCACCGCTCCCAGGTCGGCCGCGGCGGCGACCCGGACAACGGCTCCGACGTTGCCCGGATTGCGCGGGCGATCGAGGTGCACCACCGGTCGTGCCCGCGCAGAGAGCACGGCGTCGATGTCGTCGTCGGGGCGCGCGCAGATCGACAGGAGCGGGCTCGAGAGACTGCGCTGCGACAGGCGCGTGAAGCGCTCCCGGCTCACAACCTGCAGCACGCCTTCGATGCCAGGGATGGACTCGGGCGCGAGCCGCTCGGCCAGCATGAAGAGTTTGCGCTTGTCATAGGTGACCGCCACGTCCAGCCGGGCGCCAAACCGAAGCGCGTGGCGCGCAGGATGGAACCCCTCCAACACGGCGACGCCGGGGTTGCGGTACGCGGCGTAGAAGCGCCGCGTGAGCTCGGCGTCGTGCGAGGTCACGCGCCTTCACCTCGTCGGGAACGACGGGCACCGCGACACGGCGGGAACGCGGCGCCGTGCGTCACTGCCCGTCCCGGCGGGCGCGCCACTCACCGATCGCGTCGAGGCGACGCCGCTGCTGCGTCGCGGCCCGAGCGTCGAGTCCGCGGTTCCTGCCCTCCAAGAGGCCGACGACGCGTGCGCGGTGCTCGACGGGGTTGGCGTCGTCGTACTTGAACTTGGCATCCACCCGAAGCACATGGATCCGGACTCCCCGGATGCCCGACAGCATCGGTCCGTACGGGGCGTCGTCGACGGCCACGGTGGCGTGGCGACCTTCGGGCTGGACGTCGGCGAGCTGGGCGGCGAGGATCTCCGCCTTGCCCTGCGGGTCGTCGATGACCGTGGGCCGGCCCACGAATTGCACGGCGGCGTAGTAACTAGTCGGCACACCGTCCTCGTCCGGGCCGCCAGCCCTGGCCCGCCAGTAAGTCGGGATATAGGCATAGTCGCCGATCACCCCGAGGCGGACCTCGCTGGCCGCCTCGAGATGCGGCCAGACCGGATTCGGCCGAGCGAGGTGCATGAGCAGCTCGTTGCCTGCGACGGTGAAGTGCAGGGGGAGCAGCAGCGGCGCGTGGGCGGGATCCAAGTTGTTGACCGCGAGCGTCCCGAACCGTTCGCCGGAGGCCAGCCACTCCTGCCACTCGGAGTCGGCGAGCGCCGCGTCCCAGGGATGGATGAGCATGTCGGTCTCCTCGGTCGTTGGTCGTGCGCTCGAGCCAGGTTGGCACAGGAGGGTGCCATGTCGCCGGAAGCGAGCCGCCGCCACGGGGAGTTCGTCGACCGGGGCATGCGGCCGACGAAGAGCCGATCGCCTCCCGCCTCGCCCGCGTCGTGCGGAGCGGTCCGACGTGCGCCACGTGGGACACAATGGACACGACGAGCGCGCGTGGGGAGGTGGCGGTGCCCGAGACGCAGGATTCCATGACCAGGGTCGCCGACCGGGTGCGCGCCGCGTTCGATGGCGCCGAACTCACGGCGCTCGCGGACCTGCTGGCCCCCGACGTGCGGTGGGGACCTCCGGGTGACGAGTCGCCACCGTGCCAGAGCAGACGACAGGTGCTCGCGTGGTACGGGCGCGCGAAGGCCGCAGGCCGTCGCGCCCGGGTGGCCGGCGTGACGGTGCTCGGAGACCGGCTCCTCGTCGAGCTTGCGATGCGCGAGGCCCGTGCGTCGCACGCACGCGCCGAGGAGACGCCGCGCTGGCAGCTCCTCACCGTGCGCGACGGGCGGATTGCCGGCATCGTGGGGTTCGACTCCGAGCGCGACGCGCGCTCGTACGCGGACGCGGACGCGGACGCGCCCAGCGCGCCGCACCGCGGACAGACGGGCACCCCGTGAGGGCCGCCGAGCCGTTCCTCGTCATGGCGAAGCCGGTCGGGCCCGTGTGCAACCTCGACTGCGGCTACTGCTACTACCTCGACACGTCGGCCCTCTTTCCCGCCGGCGAGCGGTTCCGCATGCGTCCCGAGGTGCTCGAGACCTATGTCGCCGCCTTCATCGCCGCCAGCCCCGGGCCGCTCGTGCACTTCGCTTGGCACGGCGGGGAGCCGACGCTCGCCGGGCTCGACTTCTACCGGCGGGCCGTCGAGCTCCAGCAGCACTACCTCCCCGAGGGCTGGCGCTGCCTCAACTCCTTGCAGACCAACGCCACCCTCCTCGACGACGCCTGGGGCGCCTTCTTGGCCCGGCACCACTTCGCCGTCGGGATCAGCCTCGACGGGCCCGCGCACCTCCACGACGCCGGCCGTCCGGGCCGGCGTGGCCGACCCAGTCACGGCCGGGCACTGCGGGGCCTCGCGGTGCTGCGCGCGCATGGGATCGAGCCCGACGTGCTGTGCGCCCTGCACTCCCGCAACGCCCCGCACCCGCTCGACGTCTACCGGTTCTTCGTCGACCTCGGGGTCACCTGGCTGCAGTTCCTGCCGGTCGTACGCCGCGACGCCGCGGGAGGTCTCGACCCGTGGTCGGTCTTGCCGGAAGCCATGGGCGAGTTCTTGTGCCGCGTGTTCGACGAGTGGGTCCGCTACGACGTGGGTCGCATCGGGGTGCAGAACTTTCTCGAACCTCTCCTCGTGGCAGGGGGCCGGCCCGCCAACCTGTGCGTCATGGCCGAGACCTGCGGACGGGTCCTCGCCATGGAGCACGACGGATCCCTCTACGCCTGCGACCACTTCGTCGACGGTGCCCACCGCCTCGGCACCGTGACCGAAGACGATCTCGGCACCCTCGTCGAGTCGGTCGCGCAGCTCGCCTTCGGACAGGCGAAGCGCGACGCCCTCCCGGATGTGTGCCGGACCTGTGCCGTCGGCCCCTACTGTCACGGGGGCTGCCCGAAAGATCGCTTCGCCAGCACCTCGGACGGAGAGCCGGACCTCAACTACCTCTGTGCCGCCAATCTCCGCTTCTACGGCCACGCCCGGCCATACCTGGAGCGCATGGCCACCCTCGTCCGCGCTGGACAGCCCCCCGGCGCGGTGATGCGCGAGCTCGCGTCCGCCGAGCACCACCGGTGGCGGACAACGGGACGCAACGCCCCCTGTCCGTGCGGCAGCGGCGCCAAGTACAAGCACTGCTGCCTGGCACGCCGGCGCCCGTAGTGCGGGGGTGGCGCGCTACGGCGCGTCCACCCCGGCCCGGCGGTGCACCCGCACGACGACGCTCACGAGGACGATCCACAACAGCGCCACGATGCCGAGCAGCACGCCGACGACCACCTGCCCGATGGCGCCGTCGGGCCGGACCGCCTCCAGGGTCTGGGCGAGGGGGTGCGCCGCGGCGGTGGCGGTGTAGCTCGTCGTCGCGGTGGCCAGGTCGTTCCCGGCGGCATCGGTCGCGGTGGCGACGAGCGCCTGGCGGCCGGTGAAGGTCGGGTCGTAGTCGAGGCGCGCCGTGCCGGCGGCGTCGGTCGTCGCCGAGCCGAGCACGAGCAGCGGCGCCCCGGAGAACTCAAGAAGATGCACCGAGAAGGTGACCGTCACCCCGTCGAGCGATGCCTTCTTGCCGGCGGTCGCCCCGCCTGGCGCGCCGAGGCGGGCGATCAGCTCCACCTCTGGCCGGCGGTCCGGAACGGGCCGGGCGCTCACGGCGAGCCGCGACGCCCGCCCGGCCCCTGCGGCCGGGCCCGCCGAGAGCCACGCCATCCCTGCGAGCACCATGGCGGCGAGGATGATCGCGGGGACCCCCGGACGGAGCTGGCGGCGGCGCGGACCGTGTCGGCTCATCGTCCCCACCCTCCGGATCCGAAGGGCGGGAGACCGGTGCTCCCGGAGGGGCCGTGGCCGTGGGGCGGCCAGCAGTCGGCTCGCAAGGAGAGATCGAACCCGCCTCCGCCGGCGCCCGGCGGGGGCAGGACGACCGGCGCACAGGCCGATGCCGGCGGGATGAGGGGGCGACCGCCCGGATGCCCGCCAGGGCTGAGTGACGTGGTGCCGCCGGTGACTTCGATCGCCTCGGTCAGTACCTGCTCGTAGGACTCGAGCTCTTCCATCTCGGCGATCGGCAAGATCGGCACGAAGCGAAAGACGAGGAGGAGCAACAGCGGGATCGCCGCGGTCGCCGCCAGGGTGATCGAGATCGGCACCCAGGTGAAGTGGTAGCTGCCCCAGTTGCCCTCCAGCACGCCCCCGGCGGCAAGAGGTGAGCGCACGAGGGGCTCGGTGGCCGGGGGGATCACGATGACGAGGCGCTTCACCCACATCGCGACCACGACGAGGCCGGAGGCCACGACGACGCCCTTGGCGGTGCGAAGGCGCGGGATCGCCACGATGAGCATCGGCACGACGCCTGCGGCGACGAAATAGAACCAGAACGGGATCCAGTAGCGCCCGATCAGCACCTGACGCACCCAGGCTGCGTTGTCGGTGGTGCCGGAGTAGCCGTCGACCAGGTATTCGGTGAAGGTGAGGTAGAGGTAGACCGCGCCGAACCCGACCAGGATGAACCCGAGGCGGACGAAGTGGCGGGGGTGGATGAAGGCCTCGAGATGGAACAGGCGCCGCAAGGCCGCCACGGCGACGGCGACGAGCGCGATCCCCGAGTAGAGCGCGGCGACGACGAAGTAGACGGGAAAGATCGTCTCTGCGTACCCGGCTCGTGAGGAGGAGGCGAACGCGAAGGAGAGCACCGAGTGCACGGAGACCGCCATCGGGATGACCATGATCGCCACCAGACCGATCGACCCTTCGATCAGCTGGCGCTTCGACGCGCCGACCTCCCGCTCCCCGCCGACGGCCCGGTAGAGCAGACGGCAGCACCTGGCACGCACGCCTGCACGCCCGGCCATGCGGGCCGCGGCGACCGGCAGGTCGGCGATCAGCGGCAGATAGAAGAAGACCGCCGTCGCGAGCAGGTAGGTGCTGACCGCGAAGAAGTCCCACAGGATCGGCGAGGACAGATTCCAGTACGGCGGCCAGACCAGCTCCCAGATCCGCTGGGGGCTGCCGAGGTGCGGGACGATGAAGAGCATCCCGATCGGCAGGGTCACGAGGGCGGTCGCCTCGGCGATGCGGGTGAGCGGGGCCCGCCAGGTCGCGTTGGTGAGCCGCAGGATCGCCGAGACGACCGCCCCGCCGTAGCTCACCCCGATGAAGGCCACGAGGTCGGCCTCGTACACCGCCCAGAATGCGCGGTCGTTGTAGCCGGCCACCCCGAGTCCATCGGCGAGCTGGACGGCCCAGGCGGCCAGACCCACCACGACGACCGCACCGAGGGCGATGACTGCGGGCCACCACCACCGGGGCGTGTCGAGGACGGGACGCATCGCGGCGATCCTCAGGTGCTCGCGTGCCTCGGGGAGCCCTCCCTCGCCGCGCGCGGGCGACTCCGCCTCGCGTTCCTGGTCCTCAGGCATGGTCCCTCTCCTCTCCTGACGCTCGGACCGGCTCACGGCGCCTGCGCGACGGGGGCGGACACACCGGCGAGGAGCGGCCCAGCGGTGGGGTCGGCGTCACCTCAGCCCGCCTCGGCGTCTGTGTCGAGGGCCTGGCCGCTCCCGGGAATGTAGAAGACGCGCGGATGGGTGCCGTAGGACTCCTTGAACGTGACCGCGTCGTTGTCGGCCAGGAACTCTGAGAGCTTCACCGTGGTGCCGATCCCGTTCACCGCCACGTCGGTGGCGAGGTCACCGAGGTAGAGCACCCCCATCGGGCACCGGCTCACGCACTCGGGGAGCTTGCCTGCGGGCAGCATCGCCGCGCAGGTGATGCACTTGCCGACGGTCCCTTCCACCTGGGGGACCGGCCAGGCGGGCTCCTGGGGGAAGGGCTGGCGTGGCGCAGGACGGGGCTTCGACCAGTTGAAGTAGCGGGCCTGGTAGGGGCATGCGTTCATGCAGATGCGCGTGCCGATGCAGCGGCTCTGGTCGACCAAGGTGAGGCCGTCTGCGGTGCGGACGTTCGCCTGCACCGGGCAGACGGGCACGCACGGGGGGTCCTCGCACATCATGCACGGCCTCGGCATGGAGTAGTGCTTCCCCGATGCGTCGCGCATCGTGAACACGTCGATCCAGGTCTGGTCCTCGTGCAAGAAGTGGGCGGCCTGGCACGCGGTGGTGCACAGCTTGCAGCCGTTGCAGCTGCGCAGGTCGATGACCATCGCCCACTGGTGGGTGGCCCGTCCCGCAGCGCCCGCGGTGGTCGCCGACGACGCCGACGACGCCGACGACGCCGACGACGCGCCGAACGCATATCCGAGCGCACCGGTGGCGGCGATTCCGAGCCCTCCGATGGTCGCCCCTCGGAGGAAGCCACGCCGACCGAACGTGACCGGCACGGGTTCTCTCTCCGGTCGATTGGCGCTCTGCACGTCGTCGAGCACGTCTCGATCCTCTGCACTCGCGGCGTCCCGCCGCTCGGACCCGGTCACGGCCGCACCCGCACGGTGCCCTCCATCCAACCCATTGTCGACATGGGGCCGCCCATGGCATTCGACCCCGAACCGCACGGCGCATAGCACTGCCAGACGAACCTGCCGGCGCGCGTCGCGACGAACCGAGCGACGACGGTCACCGAGCCGCCTGTCGGGGCGACAGGGATCGGAAGGTTGACCCCGAGCCCGACGACGGTGAAGGTGTGGGCGACGTCCTCATTGGGGACCGACGTGATCGGCCTGCCGTCGACGAGCTCGGTGCCGCCGAGCGTCCCTCCGACACGGTCGAACATCGTCTGGGCGCCGGTGAGCGGCGCGGTGCCTGTGTCGAAGTTCGTGATCCTCACGGTCACGGTCTCGCCCACGCGGACCGTCCAGAACGGATGCGTGAAGCGCGGCCCGAACGGGTCCGCCGTCAGGATCTGCATCGACTCGGTGGTGGCGAGGCGACCCCGGGGGGGCGCGGCCGTGACCGAGACCAACCGCTGCCCGGCGGCGCGCACCCCATCGGCGATGCCGGCGACCACGGCGACCGACGCCCCGAGCCCGGCGAGGATGCCCACGAGGAGCGCGGCGACGATCAGGGGGGAACCAAGCCGGCGGGAGCGGCGGGGGGCAGGCGCCTCGGTCGAATGGGTCATGAGCCCAGCCCCTCGTGACCGGGGTCGCGGCGAGCCGGGCCGGGTGCTTCCGTCGGCTCGCTTCGCACGCCACGACCGGGGACCACCGAGACCGGGGCCGGAGACGGGGTCTTCGAACGGACGATCTCGGCGAGGATCAGATCGAGCTCTTCGGCAAGCGGATCGCGCCGGGACCTGCGGCGCACCGTCGAGGCCGCGACGGCGAAGAACGCCACCACGAACGCGGCGATGGTGGCCAGCGAGGCCACCACCAGCACAGCCAACACCACCCGCGGCACATCGCCCATGGCGTCATCTTCCGCTCGCGGGTCGACGGGCGGAACCCTGATACCACGCGACCTGCTTCCCCAGATTCCACGGTGGTTTCCGCTCGGGTTCTACGGTGGGATCCGTGGGATCACGGTGGGCGGGCTGCGCCGCGCCGGAGCTGCAGATCAGCCGATCTGGGACCGCAAGGCGGCAAGCCACTCATCTGCCCGACGCCACGCGTCGTCCGCTTCGCGGCGGCGCTGCGACGCCAGGTGGCCGGCAGCCGGGTACGAACCCAGGAACTTCACGTTGGCGAGGTTCGCCCTGAGGTCGCGCAAGCAGTCGGCGACGACCTCATCGGCGATGTGGCCCGACAGGTCGATCGCGAAGCAGTACTCGCCAAGACCCTGCTTGGTGGGCCGCGACTCGAGGCGGGTCAAGTTGATGTTGCGGGCGGCGAACTGGCCGAGGATCCCGTGCAGGCTGCCGGGACGATCGGCGTCCTGGAAGCACACGATGCTGGTGCGGTCGTGCCCGGTCGGCGCGGGAACGCCCGACGTCGCGACCGCCACGAAACGCGTCTGGTTGCCGGCGAAGTCCTCCACGTCCTCGGCCAGGATCGAGAGACCGTAGAGCTCGGCGGCGAGCCGGGGACCGATGGCTGCGGTCTGCGGGTCGGGACGTTCACCCAGGATCCGGGCGGCGTCCGCGGTCGAGTTCGCGGCGACCGTCTCGATGCCCGGGAGGTGCTCGGCGACGAAGCGACGGCACTGGGCGAGGGCGACGGGGAACGACACGACGCGCCGGACGTCTCGCAGAGACGTCCCCGGGCCAGCCATCAGATGGAGGCGCACGTCGAGGACGACTTCGCGCTGGATGAGGAGATCGACGTCGAAGATCAGTGCGTCGAGGGTGTCGCGCACCATGCCCTCGATCGCGTTCTCGAGCGGGACGAAGCCGATGGCGGCGCGCCCGGCCCGCACCGCCTCGAGGACGTCACCGATGGTCGCCGCGGGCTCGAGCGCACCCGATGCGTAGTCGTCCTGGGAGAGAAGCGCCTCCTCGGTGAAGGTCCCGAGGGGCCCGAGGAACGCGACGGGGGACGGGGGACGGGTCGCAGGGGGGGTCACATCGGGGCAGGATAGTGACCCGCCATGGACGAACTCGTGCTCCAACAGCTGCTCGCCGACGTCGCCAGCGGCGACTGCCATCCCGACGACGCCGTGCGACGACTCCGGACCCTGCCGTTCGCCGATCTCGGCTTCGCTCGCGTCGACCACCATCGCGCGCTCCGCCAGGGGTTCGCCGAAGCCGTGTACGGGCCCGGGAAGACCCCCGAGCAGTGCGCGGGCATCGTGGTGGAGCTGCTCGGGGCGTCCTCGGGTCCGGTGCTGCTCACCCGGGCCGAGCCCGCCCAGGTGGGAGCAGCCCGCTCTGGCGCGGCCGCCGCGGGGTTCGGCGACGCGGTGGTGACGCTCGACGCCCCCGCCCCGGCACTTGCGACCGTCTCGTGGCGTCGCGCGCCCGAGCGCACGGGGCGCGTCCTTGTCCTCACCGCCGGCACGGCCGACCTTCCCGTCGCCTCCGAGTGCCGCGCCGTGCTCGACGCGCTGGGCTTCTCGCCCGCGCTCTTGGCAGATTGCGGCGTCGCCGGCGTCCACCGGCTCCTCGCCTCGGTGGACGAGCTGCACGACGCCGACGCGGTCGTGGTGGTCGCCGGCATGGAAGGCGCGCTGGCGAGCCTCGTCGGAGGGATCACGCCGGCCCCGGTGGTCGCGGTCCCGACGAGCGTCGGCTACGGCGCGTCGCTCGGAGGGGTGACGGCATTGCTGGCGATGCTCGCGTCGTGCGCGGCCGGCGTGACCGTGGTGGGGATTGACAACGGGTACGGCGCGGCGTGCGCAGTCGCACGCCTGCTGCGCTGAGGGGCGTCGATGGCGACCGTCGCGTGGTTCCACTGCTTCGCCGGCATCGCTGGCGACATGGCACTCGGAAGCCTGATCGACGCGGGCGCGCCCGAAGGCGACATCGTGGACATGCTCCGGCGCCTCCCCGTGGACGGGTGGGAGCTGCGATGCGAACCGGTGCTGCGGGGCGGGATCGCCTGCACCCGTGCGATCGTCGAGGTGGACGGGGCCGGAGGCCGCACCTCGGGATCGGCGACGGTGGGAAGGACGCAGCGCGACCTCGCCTCGGCCGTGCTGGCTGCGGCGTTCCCCGCGCGCGTGGAGCGCCGCGCACTCGGCGTGTTCGAGGCCCTTGCCGGCGCCGAAGGCGCACTCCATGGGGTCGCTCCCGCACAGGTCCACTTCCACGAGGTGGGAGGGCACGACGCGCTCATCGACGTCGTGGGCACGGTCATCGCGCTCGAGCTCCTCGGCGTCGACGAGGTCGCCGTCTCCGCGGTCGCGCTCGGGACCGGAACGATCGACGCCTCCCACGGCACGCTGCCCAACCCTCCGCCTGCCGTGCTGCGTCTTCTCGAGGGCGTCCCCAGCTATGGGCGTCCGCTGCACCTCGAGCTGACTACGCCCACCGGTGCAGCGCTCGTGCGATCCCTCGTCTCGGGGGACTCTGCGTTCGGCCCGATGCCGGCGATGACCGTGCGCGCGTCGGGGTACGGCGCAGGGTCGGCCGAGCTCGACGCGCTCCCCAACTGCACGCAGGTGGTGATCGGACGAGCCGCCGAGGCCGCCCGAACCGGATCCGGGCAGCCGGTCACGGTGCTCGAGGTGAACCTCGACGACGCGACCGGAGAGCAGCTCGCCATCGCGATGGCCGACATCCTCGACGCGGGCGCGCTCGACGCATGGATCACGCCGGTCCTCATGAAAAAGGGGCGGCCGGGCCATACCGTGCACGTCCTCTGCGACCCGGCACGGGCGGACACGCTCGCCGGGGTGGTGCGCCGGGCGACCGGCAGCTTCGGCGTCCGCGCCACGCAGGGCGAGCGCTGGCCCGAGCGACGGCTCACCGGCGAGGTCAGCGTCGAGGGCCACACGATCCGGATGAAGGCCGGCACCACTCGGGCGAAGGCCGAGCCCGACGACGTCGCCCGGGTCGCGGCGGCAACCGGTCTCGGCGCGCGAGAAGTCACCTCTCGCGCAGAAGAGGCGTGGCGCAGACAGGAGCAGGACGAGGCGACGACCGCTGGCACGGACCGGCTCCCGCCCCGAGGTGCGCGACGAGCAGCTCCACGCTGATCGCTACGGCGACCCGCCGGCGGTGCTCCGGACGGGGTGAACCGGGCGGACCGGCGGAGACCCCTTCGCCAGCTGCACGGAGACCGGAAGGCGCTTCAGGCCGTTGGTGAAATTGGTCCGCGTCCGCGCCGGATCCCCGGCAAGCTCGAAGCGCGAGACACGCCGGCACAGCTCGTCGAGCACGACGCGCACCTCCAAGCGGGCAAGGTGCGCCCCGAGGCACATGTGCGGTCCGCCGCGGCCGAAGCTGAGGTGCGGGTTGGGCGCGCGGGCCACGTCGAAGCGGTCGGGGTCCGTGAAGACCTCTTCGTCGCGGTTCCCCGACACGTACCACAAGACGACCTTGTCACCGACGTGCATGCCGGCGCCCTGGATCGTCGCATCCTCGGCCACCGTGCGTCGCATGAAGTGCGTGGGGCACGACCAGCGCAGCACCTCTTCGGTCGCGGCATTCAACAGCCCCGGATCTGCGCGGAGCCGGTCCCACTGGTCCGGATGTTCGCAGAAGGCAAGGATGCCCTGGGCGAGCGCGATGCGGGTCGTCTCGTTCCCTGCGATGACGAGGATCGAGAAGAAGTTGTCGAGGTCCACTTCGCTCATCCGCTCGCCGTCGATATCCGCCGCGACGACCCTCGACAAGAGATCATCGGTCGGATACACCATGCGCGCCTTCACGAGCTCACGGCCCATGTCCCAAAGCTGCTTGCCGTAGGGACTCCGGAAGGGGTACCGGCGGTAAGGGTCGGTATCGTCGCGGCCCCACACCACGTCGGTGAGCTCGGGGTCGGTGTTCGCGATGAGCTTGTCGCCGACGTCGATGAGCTCGTCGAGCTGCTCCTCGGGAAGTCCCATGATGCGCGCAAGCACCCTGATGGGCACCTGTTTGGCCACGTGGTGGACGAAATCGAACTCCCCGAGGGGCAATGCCGCGTCGAGTGCGGCGTTCGTCAACGCGCGGACGAAGTGCTCGTAGACCGCGACGGCGCGGGGCGTGAAGCTCGGCGCGAGAACCTTGCGCAGCTTCGTATGACGCGGCGGATCCATGTCGATGATGGTGCGGCGCGCCTCCATGTCTTCGGGCGACGGCTCCTCGAACGAGACCCCTGTCGCCGACGAAAAGCGCGCCGTGTCCCTGCTGATCTCCACGATGTCTGCGTAGCGGTGGACCGACCAGAAGCCGTGGTGCGGCAGGTCCTCGTCGAACCAGGCCACAGGCGCCTCGTGGCGCAGGCGTGCAAAGGCCTCGTAGGGGACCCGGCGCTCCCAGACGTCGAGGTCGGTCAGGTCGAACGCTGGCCGGCGAGTCGGTCCCGGTCCCATGTCGTGCGCCGTGCCGGCTACCTGGGCGCAGAGGATTGTTCGACGAGCCAGAGGAATCCGGGGTCCGGGTGCGTGCGGAGCATCTCGGGATGCCATTGCACCGCAAAGACCGGGCTGCCGGGGATCTCCAGGGCCTCCACGGTGCCATCGGGGGAGTGCCCCGAAGCGATCGCCCCGTTGCCCACCTCGTTGACCGCCTGGTGGTGGAGGCTGTTGACCGCGATCTCTGTGCCGTAGAGGGACGCAGCGAGGCTCCCGGGAACGAACTTCACCGTGTGCACCACGTCGTGGCGCGCCACGTCGAGGCGCGAGTGGCCGTCACCGGCTCCGGGCTGGAGATGTTGGACGAGCGTCCCTCCGCACGCGACGTTCACCAGCTGGATCCCGCGGCACACGCCGAACACCGGGACGCCGCGCTCGCGCGCTGCCTCGAAGAGCTCGAGCTCCCACGCATCTCGTTCCTCTTCGACTGTGCCGCAATCCGGTGCGCGTTCCTCGCCGTAGCGCGCCGGATCGATGTCGGCACCCCCGCTCAAAAGGAGGCCGTCCATCCGCTCGACGACGAGCTCGACGGGAGCATCGCGGCTGAGGCCGACGGGCACGCCGCCCGCTGCCACGACCGCGTGGGAGTAGTCCGAGAAGTGCACGTCGACCTCCGCGGCGTGCATGGGCGCGGCGACCTTGGCGCCGAGCAGGCTCGCCGGCCAGCGCCTCCCCGTCATCCCGATCAAGGGGGGTCTTTGCGCGGCGGTGTCGTCGGTGGGCACTGTGCCCGATCGTACCGGCGGGACCACCGGGTCCGAACGCCCGCTCGGGCCGGCACGACACAGCGTCGGGCCGGACATCGAGGTTGCTAGGGTGCCTCGATGCGCGTGCTCGTCCTCCGCCATCACGAAGAGGACGCTCCGGGGCTCGTGGGCGATGCCTTCGGCGCGCACGGCGCGACGCTCGACACTGCGTTGTACCCCGAGGGTGGCCCGCTGCCCGATCTCCGCGATGTCGACCACCTTGTCGTCCTCGGGTCGGCTCGGTCGGTGTACGACCCGCACGACTGGATCGTCCGGGAGATCGAGTGGCTACGCGAGGTGCGGGTGCCGGTGCTGGGGATCTGCTTCGGCGCGCAGCTGCTGGCGGCGGCATTCGGCGGCCGGGTCGAGAGGTCGCCTTCCTACGAGCTTGGCTGGGTGAGGGTGGACCCGGTCCCCCCCAACGCGTCGTGCCCGGACGGATCGCCGGTCATCGGGCCCGGCCCGTGGTTCCAGTTCCACGGTGACCGCTGCATCCTGCCCGCCACGGCATGCGTGCTCGCCGTCAACGAGATTGGTGTCCAGGCCTTCACCATCGGACGGCACATGGGCGTCCAATTCCATCCCGAGCTCGACACGGGTCAGCTGGAACGGTGGATCCTGCACGGCGGACGCGAGGAGATCCTCGCGGTGGGCAGGGATCCTCGCACCTTGATGGCAGAGACGGTGCAGCAGGAACCCGCGGCGAGGCGGAGGGCCGCGGAGCTCGTCGCCACGTACCTGGCGTTCTGCGCACGCGCGTCTGCCCCATCGCGCTGAGGGGCTCGCCCGCCGTGGGGCGAGGCAGCTAAGCGCTCCAACCTCCCGCGGGGCGCTCGAAGAACACGTGGACTTGGCCGGTCCCGACCGCCGACTCGTAGTCCGAGCAGCGGACTCCCGCGGCGCGCCAGGCACGCCCCCCGAGGGCTCCCGCCATCACCAGGTAGTGGCCGAAACGTCCCTCGGGCGAGACCGCGCCGTACTCGCCCATGAAGTCGATGACCCCTGCGTGGTCGCCCGACTCGAAGAGCCCGAGGACCCGCTCGTCGGCGGCCCTGGCCTCGGGGGTGATGATGTGCGACGCATCGCAGGACTCGTGCTGGCGGAGCTGTCGCAGCGGCCAGAACCGGTGGCTCATCCCTCCAGACGCGAGCAGCACCACACGACGGTCGACGCGGCGAATGGCTTCGGCGAGCGCCGCACCGAATCGCAAGAAGTCGTCGACCTCCGCCGTCTGGCAGATGCCCGCGGACACCCAGCGCTCTCCGCGCTGCAGGAAGCCCAGGAGGTTCACCGTCGGATAGTGGATCGCGATGTACGGGTCGTCGGTTGCATGGACCCACAGCTGATCGACCTCGTTGGCGGCGATCTCCACGGCGCGCGCGAGCTCAGGGTCGCCCGGCACGTCGTACGGCACGCCAGCCATGCCCCTCGGCAGCTCGTCGGACGTGTAACGGCCCGCACGGCGTTCGTGTGCCGTGATGCAGTGCTCGAAGGTCGTGAACCAGTGGGTGTCGACAACAACGATCGTGTCCGGCTGGAGCACGTCGAGGAACTCGCGTCGGATCCGGTGCAACCCGGCCACCAGCGTGGTGTCGCGACCCCCGTTCAGCCGTCTCCGCTCCGGCTCGCCCATCACGATGGTCGGCACGTGTGCGACGAGGGCAGCCCCGACGATCTCACCCATCGGTCACCTCCATTGCGGTGTTCGGATTGCGGATGGTGCTCGGACACCGCACCCCCCGCCGGCGCCCGGATCGGCCAGGGCTAGAGAAAGGGCAGATACTCGCGCAGCTCCCAGTCCGTCGTCACCCGGCGAAAGCGATCCCACTCCGCCCGCTTGATCGCAAGATGCAACGCGACGAGATCGGAGCCCACCGCTTCGGTGAGCGCCTTGTCGCCCTCGAGCGCATCGAGTGCGCTGGCGAGATCGGGCGGCGCGCACCGGCCGCTGTCCGATCCCTCGAGGCCGTCGGAGCTCTCGGGAGGCGGGCAGACCAGGCGGCCGGTCACCCCGAGCAGGCTGGCCTGGAGCACCGCGGCGACGGCGGTGTGCACGACGGCCGCCCCGTCGGCAAGGCGATGCTCGAGGCGCGTCTCCGCCCCGCGGTCAGGCGGCACGCGCACGGTCGTGCAGCGATGGTCGTGCCCCCAATTCGCAAAGCACCCGGCGAGAAGTCCCGGCACCAGGCGCTTGTACGCGTTGACGGTGGGCGCCAGCAGCCCCGCCAGCGCTTCGTGGTGCTCCACCAGCCCTGCGATACACGACCTTGCGAGCGCCGAGATGCCGTCGTCGGTGGTGGGGTCGTCGAAGGTGTTCGCGCCATCGGCGTCGTTGAGGCTGACGTTCACGTGCAGACCGCTGCCGCTCCGGTCGGAGAACGGCTTGCCGAGGAACGTCATGAGCAGCCCGTGGCGCTGGGCCACTTCGCGTGCCAGCACCTTGAAGCAGAAGGCGTCGTCGGCCGCCTGCAGGGCGTCGCGGTGCGCGAGGGTGAACTCGAACTGGGGAGTGTCGTACTCGCTGTTCACGGACTCGATCGGCAGCCCGCTCCGAGCGGCGGCCGTCCAGATCTCGTCGATGACGCCGAGGGGGTCGACCGCAGATCCGGTGCCGTAGACGAAGGCGCCGGGCGTGTCGAGCGCGCGCCAGCCCGACGCACCGTCGGGTTCGAGGAAGTAGGCCTCGAGCTCGATGCCGACCTCCGGGGATAGGCCGCGCGCCGTCCATGCGGCGATGGCGCGGCGCAACGCGCTGCGCGGCGCCACGGCGACGGGCTCGCCATGCTCGAAGAGATCTGCAACGACCACGCCGGTCCCGTCCTCCCACCCGGGCCGGATCGTGGACTCGTCCACGCGGGCCTCCATGTCGGGCAGCCCTTCGAAGAAGTGCGACCCCGGCGCGCCGGGCACCATCTCCCGGCTGTAGCCGAGCGCCCACGTGCCGGTGCAGTGGCGGACTCGCCCGAGCTGCCCGGGAGGCACGTACTTTCCCCGGGCGAGTCCCAGGTGATCGGGCCAGAGCACCCGGATCCGGTCGTAGTCCCGGCTCATCGGGCCACCCCCTCCCTCTCATCGTCCGTCGGGGCGAACGTCCTCGGTGCGCACACCGTGTTCTTGACGTCGCAGTAGAAGTCGAAGCTCCAGTGTCCCCCCTCCCGCCCGATGCCCGACTGGCGCGATCCCCCGAACGGCGCGCGCAGGTCTCGCACGTAGAAGCAGTTCACCCACACGGTCCCTGCGACCAGGCTCGACGCGACCCGCTCTGCGCGCGCCTCGTCGGACGTCACGACGGTCGCCGCCAGACCGAAACGGGTGGAGTTGGCCATGCTGACCGCCTCTTCCTCCGAGTCGAACGGCTGGATGGTGAGGACCGGACCGAAGACCTCCTCGGTCAGGATCTCCGACCCGCTGCGCGCGCCGCCAATGAGGGTCGGCAGGTAGAACAGGCCCCCGAGATCGGTGTTGGGACCACCGCCGACGAGCACCTGCGCCCCGTCGGCCACGG
>JAJYPY010000023.1 GCA_021794995.1 Actinomycetes bacterium | reverse complement strand
GTAGTGGGTGGCGACGACGCCTGCGAGCTCGTCGTCGTGCAGCGACTCGAAGTGGTGGGCGGCCGCAAGGTGCTTGGCGCGCCGGTCGGGTCTCGAAAGGGTGGCGTAGGCGACCTCGCGCGCGACGGCCTGGAGGAACCCGTACTGGCCGCGTTCGGGGGAGCGGGGGTCTCGGTCGACGGTGAGCACCTCTTTGTGGACGAGCTCTTCGAGGATGGGTGCCAGCTCCTCTTGGCGCTGCCCGCTGACGGCGGCGAGCGCCAAGAGGGTGAAGGTCTTGCCCACGGCCGCGGCGTCCAAGACGAGGGCCCGGGCTTCTTGTCCGAGGGCGTCGAGGCGCGAGGCGATGAGTGCGTGGAGGGTCTCTGGGAGCTCCACGTCGGTGACGTCGGTGCACACCTCGTAGGCGGTGGCGCCCCGCCGAAGGACACCTTGGTCGGCGAGCGCCCGCACGGTCTCGACCGCGTAGAGCGGGATGCCCTCGGCACGGGCCACCAACCGCTCGGCGGCCACGGGAGCAAGTCCTGGGACGAGCCCCGAGACGAGCGCCGCCATGGCGTCGTTGCCGAGGGGGTCGAGGTGCATCGAGGTGTAGTGGCGGATGGCCGTCCCCCAGGTGGGCCGGCGCTCTTTGAGCTCGGGGCGCGCCAGGGTGCACACGAAGATGGGGAAGTTCTTCGACCACTCGGCGATGGATTCCACGTAGTCCAAGAGCCCGGCGTCGGCCCAGTGGAGGTCCTCGAAGACCATGACCACGGGCGCCTTGTCGGCGATCCGCTCGAAAAAGGTCCGCCAGGCGCTCATGAGCTCTTGGTGGTCCCCAGGCGGGGCGTCGCCCAAGGCGAGCAAGTAGGCGAGGCGGGGCTCCACCCAGCCACGTTCGGCCTCGTCAATGACGAAGTCGGCGACGGTTGCCGCGAGCTTCTCCCTGGCGCTTTGTTCGTCCTCGCCCTCTGCGATGCCGCAGCGCATCCGCACCATCTCCGCCAACGCGAAGAACGTCACACCTTCTCCGTAGGCGGGGGAGCGCCCGTGGTGCCAGTAGATGTCGTCTGCCAGGCCGTCGACGTACTTTTGGAGCTCCCAGGCAACCCGGGACTTGCCGATGCCGGCGATGCCGGTCACTGACACGAGGCGCACGGTGTGCTCCCGGGCCGTGGCGTGCAGGAGCTCGACCAAGAGGCGAAGCTCCTCGTCGCGCCCCACGAAAGGCGGCTCGATCGCCTCGGTCTTGCCCGCCCCCTTTCTCTGGCCCACCACCCGGAGCGCCCGCCACCCGGTGACCGGCTCGGCCTTGCCCTTCAAGATGAGCTCGCCCACCTCCTCGAAGGAGATGGCGTCGCGGGCTGCGAGATAGGTGTGCTCGCCGACGAGCACCTGGCCAGGGCCGGCTGCCGATTGAAGACGCGAGGCGGTGTTCACGAGGTCGCCGGCCACCATGCCCTCACCGACCGCTGCGAGGTTGACTGCGGCCTCGCCGGACAGGACCCCTGCACGCGCCGAGAGCGACGCGATGCCGAGGTCGTGGCCGAGCTTCTCGATGGCCGCGACCAGCTCGAGCGCAGCCCTTACCGCCCGCTCGGCGTCGTCCTCGTTGGAGGCTGGCACGCCCCACACCGCCATGACGGCGTCGCCGATGAACTTCTCCACCACCCCGCCGTAGCGGGCGATGACGGTGCGGGCGACGTCGAAGTAGGAGGAGAGGAGGTCACGGACTTCCTCGGCGTCCTTGGCCTCCGACAGCGTGGTGAAGCCGACGAGATCGCAGAAGAGGACCGAGACCCAGCGGCGCTCGGCGACGGGCGCCTGGGCGGACCCCGAACGTGGCGGCGTCGGAGCGGGTGCGGGCCAGGGTGCCTGGGGCGCAGTGGGCCCGTCAGTGCCGGACGCGCTGAGCGCCGTGCCGCACTCGGGGCAGAAGCGGGCCGTTGGCGACGGCGTCGCGCCGCAGGCATCGCAACGGCGGGCGACCGGCGCGCCGCATCCTTCGCAGAACTTGGCCGACGGCGGGTTCTCGGTTCCGCAGCTGGCGCAGTGCATCGCCCCTCTCAGCCCCTTCGCTATGCGAAAGGTACTCCATCACGCTGCCACCTTACGATGGCCCGGACACGCCGGTCGGTACACAGGCGACATCGGGTGAGGACGACAGGCGCGCAGGGAGCTGCCGCGCCCCAAAAGCACACTCGTCGCCTATCCCACTACCGCGACGGGTCGGCAGGCCGAAGTGCCGTTACACGGGGAGGGCCCGCAACGGACCCAATCTCCTGCGTCGCGCTTGGCACATCGCTCGACCCTGCTCTCGGAGACCTCGACCGCGTGCCCACTGCGACGCTGAGCGGCTTACTGGCGATCGTAGCTGCCAAGCCGATCCGGGCGCCGTTGCGCCGCCCAGCCACCGCCGGTGCCAGTCGGTTCGCGTGGGGCGACCGTTCCGTCGCGTGAACCGAGACCCCAAGCGCATCGGCAACTTCCATCCGCCGGAGGCGAGCCGGTGCCGGTGTTGACCCCCCGCACGGCGCCGCGCGTGCCCGCGCACGAGGTGACCACTCGCCACCTGGGCGCGGCGTATCCGCTCCTCACCGAGGCCGGTCTCGGACACAAGGGCGTGCTCGTCGGACGTGACATGCTCGGTGGGTCCTTCGTGCACGACCCCTTCGAGCTCTACGCCGCGGGCATCGTCTCGAACCCAAACATGATCGTGTTCGGGCAGATCGGACGTGGGAAGAGCGCGTTCGTCAAGACGTATCTGTGGCGCCAGGCCGTGTTCGGGCGACGTGCATGGGTCGTCGACCCGAAGGGGGAGTACCGCGCCCTCGCCCACGCGTTGGGCGCGCGGCCCGTTTCTCTGCGCCCAGGCGGACCCGTCCGACTGAATCCCCTCGACCCTGGTCCCGCCACCGAAGCCGCTGCCGACGCCCAGACCGAAGCCGAAGCCGAAGTCGAGACCGGTGCCGCCATTCGGACCGGAGTCCGCGTCGACCGGCGCCAGGCAGAAGTCCTCGCGTCCTTGGCGTCGGCGTGTCTCGGCCGGCCGCTGGCTCCTCGCGAGCGAGCCGCAGCAGACCTCGCGCTAGGCGCGGCCTCTGCCGCCCGCGGCGTGCCCACGCTGCCTCAGGTCGTCGACGCGTTGCTCGATCCCGGGTCGGACGCGGCCGCCGCCGTCCGCACCGATCGGGTGAGCCTCCTCGAAGACGGGCGTGACGTCGCCCTCGAGCTGCGGCGGCTGGTCCACGGAGACCTCCGCGGGATGTTCGACGGGCCGACCACGAGCGGGCTCGACCTCTCCGGACCGTTCGTCGCCCTTGACCTGTCGGCGCTCTACAACTCTCCGGCGCTGGGCGTCCTCATGGCGTGTGCCACTGCGTGGTTGCAGGCCGCGCTCGCGCGTCAGGCAGCGTCGGGTCGGCATGCCCATGTGTTCGTGGTCGTCGACGAAGCGTGGGCCGTGCTCGCGAATCTCGGTGTCGCCCGGTGGCTTCAAGCTTCGTGGAAGCTGTCCCGCGCGTACGGCATCGCCAACGTGGCGGTGCTCCACCGGATCTCAGATCTCCACGCCGTCGGTGCGGCGGGATCCGAGCAGGTCGGGCTCGCCAGCGGGCTCCTCGCGGACTCCGAGACGCGGGTGATCTACGGTCAGGCGCCCGGTGAGGTCGCCGTTGCAGGCGAGCTGCTGTCCCTCTCCGAGACCGAGGCGGAGGTCGTTCCCCAGCTCCGGCGCGGCGTCGCGCTGTGGAAAGTGGGACGCAGGTCGTTCCTCGTCCAACACGTACTTGGACGCCACGAGCGCGTGATCGTCGACACTGACGAGGCCATGAGATCCGACGCTGTCACGTCGCCGGCGTTCGGTACGTCGTGACTCCGCGCGTCAGCATCGTGCTTGCAATCGTGGCGATCGGAGCCGTCGCGATGTCGCGCCTCGCGGGACGGTCCGGCGGCCGAGTCGAGTCGACCGGGTCGCGACCTCAGCGTCCTCCTGCCGCGCGCTCGATCCACGTGCGCCGCAGCGTAGGCGTGGCGGCGTCTGTGTGGCGCCACCCGGACTCTCGTCATGCGGCGCGCGCTCCTGGAAATCCAGGCGACGCGCGATGGGCAACCTCTCGCGATCTGCGTCCCCTCGTCGTCTCTGGGGACCCCCGGGGTCGGTTGGTCGTCGGTGAGGCGGATGGCCGCCACTGGCGTCACCACGTCCTCGCGGCGGAACCGGCCCAGTCGGTTGCCGTGATCGGCCCAACCCAGAGCGGCAAGACGACCGCGGTGGCGATCCCTGCGATCCTCGCGTGGGACGGACCGGTCCTCGCCGCGAGCGTGAAGACCGACCTCGTGCGCGACACGCTGGCTTGGCGCCGAAGCTGCGGCACGGTGTGGTGCTTCGATCCCGCGGGTACCACGGGTCTCGCTCGCGCCAGCTGGTCACCGGTGTCGGGCGCAGGGACGTGGAAGCTCGCCCGTCAAGTTGCGGCGGACCTGACCGAAGTGACGCGTGGGGAGGGAACCAGCGCCGACGGGGAGTTCTGGTACGCGACGGCCGCGAAGCTGCTCGCACCGCTGCTCTTCGCGGCGGCGACGGGGGGCCGCACGATCCACGACGTCATGCGCTGGGTGGATACCCAGGAGACCGAGGAAGTGTTGGATCTCCTCCACGTCGCCGGCGTCCCTGAGGCGCTCCAAGCGGCGAGAGCGACGTGGCTGCGCGACGAACGTCAACGAAGCGGCATCTACACGACCGCCGAGACCGTGCTCGAACCGTTTGCAGAGCCCGACGCGCCACAGGATGTCGGGGTGCTCGGAGCCGCATCCTCGTGGGCCCGTCTCGGGGACACGCCTCCGTACGGCACCCGCGCGGTCGGTGGCCGGGGTGAAGCGAAGGGAGAGATCGACCCCGGAGCACTCTTGAGCGGCGCGAACACGATCTACGTCTGCGCGCCGGCGCACGATCAGCGCCGCCTTCGAGCGGTGTTCGTGGCGCTTGTCGAACAGGTGTTGCACGCGGCCTTCGCGCACGCTGCCCGCGCAGGTCGACCACTCGATCCACCCCTGCTCGTGGTGCTCGACGAAGCTGCCAACATCGCGCCACTGAAGGACCTCGACGGACTCGCCGCGACGTGCGCTGGCCACGGCGTCCAGCTGGTCACCGTGTGGCAGGACCTCGCGCAGGTACGAGCCCGGTACGGAGAGCGCGCGGCCACCGTGGTCAACAATCACCGGGCAAAGCTCTTCCTGCCGGGGATCGCGGATCCCGGCACCCTCGACTTCGCAAGCCACCTGGCAGGAGAGCACGAGCACCCCACCCCGTCCGTCACGTTCGGGGCTCGCGGAGAGCGGACGGTCACGAGGTCGTCCCAGGTCCGTCCGCTGCTGCCGCCAGACACCTTGCGCCGGCTTCCGCGGGGCAGTGCGGTGATGCTGTACGGCGCCCTCCCCCCGACGGGGATCCGGCTACGGCCCTGGTTCTGCGACCGGCTTTTGACCCAGCGTGGTGGTGCGACCCCGAGCACCGGCGAGGACGCTCCGGCCGAGCCGCGATGGTGTCGGTGGCTCGCGAGGACTCGGAGACGCGGGAGAAGTTACAGTCGAACTTCGTGAGCACCGAATGGGCCGGGCGCGCGGGGGCCGGGCGCGCGGGGGCCGGGCGCGCGGGGGCCGAGCGCCACGGTGACGTGCCGTCTCTCCTCTTCTACGAGGCGGTCAACCTCCGCCGCGACGTCCGCGGGCAGTTCTCGGGCGCACCGATCCCGAGCGAGGTACTCGTCCGGATGCTCGGTGCCGCCCATGCGGCCCCGAGCGTGGGACTCAGTCAGCCGTGGGACTTCGTCTTGATCGGCGACCCCGACGTCCGCCGCGCGTTCTACCACCATGTGCAGCAGGAACGTCAGATGTTCGCAGACACGCTCGAAGGGGCGCAGGCAGATCGCTTTGCGCAGATCAAGATCGACGGGATCCTCGAGTCGACGCTGTCGGTGGTGGTGACCTACGACCCTGCCCGCGGCGCCCCCCACGTGCTCGGTCGGCACGCCATCGCAGACGCCGGCCTGTATTCCGTGTGCCTTGCGATCGAGAACCTCTGGCTCGCCGCCACCGCCGAAGGCATGGGCGTGGGCTGGGTGTCGTTTTATCGCGAGCAGTACCTCTCCGAGCTGATCGGGCTCCCCGAGACCGTCAGACCGGTGGCGTGGCTCTGCGTGGGGCCAATCACGCATCTCGAGCCCGTGCCGGACCTCGAGCGCCACGGCTGGAGAGCGCGACTCCCGCTGACAGCGGTGCTGCACCTCGACACTTGGGGAAACAGCGCGGCAACCTTCCTGGCGCCGGGCAGCGATCGCGGCGGACTGCTTCGCCCACAGGTGGATGCACAGTGAGCACGACTGATCGGCCCCATACGCTCGCGATCGACATCGGCGGCACCGGACTGAAGGCGTCGGTCCTGAACGCCGCCGGAGCGATGGTGGCTGACCGCGTGCGGATGGCCACGACGTACCCGCTGCCACCTTCTGGCGACAAAGGGTTGGTGAAGAGACTCGCCAAGCTCGTCGGCAAGCTTCCCGACGCAGACCGTGTGTCCGCTGGATTTCCTGGCATGGTGCGTGGCGGTGTCGTCTTGAGCGCTCCGCATTTCATCACCACGTCCGGTCCAGGAAGCGATGTGGACCCGACACTCGTCGCTGCGTGGCATCGATTCGATCTCACCTCCGCCCTCCGTGAGATGACCGGGAAGCCGACGCGGGTCGCCAACGACGCCGATGTCCAGGGCCTAGCGGTCGTCCGGGGCGTCGGCCTCGAGTTGGTCGTGACGCTCGGGACGGGATTCGGCACGGCGCTGTTCATGGACGGCATCTTGATGCCTCACCTCGAGATCGCCCATCAGCCCTTCCGCAAGGGAGAGACGTACAACGAGCAGCTCGGTGAACATACCCGCAAGGAGATCGGCGAAGAGCGATGGAACCGCCGCGTCACGAAGGCCATCACCAACCTTGATGCCTTGTTCTTCTTCGACCACCTCTTCATCGGAGGCGGCAATGCGAGGAGGGTCGACCGGCACCGGCTCGGCGATGTGCTCGAGCGGGTGACGCTCGTCGACAATGCCGCGGGGATCCTGGGCGGCATCAAGCTGTGGGAGCGCAACCACCTCGGGCTCTGAGCGCTCGGGGCGCTGCGGGACACCGGGTAAAGTGAAGCGTCCCTGCTGGCAGGCAGCACCTGCCCGCAGGCGACGGACCCGTGCCCACACCCACGGGAAGGCGCTCGTAGCTCAACGGACTAGAGCATCTGACTACGGATCAGAAGGTTGGGGGTTCGAATCCCTCCGAGCGCGCCGGATCAAACTCCCTGGTCAGCGTGTTGTTCGCGTCGAAATTGCCGGTCGGAAGGTCTGAAGTGACCGACGAGCCGGTCCACATCAGTCGTTGGCGAGATGGTAGGGGACTCGTGCCACGACGGCGGTGCTTCGCCGGCGGAGCACCTCGGCGAGGATCGAGTCGCGCTGGTTCTGCAGCAGACGGTGCCGCCACTTGCGGGGCTCCACTTCTGGGATGAGGACCATCACCTTGCGGTGCCGAACCTCCGCCGAGCCGAGGTACTCCAGCACGGGCGCCGTGATGGAGTGGGTGTGCGGGCGCAGGAGCACGAGGGGGACCCCGGGGTGCCAGCGGTCCCAGTCGGCCTGCAGGGCTTCGGCGCGCTGCTCGTCGAACTGGACGCTGAGCGCCACCACCTCATGGCCGAGTGAGAGCGCGGTGGAGATCGCGGACTCTGCCATGCGCGAGACGGTGGCGACCATCACCACGATCAGGTGATCCTCTCGTTGTGGCATTCCCGGCGTCGATCCGAGCCCGAGCTCGACGCCGACATCGTCGTAGTAGCGGGCGATCCGGGAGAACAGCACGATGAGAGCGGGGATCGCGACCACGACAACCCACGCACCCCCGGTGAACTTGGTCACCAAGAAGATGACCGTGGCGCACGCGGTCATCGCCGCTCCGGTCCCATTGAGCGCCGCTCGCGCCCACCAGCGCGGTGGACGCTCCCTGTGCCAGTGCCGCACCAGGCCAGTCTGGGAAAGCGTGAAGCCGGTGAACACCCCGATGGCAAACAGCGGAATGAGCGAGTTCGTATTGGCGTCGACCGCGATCAACAGCGCCCCGGCGAGCAGCGCCAGGACGACCACGCCGTAGCGGTAGACGGGTCGGTCGGCCCGGAGGCCGAACACGTGGGGAACCAGGTTGTCTCTCGCAAGCAGGCTTGCGAGCACGGGCAGGCCGCCGAAGGACGTGTTCGCAGCGAGTGCCAGGATCACCGTCGTCGACAGGTCGACGATGTAGTAGAACGCTCCCCTTCCGACCGACGCGCCGGTGATCTGGCTGAGCACGGTCTGGCTGGCCTCGGGGGCCACGTGGAAGCGGACCGTGAGGAAGGCGAGTCCGAGCAGCATCGTGCCGAGAATGCCGCCGAGCATCACCTCGGTGCGCATTGCCCGCCGAGCGCTCGGAGCCCGAAACGCCGGCACGTCGTTGGCAATCGCCTCCACGCCGGTGAGCGCGCTGCACCCCGCTGCGAACGCCTTGAGGAGGAGCAGCACCCCGACGGCCGCGGCGACCTTGGGCACGACCGCCGGGTGGATGCCAGCATCGGCCGCCGGGTGCGAGCGGAACAGTCCGACGACGATGACGACGTAGATCCCGGTGATGAACACCGCCGTCGGCAGGAGGAATGCCCGAGCGCTCAAGGCGATGCCGCGGAGGTTGAGGGCGGCCAAGAGCGCCAGGAACCCGAGGGAGATGGCGAGACTGTCCGGACCGAGGGTGGGGAATGCCGACACCAGGGCCGCGACACCCGCAGAGATCGAGACGGCCACCGTGAGGACGTAGTCGACCACGAGAGACGCGGCGCCGAGTCGGCTCGCCCGGGCGCCGAGGTGGGCCTTGGAGACCGCGTAGCAGCCGCCGCCGTCGGGGAAGGCCGCGATCACCTGGCGGTAGGAGAAGACCAGGATGACGAGAAGGACGACGATGGCGATGGTGATCGGCTCGATCTTCGCCAGTGCTCCCGCGCCGGCAGAGGCCAGCACCACGAGCATGGCCTCGGGCCCGTAGGCGACCGAGCTGATCGCGTCGAGCGACAGCGCCGGGATGCCCTCGACGCTCGTGATCTGTCCACGGCCGACGCGCCCCTCCCCGCTGGCGTTCACCCCGTCGCTGCTCGCGGCGCCCGTTCCGGCTCAGCACCCGGTGTGGTCGGGGGAATGCCACTGCGGGGCGGCAGAGCGGCACCGCCCCCAGGTTGCGTGGGTCCCGTCACGTCAGAGTTTCTCCGGGTAGAGCATGGCGTAGAACAAGAAGACCAAGAGAGCGATGCTGATGACGAACGCAGCGACTTCGATGATGCTCATAGCGGGGTTCCCTGCCTCTCTGGTGCGGTCTCTCGGACTAGAGGTGATCACATGCTTTGGTGTAGAGCCAGAACAAGCCGAACACGGCGACGACTGCCGCGATCCCTGCAATGGTCTCCCAGGCGTAGGCCATCTCGTCTCCTTCTACGATCGAGGCTCACTGGTTGACGAGCTTGAGCAAGGCCAAATTCAGCTCGAGCACGTTGACATGAGGGGCTCCGTAGATCCCGAGGAACCGCCCGGTGACGTGCCCGGCGACCAGGTTGCGCACGGCACCGACGGGCAGGTGGTTCGCCTTGGCGACCCTCGGCACCTGCAGATACGCGGCGGCCGGGGAAATGTCGGGGTCGAGACCGCTCGCTGAGCTCTCGACCAGGTCCGGGGGCACCTGTGTGGGCTTGACTCCGGGGTTCTCCGCCAGGACAGCGGCGAGGTTGGTGCGGATCTCTCGGAGCAGGGCCGGGTTGGTGGGCCCGTAGTTGCTTGCTGCTGACGATGCCGCGTTGTAGGGCGGAGAGGTCGCGCTCGGTCTCCCCTCGAAGAAGCGAGGGGACGTGAATTGCTGGCCGATGAGGCGTGACCCCACCACCCGGCCGTGGTAAGTGACCATGCTGCCGTTCGCCTGACCGGAAAATGCGGCCTCGCCGATGCCGACCATGAGCAGGTTGTACCCGAGACCGAGGACCACCACGAAGAGGAGCACCAACCGGAGAGCACTCCAGATCACCTTGAGACGCATCGCTCCTCCTTTACAGGACCTACCTGTACGTCGCACCCCGTCACGATGATCATTTGACCGTCGACACCAAGTGCAGCGCTGACACGATCATGTCGATCAGCTTGATCCCGACAAAGGGCAGGATCAGCCCGCCGAGCCCGTAGATCAACAGGTTCTTTCGCAGGATGGTCGCCGCAGTGGTTGCCCGGTATCGGACTCCCCGCAGCGCGAGCGGGATGAGTGCGGGGATGATCAAGGCGTTGAAGATGATCGCCGACAGGATGGCGGTCTCGGGCGACGTCAGGTGCATGATGTTCAGCGCGTTCAGCCCGGGGTATGCCACCACGAACATGGCCGGAATGATGGCAAAGTACTTGGCGACATCGTTCACCACCGAGAACGTGGTCAGCGCTCCCCGGGTGATGAGGATCTGTTTGCCGACCTCGACGATCTCGATGAGCTTGGTGGGGTT
Source organism: Actinomycetes bacterium (assembly GCA_021794995.1). Lineage (GTDB taxonomy): Bacteria > Actinomycetota > Acidimicrobiia > Acidimicrobiales > RAAP-2 > JAJYVT01. The sequence goes on along the minus strand of JAJYPY010000023.1, from coordinate 14,733 downwards.
GGAGTCGAGGTCGATCATGTTGCCGGCCTCTCGGGCCGCCATCGTGCCGGTGTTCATGGCGACCGCTACGTCCGCGTTGGCGAGCGCTGGCGCGTCGTTGGTGCCGTCCCCGACCATCCCGACCATGTACCCCTCGGAACGGATCGACTTCACATACTCCATCTTGCGCTCAGGGGTCGCCTCGGCCAAGAAGTCGTCGACGCCGACCTCCCGAGCGATGGCGTCCGCGGTGATCGGGTTGTCGCCGGTGATCATGACCGTCTTGATCCCCGCAGCACGAAGCGACGCAAGGCGCTCTTTGATGCCAGGTTTGACCACGTCCTTCAGCTCGACCGCTCCCAAGATCTGCCGGTCCTCGGCGACGAGCAGCGGGGTACTGCCCGCACGCGAGATCTGCTCCACAGCGGCAGCGGTCTGTGGGTCCAGCTCGACCTCGGCCCAGCGCGCCACCGACTCCGCCGCCCCCTTGCGGATCTGTCGCCCGTCGAGATCAACCCCGCTCATGCGCGTCTGGGCGCTGAACGGCACGAACTCCACGTCCCCGCCATCGAGATCCGGAGCCCGGAGGTCGTAGCGCTCCTTGGCCAGCACAACGATCGAACGGCCCTCAGGGGTCTCGTCTGCGAGCGAAGAAAGCTGGGCTGCCTCAGCAAGGCGACGCTCCTCGACCCCCGGTGACGGCGTGAAGGAAGTGGCCTGGCGGCTTCCCATCGTCAGCGTGCCGGTCTTGTCGAGCATGATGACGTTGACATCGCCCGCTGCCTCCACGGCACGGCCCGAGAGCGCGAGGACGTTGCGTTCGAGCAACCGGTTCATCCCCGAGATCCCGATCGCCGACAGCAGCCCGCCGATCGTGGTCGGAATAAGCGCGACGAGGAGGGCGATGAGCACGGTGACCGACACCGGGGCGTGGGAGTAGACAGAGAACGGCGCGACGGTGACCACGACGACGAGAAAGATCAGGGTGAGCCCGGCGAGGAGCAGCGCCAGCGCGATCTCGTTGGGGGTCTTCTGACGGACGCCGGCCTCGATGAGGGTGATCATCCGGTCGAGGAACGATTCGCCGCGCCCGGCAGTGATCTTCACCTGGATCTCGTCGGAGAGCACCGTGGTGCCTCCGGTCACCGCGCTGCGGTCGCCACCGGACTCGCGGATCACGGGCGCCGACTCGCCGGTGATCGCCGATTCGTCTACCGAGGCGATGCCCTCGATCACCTCCCCATCGCCGGGGATCACCTCCCCGGCCGCCACCACCACGACGTCACCGACCTGGAGGGTGGTGGCCGGGACGACCTGGATGCCCTCCGGGGTCACCTTCCTGGCTTCGGTCTCGGTGCGCGTCCGGCGCAACTCATCGGCATGGGCCTGGCCGCGGCCCTCGGCCATCGCTTCCGCGAAGTTGGCGAAGAGCACGGTCAGCCACAGCCAGATGGCGATCTGACCGGTGAAGGAGAATGACCCGAGGCGCCCGGAGGCCAGGTAACGCAGCGCGTCGGCGGTCGTGAAGAGCGATCCGATCTCGACCACGAACATCACCGGGTTGTGGGTGAGGGCGCGCGGGTCGAGCTTGCGCAACGACTGGCGCAGGCTTCGGCGCACCAGGTCCTTGTCCCACATGCTCATGGTCACGCGCCGCCCGTGCGGACTCTCGCCGGCGGGGGGCTCGCCCCCATCGGCGAGGGCGGTGCCGGTCGCACCGACGTGGCCCGTCGGGTCCATGTCGCTCATCTGTGCCACCTCCGTTGAGACCTTGCTCGTGCGGGCAACTCGACGCTCACCCGCCGAAAAGCTTTCCGGCGTGGGCAGCGAACTGCTCGGCGAAAGGACCGAGTGCAAGCGCAGGGAAGAAGATCAGCGCGCCCACCACGACGACCGTGCCGGTGAGCAGCACCGTGAACAGCGGACCGTGGGTGGGGAACGTCCCGGCGCTTTCGGGTATGCGCTGCTTCTTCGCCAAGGATGCCCCCATGGCGACGAGCGGGATGTACATGGGGAAACGTCCGAGCAGCATGGCGAGCCCCACCGTCGCCGAGTACCACGGCGACGCAGCATTCAGCCCGCCGAACGCGGAGCCGTTGTTGCCCACCCCCGAGGAGAAGGCGTAGAGCACCTCGGAAAGGCCATGCGGGCCCGGATTGAAGATTCCCGACGTCCCGGCTTTGAGCGCCACCGAGAGCGCGGCAAGCACCAAGATGACGAGGCTCGGCACGATCATTGACAGCACGGCCATCTTCACCTCGAAGGACTCGATCTTCTTGCCGAGGTACTCGGGCGTGCGGCCCACCATGAGGCCGGCGAGGAACAGGGCGAGCACCGCGTACGCAATCATCCCGATCATCCCCGCACCCCACGAGCCGAAGATCACCTCGCCGGTCATCATGTTGAACAGCGGGACCAGTCCGCCGATGGGGGTGAGGCTGTCGTTGGAGGCGATGACGCTGCCCCACGAGATCGTGGTGGTTGAGTTCTCGAACAGCGACGTGGTCCCGGTGCCGAAGCGGGTCTCCTTGCCTTCCAGGTTGTGGCTGGCCGCCAGGCGGAGGTGGTGTGCCGCGAGGGCCGGGTTGCCCGCGGCCTCGAAGTGGTAGAGGACGAGCGCGCCGATCACGAAGAGGAGCACCATCGACCAGTAGATGGGCCGCGCCTGGCGGGTGTTCTTCACCATCTTGCCGAAGAGGAAGATGCAGGCAACCGGGACGCTGAAGCCGAGGATCAACTGGAAGAAGATCGAAGCAGCGTTCGGCCCGGCGAAGGGCTGGGCGACGTTCATGTTGAAGAAGCCGCCGCCGTTGTCGCCGAGCTGCATGATGGAGGTCATCGAGGCGACCGGTCCTTGGGCGATCGTCTGTTTGTGGCCCTGAAGGGTGTGGACGACGGTGTAGGCGTGCAGATTCTGCGGACTGCCGAGCGCAATGAGGACCACCGCCCCGATGACCGCCAGAGGAATCGCCACCCACAGCAACGTGCGGACGAAATCCCGCCAGAAGTTGCCAATGGTGTTCGCGTTGTGCCGAGAGAACCCTCGGACGACTGCCAAGAACAGACAGATGCCGGTCACCGGGGACAGGAACTGCTGGACGGTGAGCCACATCTGGGAGAGGTAGCTGAGGGTCGTCTCCCCCCCGTAGTTCTGCCAGTTCGTGTTGGTCATGAAGCTGATCGAGGTGTTCAAGTTGACCCAGAACGGCACCTGATGCATGTGGGCTGGGTTGAAAATGGTCAGGACGGGTTGCAGGGCGAGGAGCACCATGAGCACGACGAAGCCCACGACGTTGACGGCGAGGAGAACGAAGACGTAGCGGGTCCAGCGCATCTCGACCGTCGGGTCGATCCCACAAAGGCGGTAGACGGCCCGCTCGCAGGGGACGAGGACGCGGTCCATGAAGGTGCGACCGCCCTCGAGGGTGTTGTACATGTACTTGCTCAGGAAGAAGCCGACGACCGTCACGACGGCGAGGAGGACGAAGATCTGCAGAATGCCTTGCCAGGTCACGTGTCGCTCCTTGTCTCGTCTTCCTGCTCGCAGTGCTGCACGTCGCTCGAGGAGGAAATCAGCTCGTAGAGGGGATTGAGGATCTCGGTGCGGCCGCTGTGGCGCCGAGCCGTTCCTCGCGCCACGAGGCGCGTTCCGGTGGCGAGGCCGGGTATCGAGGGGCGCCCGAGAAAGACGAGCACCACCGAGCCGGACGCGTCGAGGAGCACGGCCTCGACGCGTGGACCATGGAGACCTTCGATGCTGCGAACATCTCCGAGGGTGCCGCGTAGGGTCGCGGGGCGACGGGCAACGAGGTCGCTCACCGACACGACCGGTCCGAAGCGGTCACCACTCCCACGGTTGTGCGCGTCCGGCCAGAGCTGCAGTCGCTGGAGATCACCGACGTCAGCCATTCAGCGCTGGGAGCGCGGTGCGACGACGGCCGCGGGCGGGACGGCGACGAGGGACCCGGCGAATGCGGACCCCGCCGACTCTCCGGAGTGCACGGCGTGGTCTGACGAGGACCCGACGACTCGCACACCGTGGCCCTTGCTGTCTCGCCTGATCGGCACCGGGTCCTCCTGATGGCGCACCACGCGTGGTCTGCGGGATGACCGGACATGTCATCCCGTCTCGACGTGTTGTACCGCCCGCGGTGGATCGAGGGCCCCGGTTTTTACGCGTTGTTCGCGCCGATTGCCGAGATATTCACGCGGCGTTACCAGGGGGCAGCGAAGGGGTCGGTACGATGGCGACGATGGCGCGTGGGTCGCTGCGGGTGTATCTGGGTGCCGCGCCTGGCGTAGGGAAGACCTACGCCATGCTCAATGAAGGCTTGCGTCGCCGGGACCGGGGGACCGACGTCGTCGTCGGCTGGGTGGAGACCCACGGGAGGTCTGCGACCGCGGCCCAGTTGCGGGATCTCGAGGTGATCGCGCCCAAGATCCTCGTTCACCGAGGTCAGACGCTTCGCGAGATGGATGTCGAGGTCGTTCTCCGGCGTCGCCCCACAGTGGCACTCGTCGACGAGCTTGCCCACACCAACGCGCCAGGCAGCGACAACGAGAAGCGCTGGCAGGACATCGAACGGTTGCTCGAGGCCGGTGTCAGCGTGATCTCGACGCTGAACATCCAGCATCTCGAGTCCCTGAACGACGTGGTTGCTGCGATCACCGGGATCCCCCAGCGCGAAACGGTGCCCGATGCCTTCGTGCGGGCGGCCGAACAGGTCGAGCTCGTCGACATGACGCCCGAAGCGCTGCGCAGGCGCATGGCCCATGGGCACGTCTACCCGCCGGAGCGAGTCGACGTCGCCCTGGCCAACTATTTCCGGGCAGGGAACCTCGTCGCCCTGCGGGAGCTGGCGCTGCTGTGGGTGGCCGACAACGTCGAAGAGCAACTGCAAGAGTACCGACGGCGACACGGCATCGACGGACCGTGGGAGACGAGGGAGCGGGTTCTCGTCGCGCTCACCGGTGCACGCAACGGTGAACACCTCATCCGCCGGGCCGCCCGCATGGCCAGGCGCGCCAAAGGTGACCTGATCGCCGTCCACGTCCGCTCCGACGACGGGCTCCGGACTCTGCCACCGTCCCACCTCGACGAGCAGCGCGCCCTCCTTGCCAGACTCGGAGCCACCTATCGGGAGGTCCTCGGCACCGACGTTGCGGACGCGCTCGTCCAAGTTGCACGAGCGGAGAACGCCACGCAGATCGTCCTCGGGGTGAGTCACCGCTCCCGCTGGGCGCGGCTCAGCACTGGCTCGGTGGTCAACTCGGTCATCGACAAGTCCGGCGAGGCGCTGGACGTGCACGTCATCTCCCCTCCAGCCCGCTCCGAACCCGACGAGCCGAGCGGACCCGGCGCTGGAAGGGGACGATGGCCGAGCCTCCACAGCATCCCCCGTAGGCGCCCGCACGCGATGAGCCGGCGTCGGCGGACCATCGGCCTGCTCGTCGCGATCGTCAGCCTGCCCCTCATCACGCTCGCGCTTGCGTCAACCCGGGGTGACCTTCCGCTTGGCACGGTGTCCCTCATCTACCTCCTGCCCGTGGTCACCGCGGCGGCCGTGGGGGGAGCGGCACCAGGGATCCTCGCCGGGATCGGCGGCTTCCTCCTGCTCAACTGGTACTTCAGCCCTCCGATCCACACGTTCACGATCGCAGATCCTCGGGACATCGTCGCCCTGATCGTGTTTGTCGTGATCGCCGCTGTCGTGAGCACCCAGGTCGACCTGGCTGCCCGCCGTTCGAGCGAGGCCCGCCGCACCCGGTCCCAGGCTGCCGCAATGGCCCGCGCCGCCAGCGCCCTACTGGAGATGCCGGATCCCCTGCCGGCGCTGGTGAATGAGATCTGCCGCACCTTTGCGGTCGACGGCGTCGCGGTCCTGCATGGCGGCGAGCACGGTTGGGTCCCTGAGGTCGCCTCCGGAACGCACCCCCCCTCGCTGCCCGAAGAGGCAACCCTCACCCTGCCCGTTGGCCCTGACCGGCTGCTGGCGCTCGCGTCGGGACAGCTACGAGCCGACGATCGAGAAGCGCTCGGCATCTTCGTCACCCAGATCGCGGTGGCGGTCGCCAACCGCCAGCTCCAAGCACAAGCCGCCGAAGCGGCGGCCCTCGCCAAGGCCAACGAGGTTCGCACCGCCCTGCTGGCTGCCGTCAGCCACGACCTTCGGACGCCGCTCGCCTCCATCAAAGCTGCCGCGACGAGCTTCCTTCCCGGCGACGTGGCGTGGGAACCGGCGGCGGTCCGCGCCCAGCTCGAGACGATCGATACCGAAGCCGACCGACTCACCGCGCTGGTCGCCAACCTGCTCGACATGAGCCGGCTGCACACCGGAGCACTCGTCGTCCATCTCGCACACGTCGGCCTCGACGAGGTGGTGTCCGCGGCGTTGATCTCGGTTCCTGTCGGCGACCACCTCCTCGAGGTCTTCGTGCCCGAGACGCTGCCCGGGGTCGAAGCCGACCCTCCACTGCTGGAACGAGCGCTCGCGAACCTGCTCGCCAATGCGCTCAGCGTGTCGAACCCCGAGACACCGATACGCGTCATGGCCGGCATCCAACCTGGCGGCTGGATGGAGCTGCGGATCGTCGATCGGGGGCCGGGTATCGCGCCTGTCGATCGCGAACGCATCTTCTTGCCGTTCCAGCGGTTGGGCGACCAGAAAAGCGCGAGTGGTGTGGGCCTCGGGCTCGCGGTGGCGAAAGGCTTCGTCGAGGCCATGGGCGGCGAGCTCACCGTCGAGGACACCCCCGGCGGTGGCGCGACGATGATCGTACGGCTGCGGATCGTCGATCCTGCGGGGGGTCACGGCGGGGACGCTGCGCACGTGAGGCGCCGGCTGCCCGCAGAACCGGGCAGCTCGGGCAGCTCGGACGGCGGCACCAGTCGTGCCGTCACCGAGGACGCGGGCCAGGTCGATGGGACGGAGCCGATGGCGCCAAGCGGACACCACCGGTGAGTCAGCGCCTCCTGGTCATCGACGACGAAGCACCCTTCGCGCGCGCCCTCAGCATCGGCCTCCGGGCTCGAGGCTACGACGTCGACTGGGCCGCCAACGGCCGCGCGGGACTCGAGGTCGCCGCACGGGACCATCCCGACTTGATCCTTCTCGATCTCGGATTGCCCGACCTCGACGGGATCGAAGTGCTCCAGGCGCTCAGGATCTGGACTGCGACGCCGGTGATCATCCTGTCCGCCCGGAGCCAGGAGCAGGCCAAAGTCGAAGCGCTCGACAGCGGGGCCGACGACTACGTCACCAAACCGTTTGGCATTGACGAGCTCCTCGCCAGAGTTCGCACCGCCCTGCGGCGCGGGACGCCCGGCGAAGACCAAGCGACGATCACCACGGAGCACTTCACGGTCGACCTCGTCGGGAAACGCGTCATCGACAACGCGGGTGCGCAGGTCCGCTTGACCCCGACCGAGTGGCACATGGTCGAGATCCTCTCGCGTCACGTCGGCAAGCTCGTCTCCCAGCGCCAGCTGCTGCAAGAGGTGTGGGGGCCGCAGTACGAGAACGAGAGCGACTACCTGAGGGTCTATATGGGGCGCATCCGGCGCAAGTTGGAGCCGGATGCCTCCCGGCCCCGCTACTTCCTCACCGAGCCGGGGCTCGGGTACCGCTTCCAGGTCCCCGACAGCACCCACGCTCCAGACGACACGCACCGCCACGCGTGAACCGCCTTGCCCGTTGGGGAGTGATCGCGCCTCCGAGGGTGCGAGCCGAGGTCGGCGGCGAGAGCTCGGCGGATCCTCCGAAGTCACGCTTCGCTCCGGTTCGCCAGGCGCCGTTGTACGCAGCCTGTGCGACAAGTCCCCAATGACACATTGTGACGCCGCCACGGTGCGTCCCTCGGCCCGACGGGCGTTGCGCGCTGCGGAGATCCTGGTCGTCGTCGCCGCGGGGATCTTCGCGTTCGGGGTCCTCGTGGGGTTCCTGGTGGTCGGCCACCACGGCGGGGGACCCATACAGAGCTGGGACGACACTGTGGAGCGTTGGTTCCCCACGCACCGGGGCCCGTTCGTCGGCATCTCGAGATTTATCGCCACCTACCTTGACGCGGTGCCACTTGCCGTCATCTGCGTGGTGCTCAGTGCCGTCTTGGCGCTCAGCCTGCGCTCGATCCGGGCCCTCATCCCGATCGTCGCCTACCTCGGCGGCGAGTTCCAGGTCTTTGCCATTCGCCAGGTCATCTTCAGAAGACGACCTCCGACTGCCAACTATCCCGCACCAGGGGCCCTCAAGGGGGTGCACGAGACCAGCTACTCCTTTCCGTCCGGCCACGCAGTCGCCGTCACGGCTGTGCTGTTCGCACTGCTCGGCACCGTTGCCCTGACCTACCGGATCTGGTGGCCGTGGCCGATCGCACTGCTTGGCTCGCTGATCGTGATCGACAGCCGCCTCGTCCTCGGCGTGCACTGGTTCAGTGACGTCACCTTCGGGCTGCTGATGGGCGTCGCGTGGGGAGTTTCTGTGGCCCTCGTTGCCCGCCACGTCGAGTGGGCCGACGTCGTCGCCGTCGTGCGGCCACCCCCACGACACCACCCCCTCGACGCGCAGAGGGGTGACTGAGCGAGTCCCAGGTGTCATGCCTGTGCGCGCCAGGTCGACAAGACAGTCCGCCACGCTGATGCGGAGTGCTCGCCGAGTGCGCGGGAGCTACGGCCGGCGAACGACGATCGCGTCATCGACGCCGGCACGCCGCAGCGCTTCGTCGATGAACCCGCTGGTCTTGAGCTCCTCCACAAACAGACGGAGGAAGCGGATCGTCTCGTCGTTGCGGCTGCGTGTGATGCCGACGGCCTGCCGGATCTCCATGAACCCCGGCTCGAGCAGCCGTACGTCGCCATGGATGCTGGCGTACCTCTCCATTGGTTTGCGTATCCCGGCGGCGACCTCCAAATGCGCTTCTCGGAATACGGCGAACCCTTCGTTGCCGCGCACGACACGTGCGTGCTGGAGGGTGCGAGAGAGGTAAAGATCGTAGGCGGACCCCGTTTTGACTCCCACGCGGACGCCCTCGCGATCGACCTCGGTGATTGCGGTGATCGGCGAGGCCTCGGGAACGGCGAAGACCCCTTCGATCACGGCGTAGGGTTCCGTGAAGGCAAGCGCGTCCTCGCGGTCCGGGTCGACGGCCAGGAAGCACAGGTCGGCGCGCCCGGCCTTGGTTGCCTCGAAAGACTCGAGCGCTCCTCGGAAACAGAGCAGCTGCACGGGAACGCGGAGACGGGTCCCGAGCTCGGTGGCAATGTCAACCGTGACACCCCTTGGAGCCTCCGGTGTCCCTTGGGCGAGCACGGGGTTGCCGAGGTTGATCGAGGCTCGCAGCGTGCCGGTGGGGGCGAGGTCGCTTCGGATATCCATCGATCGCATCTTGGCACCGGGGTTCCCACTGCGGCCCGGCGCGGCACGCACCGCGGCGTCGGGTCGCCGGTGTCCGAGGTGATGCACTGCACAGGTTCTTAGGCTGGGTTGTAGTCCTTCTTATCCAGCGCCGATGAAATCACGTGACGCGCGTTGTGCCGTGCACGAGGAGGCAGCCATGTCAGACGAACCGCCCGGCGTCCAGGGCGAAGGCCCGCGGGCCGTGAGATCCTCAGGGGAGGGTGCCCCTGACGACACCGCCGAAGTCGGGTCCCAACCGACGTCGCCCACTCCCCCGTGGGGACAGGCGCCGTGGGGACAGGCACAGGCGCCGTGGGGACAGGCACAGGCGCCGTGGGGACAGGCGCAGGCGCCGTGGGGACAAGCGCCGTGGGGACAGGCGCCGTGGGGCGTCCCTCCCCCCTGGTACGGCTGGGGACCCGGTTGGCCGGGAGGTCCGGGCAACGCGCCGCCGCCCCTCGCGGGACCGAGTGCCAAGCGGGGGCGCCCCGTGCCGCTCCCGTGGCTGATCGTGGGCGCCGTGCTCGCCGGGTTGGCCATGATGGCGGTCGGGGTGGGGATCGGGTTCAGCGTGTGGGGGCCGACAACCTCGGCGGCGGCACGCGCGGGACGCGTGCACCACTTTGGTCCCGGCTCTCCGATCCGTCCGGCTCGGCCGGTGGTGCCGGCTCCTGGCGCCGGCGGGTTCCTCGGTGTCGAGATCGCGCCAGGAGGGTTGGCCGTGCCTTCGACAGGCACGGCGCCTGCCGGCGGGAGCGCGACGCCCGGTGCGCACGTCGTGGGAGTGGTCGCGACATCTCCGGCGGCAAAGGCTGGCATCGTGGCGGGCGACGTGATCACCGGGTTCGGCACACGCCCCGTCGGGTCGGCGCTGACACTGCAGTTCGACGTGCGGTACGACTCGCCCGGTCAGCACGTCAAGGTCACGTGGAGGACGCCGGCGGGCACGCAGGAGAGCGCGACCGTGACGCTTGCCAAGCGACCGGCGAGCCGCGCAGTCGGCTGATCGCGCCAACTGGCGCCGATGTCGGGGGGCGTCATGCTCATGGACCTGGCGCGCGCGTCGTCCCGTCCCTTTCGGGTACGCGCAGCTCGGTGCCGATCTCGTCGCTCTCGGCGGGACCGTCGGTCCGGGCTGCTCGCGCGAGGTACTCGTCCTGGGACATGGGCCGTCCGTGCACACGGGTGACGATCTCCTGCTCGGGACGACGCTGGCTCTGGATCGCCTGAAGCCCGATCGAGCGCTGGTCGGCCTCGGTGAGCGGAGGCTGCACCATGCCCCTGGGCCACAGGCGCCGCGCGATCACCGTGTTCAGCTCGGCGGCGTAGACGGTGACCTGCGCGCCGAGGTAGATCCAGGCGACGAGGCCCAAGACCGTGCCGAACATGCCGTACACGGCATTGTCACTCCGCAGATAGTGCCCCACCACGTAGCCTCCCAAGGCCTGGAGCACCGTCCAGACGGCTCCTCCGAACAGCGCGCCGGGTACCAGGGATCGAGTCCCCACCCGCGTGGGCGTGAGCACGCGGAATGCCGCGATGTACAGGCCCATGTTGCACGCGGCCGCGGCTGCCTCCGACGCGATGTCGACCCCGATCTCGTGGCTCGAGAACGTGCCGAATCCCGAGAGGAGCGTCGTGACCGCCAGGCCCGCCCCGAGGACCCCGAGGAAGAGCAGGCAGCGCGTCAGACGGCTGACGAAGTTCGGACGCACGGCCCCGGGGATGTTCCACACCTGCTCCATCATGTAGAGGCCGGTGCCAGCGAGCCCGGTGGAGCCATACACGAGCCCGAGGATGCCGACGGCTAATCCGAAGGCGGAGTTCCGCTTCAACACGTGGATGTTGCGCGCGAGTTGCGTGCCGACGATCGGGAACTGCGAGAACGTCGAGTCCAAGACAGCCTTGCGCGCACCAGGGTCGCTGGCCAGTACGAGCGCCAGGACCGTCACGAGCAGCAGCAGGAGAGGAAAGACCGTCGTGAACAGCGCGTAGGCCAGCTGGACCGTGAGCGCCCCGGCGTTGTCGTCGCCGTACTTTTTCACGACGCCGACGACGAACGCGCTGGGACCGTGGCGCTGCTGGAGCGCGTCGATGCGCCGGAGCGAGCGCTCGAACGGGTTCATCCGCGTGCGGTCCCGTGTCTCGACGGCATGGGGTACGTGATACCCCGGATGCCAGATGGCGACGCCGCGAGACCGCGACGCCGCGAGACCGCGACGCCGCGAGACCGCGACGCCGCGAGACCGCGCGCGGTCAGGCGGCGAGGAAGCCGCCGGACTGGTGTCGCCAGAGCCGTCCGTAGACGCCGTCGTCGCCGAGTGCGAGAAGCTCGCGGTGCGAACCTTGCTCCACGATCCGTCCGCCGTCGATCACCACGATGCGGTCCAGCCGGGCGATCGTCGCGAGCCGGTGTGCCACGACGAGCGCGGTTGCGCCCGACATGAGCCGCCAGAGCGCTTCTTGGACCAGCACCTCGGACTCCGAGTCCAACGCGGAGGTCGCCTCGTCGAGGATCAGCAGTGGAGCATCCTTCGCCATGGCCTGGGCGATGGCGACGCGCTGGCGCTGCCCACCCGAGAGCTTGAGGCCGCGCTCGCCCACGACGGTGTCGTAGCCCTGTGGCAGGCGGCGCACGAACTCCTCGACGTGCGCGGCGCGTCCCACCTCTCGCACCACATCCATGTCGGGGGGACTCATGCCGCCCATGCCGCTCGCGTCCTTCAATCCGTCCGCGTTGGCGAGCCCGTAGCAGATGTTCTCGGCGATCGTCCGATGGAGCATCTGGGGGTCCTGGGGGACGAACGAGATGTGCCTTCGCAGGGATGCTTGGGTGACCTTGGAGATGTCCTGGCCGTCGATGGCGATCGACCCCGCGTCGAGATCCATGAACCGCAGGACGAGCTTGGTGAGCGTCGTCTTGCCCGATCCCGACGAGCCGACGAGGCCGACGTGTTCGCCCGGCCGGATCGACAGTGAGAGGTCGTCGAACAGGGGAGGACGCCCCGGGTAGCTGAACCGTACATGCGACAGCACGAGGCTGCCGTCGTCCACGACGAGCTCCGGTGCCCCCGGAGCGTCGACGATCTCGGGTGCGGTCGCGGCAATGCCGGCGAACTTGGCACATCGGCCAAGCCCTCGTGACGACGATCTGATGTGCTCGAAGGACTCTTCCATCGACGCGACGACCGACGTGGCGTAGAACAGGATCAGGTAGATCGTGCCGGCCGCGGCGGAGTGGTGCAGCGCGAGGACGACCCCCACCACGATCGCCAGCCAGCTGAACAGCCCGAGAGAGCCCTCCATCTGAAGCCTCGTCGTCGCGAAGATGCGCCGAGCTTCGAGGTCGGCGGCGACGGTCTGTCCGACCAGCGCCGCGACGTGGCGACCCTCCAGCGACTCGGCCGACTGGGTCCGGATCATGGTCAGGTTCGAGATCGTGTCGGCGAGTACCCCGGTCGCCCGGCTGTGGGTGTCGGAGAATTTCTTTCCCGCGGCGACGACCAGCGCCATGCGGTACTTGAGGACGATGCAGAAGGCGATCACGAGACCGGCCATCACCAGCGCGACAGGCCAGGCCACGACGGCCAGCACGATGACTGCGGAGAGGACCGTCACCCCGATGCGCAAGAAACCCCAGGTGAGGGTGTCGAGGAGATCGACGAACGCCCACGAGAAGGTCTCGAGCGTGGAGATGACCTCCCCGGCCGGACGGTCGGAGTGCCACCGGTGGCTCAAGCTGATCAAGTGCTCGTAGCCCGTGACGAGCGCGTGCGCGAACGCGCCGAGCGACGCACCCCACTCGACCCATCCCGCCCACCGCCACATGACGGTACTGAGGACCAGCACCACCCCGTAGACGATGACGAGAGGCTCGAACGTGGCACTGAACGAGGCGTGGGGCGGCAGCTGTGCCACGCGCGTCAAGAGCGCAGCGAAGATCAGGGGTCCAGCGACCGATTGCAGCGCGGTCGCGACCATGGTGAGGATCCACCCGGTCACCGTGCCGCGCTTATATGGCCCGACCTGGCGCCAGCAGAAGGTCAAGGTGTCTCTGGTCGATGCTGCAGGGAAGAGCGTGTCGGCGCTCATGAGTGGCTCCGTTGTGAAAGAAAGAGGTCCGGGTTCGAGATGGGGATGCGGTGCACGGCGGCACCGGCGGCACCGGTGGCTGCGGGAGCGCGGACGACGGCGTCCGGCCGGCTGCCCGTCATGGGGGCGTCACAGCACGAAGCTGTCTGCGGGGGAGCAGCCCCGCCGCTACCTCGGCGTCGCGTCGGGCGACGACGTCAGTGCGAAGGCGGCACGCGCAAGAAGGCCGTGAGCAATCCGATCGTGCGGCCGGGCTTGCTCGGCGGCACACCGGTCGAGAGGGCGCGACCACTCGGCGGGCTGTCGAAGAAACTGCCTGCCATCGTGGTCACCCCGCTTTCTGCTCGCGACACAGCCAACTAACTTACCACATGCGCCCGCTTGGTGTCAAGACGAGATGCAGGGAGTCAGCCGCGTCGATCTGCGAGCGCCGGTCAGGTCTCCAGGGACGCAACTCGCCGACTGAGGTTCACCGCGTGGTCGCCGATGCGCTCGTAGAAGCGGGCGAGCAGGGTGACCTGCGCAGCGACTGCCGGCTGCATGGAGCCGGCGGACACCTCGGCGGTGAGACGGTCGTGCAGGATGTCGAGCTCTTCGTCTGTCTCGTGGAGCTCGAGCCCCTGGGATTCGCCACTCGCATGCGCGTCGGCCGCGGCGCGCCACATGTCGATCGCCACCTCGGACATGCGCTGGACGATGCCCCTGCTCACCGGCGTCATCTCGCCGCCGAGTCCGAACACCGCCCGCTGAGCGATGTGCTCCGCGAGGTCGGCGCTGCGCTCCAACTCGGGAAGCACGAGCAGGGCCCCCACGAGCCGGCGGACCTCGTGGACCTGCTCGCCGAGGGCACCGAGCTCCTGCCAGAGGGACTCTTCGACCGACGCGACCCGCTCGTCGATCTCCCGATCGCCATCGACGACCGCCCGCCCGAGGGCGGCATCTGCGTTCAGCAGCGCCCACGTCGCACGCGCGAGGGCCTCGGTGACCTGGGCGAACAGGCGCTGTACCTGCTGCTCGGTCTCCCGGTTCACCCGCTAGACCCTAGCCAAGGCGCGCCGTTCACCAACAGTTCGCGCGCCGTTCACCTTCGTGTCACCCGGAGATTGCGGTGGTGTCATGCGGCACCGTCATAGTGAGAGCGAACCGCGATGCGAACCACGATCTGACCCTGATATTGCAGCCGGGTAGCCGAGTGCTCGATCGAGGGCACTGAACACCGTTTCGGCGTCGAGCAGCGCTCTTCGAGCGCTGACGGCGTGAGCGATGGCCA
>JAJYPY010000022.1 GCA_021794995.1 Actinomycetes bacterium | reverse complement strand
AAGGTGGCCGGCGGGACTGCCAAAGACGCGCGGCGCGTGACCTCAGCCCCCTGCTGGTGGCCCATTGGGCCCTCAAGGTCCTCGCTGGTAGGGGTTTCGTCACTCGTTTCGTAACGACCCCAGCGCGGAGGCGGTGGGATTTGAACCCACGGTGGGTTGCCCCACACACGATTTCCAATCGTGCCGATTCGGCCGCTCTCGCACGCCTCCGGGGCCACAGCCAGCAGCTGCAGCCGCGACAGGCTACTCGGCTCGCGCAAACGCGGTCCCCGGGGACGGGTAGCCTGACCGGTCATCGCGCCGGCGTTGGGTGCGGTGGCCGGGTCCTGCGCAACGGTCGCCCGTGAACCGAGTCAGGGTCGGAAGGCAGCAGCTCTCAGCGGGTCAGACCGTGTGCCGTAGCCAACCTGGCCATCGCACCGAGCGCCGGCGCGACCGCGACCTCGGGCCCCGAGACCGCGCACCCGGCCGGTAGGCTCGGAGCCCGTGGCGGGCGACCAGGAAGCTGAGCAGTTCGTCTCCCTCTACCGGCGGTTCCGCCCGGGCCGCTTCTCCGAGCTCCGTGGCCAGCCCCACGTCGTGCGCGCGTTGCAGGGTGCGGTGAGGGACGATCGGGTCGCCCACGCCTACCTGTTCAGCGGGCCGCGGGGCACCGGGAAGACGTCCACTGCGCGTATCTTGGCCCGCGCGCTGAATTGCGCCTCCCCCGCCGACGGCGACCCGTGCGGTGTGTGCGCATCGTGCGTGGAGATCGCACGGGGCAGCTCCTTCGACGTGCACGAGCTGGACGCGGCCTCGAACAACGGCGTCGACGCAATGCGCGACCTCATCGCGCACGCCGCCCTGGCGACGCCCGGGCGGTGGAAGGTGTACATCGTCGACGAGGTCCACATGCTGTCCAACGCGGCGGCGAACGCCCTGTTGAAGACGCTCGAAGAGCCCCCGGGGCACGTGGTCTTCGTGCTGGCCACGACCGATCCGCAGAAGGTGCCTCCGACGATCCGCAGCCGGACCCAGCACCTCGAGTTCGGGCTGATCGGCGCCGACACGCTCGACGACCTTCTGCACGCGGTGAGCTCGGAGGCGGGGCTCTTGCTCGACGACGCAGACATCGCCGTCGCGGTTCGCAAGGGTCGCGGCTCGGCCCGCGACGCCCTGTCCGCGCTCGACCAGGTGGTGGCATCGGGATCGGCGGAGGCGCTGCGGCCCGACGTGGTGGGGCTCACCGACGCACTGGCGTCGGAGGATGCCCACCATGCGCTCGTCGCCGTCGCGCGCCTTCACGAGTCGGGTTGGGGACCCCAGCAGATCGCGAACGAGCTCGTGGACGACCTGCGCCAGGCGTTCCTCGTCGCGCTCGCCCCCGAGCTGTGCGCTGCGGCGGGCCCAGACCGCGCTCGGCTCGCCGACCAGGCCGGCCGCCTGGGGCTCGCCCGGGTCGTGCGCGCCATCGAGAGCCTGGGCCGGGCCCAGGTCGACATGCGTGACGCACCGGATCCGCGCGCCGTCCTGGAGGTGACCCTCGTGCGCCTCGCCCGTCCCGAGCTCGACGACTCGACCACGGCACTCCTCGACCGGGTGGCGCACCTCGAGCAGGCGCTCGCCGGCGGTGCCCCCCCGGTCCCTGCCCGCCAGTCGGCCCCGCCTTCCGGCGCAGTGGCCGCCCCGCCACCCCCCGATCCACCCGCGCCCGAGCGTGCAGTGCAGGGCGACGCCGCCGGTGCCCAGGAGCGCCCCGGTGTCGGCCCCCGCCGCCGCCAGCGCGCGGCACAGGACAGCGCGGCCCCTCCCGTCCCCGCCACCCCGCCGTCCCCTCCGGCGGCACCGCCCTCACCACCACCACCACCACCGCCCTCACCACCACCCGCCCTCGCCGCGCCCCCCGACCGCGACAGCGTGGTCCAAGCGTGGGGCGATCACATCCTGCGCAGTCTCCCTGCGCGTGCGAAGGCCCTCTACAGCGCGGGGCGGTTCACCTCGATGGAGGGCGAGACCGCCACCTTCGCCGTCCCGAATGCGACCCATCGGGAGAAATGCGAAGACGTGCGCGGCCTCGTCGAGCACGCCATCGGCGCGCACTTCGGTGCCCCCGTCACCCTCGTCCTCACCGTCGACGACCGTCGCACCGGCGCCGACCGTCCCGAGCACGCCCTGCAGCCCGACGACGAGATCGACCCGACCCAGCCCGCCGTGACGCTCGAGGCGGCGGCTCAGGCGCGCCTCTTGGAGGCGTTCCCCGGTGCGCAGGAGGTGACCGGGTAGGTGTACACGGGATCGCTCAGGGCGCTCATCGACGAATTGGGGCGCCTTCCGGGGATCGGCCCGAAATCCGCGCAGCGCATCGCGTTCTACATCCTCAAGATCCCCTCCGAGGACGCCCGTCGCCTCGCCGACTCCATCGTGGCCGTGAAGGACCGCACGACGCTGTGCGAGCAGTGCTTCAACGTGGCGGAGTCCGGCAACCTCTGTGACGTCTGTGCCGACGACCGCCGTGACGCTCACGTTGTGTGCGTCGTCGAGGACCCCCGCGACATCGTGGCCGTCGAGCGCACCCAGCAGTTCCGCGGCCGCTACCACGTCCTGCACGGCGCGCTGAACCCTCTCGAAGGGATCGGCCCCGATCAGTTGCGCGTCCGCGAGCTCCTCGGGCGCATCGACGCAGAAGAGATCACCGAGACGATCCTGTGCACGAACCCGAACTTGGAGGGTGAGGCGACCGCGATGTACCTCGCGCGCCTCCTCACGCCGCTCGGGATCGCGGTGACGCGCATCGCGAGCGGACTGCCGGTCGGGGGCGACCTCGAGTACGCGGACGAGCTCACGCTGGGGCGCGCGATCGAGGGCCGCCGCGCCGTCGTGCCGTGAGCACGGGCGGCCGCACCCGAGGACTGGTGCTGTGGCTGCTGCGTCACGCCAAGGCCGCAGACGATCCGCCGCCGGGTGGTTCGGACCACGAGCGCCCGCTCGCGCCACGGGGGCGCCGGGATGCCGCCGCGCTCGGGCGACGGCTCGGCGCGGGCGACCTCGGCTTCGGGGCCGTGGATCTTCCCGAGCTGGTGCTGACGTCGAGCGCGGCGCGCACCGTCGAGACCGCGCAGCTCGTGGCGGGCGCCCACGGCGTGCCGATCGACCGGCGCCGGCGTCTGTACTACGGCTCGCCCGACGACGTCCTCGCAGAGATCCGCACCATCGACGACAGCGTGCGCTCGCTCATGGTCGTCGGGCACAACCCGGCCACCCACAGCCTCGCACTCGAGCTGCTCGGAGACGACGACGCCGTGGGCCGAGCGACGCTCGCGTCGTTCCCGACCTGCGCGTGCGCCGTCTTCGACGTGGGTCGCGCGCGGTGGCGCGACGCCGCGCCCGGCGAGGTCGCGCTGCGCGGGTTCGTCAGGCCTCCCTACACATCCGCATGAGCGGGCTCACTCCCATTCGATCGTGCCGGGCGGCTTGCTCGTGATGTCGAGCACGACGCGGTTGACCTCGGGCACCTCGTTGGTGATGCGCGTCGAGACGCGCTCGAGGACGTCGTAGGGCAGGCGCGCCCAGTCGGCCGTCATGGCGTCCTCGCTCGTGACGGGTCGCAAGACGATCGGGTGCCCGTAACTGCGGCCGTCGCCCTGGACCCCGACCGAGCGCACATCGGCGAGGAGCACGACGGGGAACTGCCACACCGAGCGGTCCAGGCCCGCGGCGGTCAGCTCGTCCCGCGCGATCGCGTCCGCGCGGCGCAGCACGTCGAGGCGTTCCTCGGTCACCTCGCCCACGATGCGTACCGCGAGGCCTGGTCCAGGGAACGGGTGGCGCCACACGATCTTCTCGGGGAGCCCGAGCTCGAGACCGAGCGCACGGACCTCGTCTTTGAAGAGGTGGCGCAGCGGCTCGACGAGGGAGAAGCCGAGATCGTCGGGGAGGCCGCCCACGTTGTGGTGCGACTTGATCGTCGAGCCCCCAGCCCCGTCGCCCGACTCGACGATGTCGGGGTACAGCGTGCCCTGCACGAGGTGTTCGGGACCGCCGCCCTCCGCGGCGACGTCACGGGCCGCTCCTTCGAAGGCGCGGATGAACTCGCGTCCGATGGTCTTGCGCTTCTCCTCGGGGTCGACGCAGCCGCAGAGCGCGTCGAGGAAGCGAGTCCGCGCGTGGACGGTCACGAGCCGGATGCCCGTCGAGGCGACGAAGTCGCGTGCGACCTGCTCGGCCTCTCCGAGACGGAGCAGCCCGTGGTCGACGAACACGCACGTGAGCCGGTCGCCGATCGCGCGGTGCACGAGCGCCGCGGCCACCGCCGAGTCCACGCCGCCCGACAGCCCGCAGATCGCACGGCCGTCTCCGACCTGGCAGCGCACCGCGTCGATCGCCGCGTCGAGGACGCTCGCCGTCGTCCAGGTGGGCGCGATCCCGGCGACGTCGTGCAAGAAGCGCTCGATGACCTCCTGGCCGCGCGCGGTGTGGTGGACCTCGGGATGCCATTGCAGGCCGTGCACCGGCGCGCCCCGTGCTTCGAAGGCCGAGATCGTGGACTCCTCGGAGGACGCCGTCGCCGTGAAGCCGTCGGGCGCGGCGACGACCGCGTCCCCGTGGGACATCCAGACCTCTTGGGACGCGGGCTGCCCGGCAAAGAGCGTCGCGCTGTTGTCGACCGAGACCCTGGTGCGGCCGTACTCGCGACGGCCGGTGCGCGCGACCCGGCCGCCGAGCGCCTGCGCGATCGCCTGGAAGCCGTAGCAGATCCCGAGCACCGGCACCCCGGCGCGCAGCAGCGCCGGGTCGACGGCCGGCGCGCCGGGCTCGTAGATGCTCGAGGGTCCGCCGGAAAGGATGATGGCGGCGGGATGCCGGGCCAGGATGTCGTCGGTCGACGCGCTGTGGGGGACGATCTCGGAGTAGACCCTGGCCTCGCGGACCCGGCGGGCGATGAGCTGCGCGTACTGGGCGCCGAAGTTGACGACGACGACGACGGGGTGCTCGCCGGGGGCGCTCATCGGTGGAGTATCACATGCACCCGGCCCGCCGCCGCGCCAGGCGCCCGCTCCGTCGCGGCTGGCGATCAGGCGATCGAGCGCAGCACCGCCGCGTCACCCTGGCCCCCGCCCCCGCACAGCCCGACGGCCGCGACGCCCCCGCCACGGCGGCGGAGCTCGCAGAGCGCGGTCAGCGCGAGGCGGGTCCCCGACATCCCGATGGGGTGTCCGAGGGCGATCGCACCGCCGTTCACGTTCAGCTTCTCCTCGGGGATCCCGAGCTCGTCCGCGGAGGCGAGGCCGACTGCCGCGAAGGCCTCGTTGATCTCGAAGAGCGTCACGTCGCCGGCTCCGATCCCGGCCTTGCCGAGCGCCCGGGCGATCGCGCGCGACGGCTGGAGGAGGAGCGATGGATCGGGTCCCGCGACCTGTCCGTAGGAGACGAGCTCCCCGAGCGGCGTAACCCCGAGCTCCTCGGCGCGCCGACGCGACGTCACGACGACCGCGGCACCGCCGTCGGAGATCTGCGAGGCGTTGCCGGCGGTCAACGTTCCGGCCTTGTCGAACGCCGGGCGGAGCTGGCCGAGCGACTCGGCGGTCGTCCCCGGGCGCACGCCCTCGTCGGTGTCGACGACGACGGGGTCACCCTTGCGCTGCGGGACGTGCACCGCCACGATCTCGTCGGCGAAGCGCCCGTCCTTGGCGGCGGCGGCCGCCTTGTCGTGCGACGCGGCAGCGAAGGCGTCCTGCCGATCGCGGGTGATGCCGACCTTCTGGTTGTAGCGCTCGGTCGCCAGTCCCATCGCGCAGGCGTCGAAGGCGCACGTGAGGCCGTCGTGCATCATCGCGTCGACGAGGGCGGCGTCGCCGATGCGGAAGCCCTCCCGGGCCCCCGGAAGGAGGTGGGGGGCGCGCGTCATCGACTCCATCCCGCCGGCGATCACGATCTCCGCGTCGCCCGAGCTCACCATCTGATCGGCGAGGTAGATGGCGTGCAGCCCCGAGAGGCACACCTTGTTGACCGTCGTCGCGGGCACGGTCATGGGGATGCCGGCCTTGACCGCAGCCTGGCGTGCCGTGATCTGGCCCTGCCCGGCCTGGAGCACCTGGCCCATGAAGACGTAGTCGATCTGGTCCGGCGAGATGCCCGCGCGCGCGATGGCGGCGGCGATCGCGAACCCGCCGAGGTCCATCGCGGAGAATGGCGCGAGGGCTCCGGAGAGCTTGCCGATGGGCGTCCGTGCTCCTGCGACGATGACCGATCCGGGCATGGCTGACCTCCGGGATACCCCCGGCGTGTTCGTCGCCGGGCCAAACGGGGAATGGAGCCGGAGTTACCGGCTGGTCATCCATTCTACGGGGTCCGGTATCGTCACGAAAATGAGCGAGATCCTGCACGCGGTCGTCGAGGGTGCTGGCGGGGACGTCCTCGCCGGGATGCCCATGCCCGAGAGCTATCGCGCCGCGTTCGTGCGACGCGACGAGGTCCAGATGTTCGATGGGCTCGCCTCGGCCGACAAGGACCCGCGGACGTCGCTCCACGTCGACGAGGTGCCTCTCCCGGAGCTCGCGCCCGACGAGGCGTACATCGCCGTCATGGCCTCGGCGATCAACTTCAACACCGTGTGGACCTCCATCTTCGAGCCGCTGCCCACGTTCGGCTTCCTCGACCGTCTCGGCAAGGAGAGCGAGTGGGGTGCCCGCCACGCGCTCGATGTCCACGTCGTCGGCTCGGACGCCTCCGGGGTGGTCCTGCGCACCGGGTCCCTCGTGCGCAACTGGAAGCCGGGGGACCGGGTGACGATCCACTGCAACCACGTCGACGACCAGGACCCGACGGCGCACGACGACTCGATGCTGGCGCAGAACCAGCGGATCTGGGGATTCGAATCGAATTTCGGCGGACTGGCCGACATCACCGTCGTCAAGGCGAACCAGCTCATGCCCAAACCGGCACACCTGACGTGGGAGGAGTCCGCCGTCAACGCGTTGTGCAACTCGACCGCGTACCGGATGCTGGTGTCGCGAAACGGCGCGCCGGTCACCCAGGGAGATCGCGTGCTCGTGTGGGGAGCGACCGGCGGCCTCGGCAGCTTCGCCGTGCAGTACGTCCTGAACGCCGGGGGGATCCCGATCGGCGTGGTGTCCTCGCCCGAGAAGGTCGAGCTCTTGCACGAGCTCGGGGTCGAGGCGGTGATCGACCGGCGGGCCGCAGGGTACGCGTTCTGGAAGGACGAGTACACCCAGGACGAGTCCGAGTGGCGCCGGCTCGGGAAGGACATCCGTGCCCTCGTCGGCGAAGATCCCGACATCGTCTTCGAGCACCCGGGCCGCCAGACGATGGGGGCGTCGGTCTTCGTCTGCAAGCGCGCGGGGACGATCGTCACGTGCGCAGCGACGTCGGGCTACATGATCGAGTACGACAACCGCCACCTGTGGATGAAGCTCAAGACCATCAAGGGGTCGCACTTTGCGAACTACCGCGAGGCCTGGGACGCAAACCGCCAGGTGTGCGAGGGGAAGATCGTGCCGCCGCTCTCCGCCGTGTTCGACCTCGCAGACGTCGGTGAGGCCGCATACGAGGTCCAGCACAACCGCCACGAAGGCAAGATCGGCGTCCTGTGCCTCGCCCCGTCCGAGGGCTTGGGCATCGACGACCCCGAGCTGCGCGAGCGGATCGGCGAGGACCGGATCACCTTGTTCCGTCGCCACGACGCGTGATCCCATGACGGCGCCGCTCCTCACCGAGATCGACCACGTCGCCATCGCGGTGCGTGACCTCGACGCGGCCGTCGCCTGGTACTCCGAGACCCTCGGCGCCCACGTGACCCACCGTGAGCACGTCGAGAGCGACGGTGTGGAGGAGGCACTGCTGCAGGTGGCCGACTCTTACGTGCAGCTGGTCTCCCCGACGCGCGCCGACTCCCCGGTCGCCAAGTTCCTCGACACGCGTGGTGAGGGTCTCCACCATGTCGGGTACCGCGTGGCGGACTGCGCAGCGGCGCTCGAGTCGATCACGAGGGGCGGGGGGCGTGTGATCGACGCGGTGCCGCGGCCGGGATCGCGCGGCACGACGGTCGCGTTCGTGCACCCGAAGAGCTCCTTCGGGACGCTCATCGAGCTCGTGGAGGAGGCTCCGCCCGCAGGGCGGTAGGGACCTACGGGGACGCCGGCTGGTAGATCTCGGCGCCCCTGGCGCGGAACTCCTCGGCCTTCCGGCGCAGGCCGATCTCGACCATCTCGCCCGTGCTGACGCCCTGTGCTCGGGCGAGGTCTCGCACGTCCTGGCTGATCCGCATGGAACAGAACTTCGGCCCGCACATCGAGCAGAAGTGCGCGGTCTTTGCAGGCTGGGCGGGGAGGGTCTCGTCGTGGTAGGCGCGCGCCGTGTCGGGGTCGAGGCTCAGCGCGAACTGGTCCTCCCATCGGAACTCGAAGCGCGCCTTGGACAGTGCGTCGTCCCACTCCCGTGCGAGCGGGTGCTCCTTGGCGAGGTCCGCGGCGTGCGCGGCGATCTTGTAGGCGATCATGCCGGCCTTCACGTCCTCGCGGCCGGGCAGGCCGAGGTGCTCCTTCGGAGTGACGTAGCAGAGCATGGCGGTCCCGTGCATGCCGATGACCGCCGCGCCGATGGCCGAGGTGATGTGGTCATAGCCGGGCGCAACGTCGGTGGTGAGCGGTCCGAGCGTGTAGAAGGGCGCGCCGTGGCAGACCTCCTGCTGCAACGCGACGTTCTCGGGGATCCGGTGGAGCGGCACGTGACCGGGTCCCTCGATCATCACCTGCACGCCGTGATCCCAGGCGACCTCGGTCAGCTCGCCGAGGGTGCGCAGCTCGGCGAACTGCGCCTCGTCGTTCGCGTCGGCGACGGAGCCCGGGCGCAAACCGTCGCCGAGGGAGAAGGCCACGTCGTAGGCGGCCATGATCTCGCACAGCTCCGCGAAGTGGGTGTAGAGGAAATTCTCCTCGTGGTGTGCGAGGCACCATGCCGCGAGGATCGACCCCCCGCGCGACACGATGCCGGTGACACGTGAGGCGGTGAGCGGGACGTAGCGCAGCAGGACGCCTGCATGCACCGTGAAGTAGTCCACCCCTTGCTCGGCCTGCTCGATGACCGTGTCGCGATAGACCTCCCAGGACAGCTCCTCGGGGCGGCCGTCCACCTTCTCGAGCGCTTGATAGATCGGGACCGTGCCGACAGGGACCGGGGAATTGCGGACGATCCACTCGCGGGTGGTGTGGATGTCGGCGCCCGTGGAGAGGTCCATCACGGTGTCTGCGCCCCAACGAGTGGCCCAGGTGAGCTTCTCGACCTCGTCGGCCACCGACGAGGTCACCGCCGAGCTGCCGATATTGGCATTCACCTTCACGACGAAGTGCCGGCCGATGGCCATGGGTTCGGACTCGGGATGGTTCACGTTGGCGGGAATGATGGCCCGCCCGGCCGCGACCTCGGCGCGCACGGTCTCGGCGTCCATCCGCTCGCGCAGCGCGACGAAGGCCATCTCCGGGGTGATCTCACCCCGGCGCGCGTAGTGCAGCTGGGTGACCGGCGCTCTCCCCGACGCGCGCAGCGGCCGCCTCGTCGTCCCGGGGAACGGCTCTGCGGAGCGGGATCGGCGCACGGCCGCCCGGCCGTCGTCCCGGAGCGACGACGCACGGCCCTCGTACTCCTCGACGTCTCCTCGCCCGGCGATCCATGGGGCGCGAAGCGGCGGGGCCCCGACGCGGGGATCGGTGCCGGGACCCGAGGTGTCGTAGAGCAGGACGACGTCCTCGGGCTCCGCCTCCCCCGTTCCCTGGGCACCGCTCAGTCGCACCTCCGTGAACGGAACTCGGATGCCGAACGTCTGTGCCGCAAGAACGCCGGCGGGAACGCAGGCTTCGACGTACACCTTTCGGCGCGCGGGCCGCAAGGTGTCGGAGTTGTCGGTGACGATCATGGTCCTCCCTTCGCCGGCATTATCCGGAGCAGGTGTTGGCGGTCGGCACCGGTGCAGGTGCCCTCTCAGCCCGGTACGTCCGAGCTCCCGCTCGAAGGAGTCTCGCGCCCGATGCCGGCTCGCGCACGACGCGGGGGATGGCGCCGGCCCCGCGGGTCGCCGCGGGTCGCCGCGGGTCGCCGCGGGCGCAACGCGCGGCGGTAGCCTCGCAGCCCATGGAGCACACGATGTCCGAGCGGCTCGGTGACCTCGCGGCCCGTAAGGAAGAGGCCCTCCACGCGGGGAGTCCCCGCGCGGTCGAGCGCCAGCACGAAAAGGGCAAGATGACGGCCCGCGAGCGGATCGACGAGCTCCTCGACGAGGGGTCGTTCCAGGAACTCGACATGCTCGCCCGCCACCGCGCCCACGGGATGGGTCTCGACGCCACGAGGCCGTACACCGACGGAGTCGTGACCGGCTTCGGCACGATCGACGGGCGGCGGGTATGCGTGTTCTCCCAGGACTTCACCGTCTTCGGCGGGGCGCTCGGCGAGGTGTTCGCCGAGAAGATCCACAAGGTGATGGACCTCGCCACGGCGACCGGTGTCCCCATGATCGGGCTGAACGACGGCGCGGGGGCGCGTATCCAAGAGGGCGTCGTCTCGCTGCACTCGTACGGCGGCATCTTCCACCGCAACGTCGCCGCGTCGGGCGTGATCCCCCAGATCAGCGTCATCCTCGGCCCGTGCGCCGGCGGCGCGGTGTACTCGCCGGCGATGACGGACTTCGTCTTCATGGTCCAGGGCACGTCCCACATGTTCATCACCGGTCCCGACGTGGTGAAGACGGTGACCGGAGAGGACGTGACCCTCGAAGAGCTTGGCGGCGCGATGAGCCATGCCACGAAGTCGGGTGTCGCGACCTTCGTCGCCGCCGACGAGAAGTCCTGCCTCGACGACGTCCGCACCCTGCTCTCCTTCCTGCCGTCGAACAACCTGGAGTCGCCACCGCCCGTCGTCTCGGACGACGACCCAGAGCGCGAGACGCCAGAGCTGATCGACCTCATGCCGGCGTCGCCCAACCAGCCCTATGACATGAAGCGGGTCATCACCGCCGTCGTGGACGACGGGGAGTACCTCGAGGTCCACGCGCACTGGGCGATGTCGATCACGTGCGGGTACGCGCGCATCGGCGGGCGCGTCGTCGGGATCGTCGGCAACCAGCCGGCGGTGCTCGCGGGCGTGCTCGACATCGACTCCTCCGAGAAGGCGGCGCGGTTCGTCCGCACGTGCGACGCGTTCAACATCCCGCTCGTCACCCTCGTGGACGTCCCGGGGTTCATGCCCGGCACCGACCAGGAGTACGGAGGGATCATCCGCCACGGCGCCAAGCTCCTCTACGCGTACTGCGAGGCGACCGTGCCGCGCATCCAGGTCATCACGCGCAAGGCCTACGGCGGCGCGTACGTCGTCATGAACTCCAAGTCGATCGGCGCCGACCTCGCCTACGCCTGGCCTTCCGCCGAGCTCGCCGTCATGGGCCCCCAGGGTGCGGTCGAGATCCTCTACCGCCGCGAGCTCGCCAGCGCGGCTGACCCCGCCGCGCGCCGGGCGGAGCTCGTCGACGAGTACACCGAGCGGTACGCGACGCCCTACATCGCAGCAGAACGCGGCTACGTGGACGATGTCATCTCGCCGGCCGATACCCGAAAGATCCTGTCGCGCAGCCTCGAGATGCTCGCCTCCAAGCACGAGGACCTTCCCCACCGCAAGCACGGCAACGTCCCGCTGTGAGCGTGGCGGCACACGGGGACGCCGAACCCCTCCGCCCTGCCCGCGGTCTTCCCCCGCGACCCGCGCCCGACCCTGCGGTCGTCGCGCTGGTCGCGGCGGCCGTCCTCGAGCTGTGGCCGTCTGGTGCGGCGGACGGTGCCGTGGGACCCGCTGGCGCCGAGGACGCAGCGACGCGCGCGCAGCTGGTGTGGCGCTTCAGCGGCCGGTGGTGGTCACGGGCTCTCCCGGTCCGCCGCAGCCGTCCGTGGACCCGATGAGCCCGATGTCGCAGGCCGTGAGCGCTCCCGAGGCGCCTCCTGGCGGTCGGGGAGGCTCCGCGCCACGTCCCGGTGCCCGCCGAGACGTGGCACGAGGACCGACGCGCCCGTCGCCACCGCGGCCGACCCGAGCGCGATCGACCAGCCGAGGGGGCCGAGCGGGGTGCAGCCGAAGAAGTGGCTGAGCCCGGGCGTCTGCACCACCGCCACGAGCGCGCCCGCAGAGATCGCCGTGGAGGCGAGGACCAGGGGGCTGTCGCGCCCGACGACCGCCGTCTGTCCCAGCTGCGTGCCGACGAGCGCGGCGAGCGCGACCGTGCTCGCACGCCGCCGCCGTCCCGTCGCACGGGCGAGCATCCACGCGCCAGTCGCGCCGGATGCCGTCGTCGCGGCCCGAAGGCCGATCTGCCCGGCGAGCGCGGTCCCGAGTGATCGGTCCGGACCCTCGGCGAGCAGCTCGGCGGGCGACGCGTGCTTCGGCGCGCGGAGGGCGACGGCCATTGCCGGCACCATGTCGGTCATCAGGTTCACGAGCAGGAACTGGCGCGCATCGAGCGGAGACGCACCGGTGAGCGCGGTGGCCATCAGGCTGAAGGCCACCTCCCCGATGTTCCCGCCCACGAGGATGGCGAGCGCATCGCGCACCGAGACCCACATCGCCCGGCCCTCAGCGACGGCGTCGAGGATCGTCTCCATCCGGTCGTCGACGACAACGAGGTCGGCGGCGCCCCGCGCCGGCGCGGTGCTGCGGCTGCCGAGCGCGATCCCGGTGTGCGCGAGACGGATGGCGGGAGCGTCGTTCGCCCCGTCACCGGTCATCGCGACGATGCGTCCGGCGCGCTGGTACGCGCGGACGATCCGCACCTTGTCGATCGGCGTGACCCGTGCGAAGACCGACACGTCCGCGAGCACGTCGGCGAGCATCTGGTCGTCCATGGCGTCGAGGTCCGCGCCGGACACGACGCGGTGGCCGTTCAAGATGCCGAGCTCCCTCGCGACGGCTGCGGCCGTGCTCGGATGGTCACCGGTCACCATCACCACGTCGACCCCGGCGTCGCGCAGGTCGTTGACGGCGGCCGCTGCGGTCGGACGCACCGAGTCGGCCAGCGCCACGAAGCCGAGCAGCTCCAGATCGCGCACGCGCTCCTCGTCGAGCTCGGATCGTGTGGTGGCGGTGCGCTCGGCCACAGCCAGGACCCGGAGGCCGCGGCCGGCGAGTCGCTCCACTTCGGCGTCGAGCCGACGGACCCTCCGGGCATCCAGGGGATCGTCACGCCACGTCGCGCACCGGGGGAGCACCACCTCGGGCGCACCCTTCACGCAGAGCGTCGTCCCCCGGGCGCTGCTGCCCCACACCGCGTGGAAGCCCCGCACCGGATCGAATGCCAGCTCGCCTGCCACGTTCCAGGTTCCGACGCCCTCGTCGGGGGACACACCGGCGGCGAGCGCCCCGGAGATGACGGCGCGGTCGGTCGCGTGGAGCAGCGCCCCCACGCTCCCGCCGTCGCCGGCCTCGGGGCACGCCCGCACCGCCGCAGCGAGCACCGCCCGCGTCCGCGGACCGAGGGAATCGAGCGCGTCGTCTGTCGTCCCGTCCGAGACGCGTTGGAGCCGGATCTCACCCAGCGTCAGCGTGCCCGTCTTGTCGAAGCAGAGGGTGTCGACGCGTCCGAGCGCCTCGATGGTACGAGGATTGCGCACGAGCGCGCCGCGCGCGGCGAGCCGCCGCGCCGCCGCCTGCTGCGCGGTCGTGGCGAGCAGCGGCAGGCCTTCGGGGACTGCGGCCACGGTGAGACCGACGCCGGAGGTGATGGCGCGGCGCGGGCTGCGGCCGCGCAGCAATCCGAGCGCGGTCACCGCTCCGCCGGAGAGCACCGTCGCCGGGAGCGTTGCGGCCGTGAGCGTGGAGAGTCTCGCCTCGACGCCACTTGGCGGCGGCTCCGGTGCATCGGCGACGACGCGCCCCAGCTCCGTGTCATCTCCTACCGCGACGGCGACCGCAAGAACGCTCCCGCTGGACACGGTCGTACCCTCGTAGAGCATCGAGCTGCGCTCGGCGAGGGGAGCGCCAGGCGTCGGCGCGACCCCTTTGGTGACGGGCAGGGACTCACCGGTCACCGCCGACTCGTCGATCTCGCACCCCGAGGTCGACAGCACACGGCAATCGGCGGGCACCACGTCTCCTGCCCTGAGCGCGACGACGTCGCCGGCGACGAGGTGCCTCCGGTCCACGGGGTGACGGCTGCCTGAGCGCACCACGTCGACCACCGTGTCGTTCACGTGCGTGAGGCGGGCGATCGACACGTCGGCGCGCAGGCGCTGCGCGGCGCCGATGACCGCGTTCGCCGTGGTGACGCCGGCGACCAGGCCGGCGTCGGTCACCGACCCGACGGCTGCGGAGAGCCCCGCGCCGGCGGCGAGAAGCGGGGTGAGGGGGTTCGCGAACTCCGCCCGCAGGGCGCCCCCCAGCTTCTCGGCGATCGACGGCTCGCGCCGCCTGTCGCTCCGGCGCCTCGCGCCTTCTTCTTCGCTCAGCCCGTCGGGACCCGATCCGAGGGCGTCGAGCACGTCGCCGGCGTCCATCGCGTGCCACGTCGTCTCGATCCTCGCTGCGGGCGGCGGTTGACGTGCGAATGCCGCCGCCGACACCACCCCGTGGACTTGGGCGACGAGCGAGGCTGCGTTCATCGGCAGCGCCGCGCGGGTCGCTGCCATCGTCGATGGGCCAGCGACCGCCCACACGCCGCCCACGGCGGACCCTCCGAGCGCGATCAAAGCGCTGCGCCGGCTCACGGCCGCGGCGGTTGCCGCGGCTTGTACGACGAGGGAGGCCTGCAAGAGCCCGGGACCCGTCAGGACGTCCGCCGCCCACGGCGGAGGTCCGCCGCCGAGGACCCCCACCGCGCAGTCCGCCGCGTGCAGGGCCTGGTCCGCGCCACTGCCCGCGACGAGGAGCACGACGGCACCGTCGCGCTGGAGCCGGCGCACGGACCCGGTGAGCCGCATGGCGCCGGGGACCGAGCGATCCGCGCCGAGGGAGGACGCCAGTGCGGCACCGCCACCCGCGACGGCGACGTGGAGACCGCGAGCCCGCGCGGCTTCGACGAGCGGAGCAGCGAGGGGGTCGGGGATGGGGACCATCTCTGCGAGCGCGACGAGCTCCTCGCCGCGCGCCAGGGCGGCGACCGCGCTCCCGCCGCGCCCGAGGCTGCGCGCGACCGCGACGGCCGCCTGCGGGGCGTGCACGCCCTGCGCGACGAGTGCCGGGAGCGGTCCGCATGACCACCCGTCGCGTCTGCGGACCCGGCCGGGGTGGTACAGCGCTGCGATCCTGGCTCGTGCGTCCGCCGCTCCCGCTCTCCCCGAGACCGGGGTGGACGCTGTCGCCCGCGTGTGGCGACCCACCAGCCGGCATCGGGCCGGCTCGAGGCGCCCCGTCCGGACGGCGGCGGCGTCGAGCACGACCCAGTCGACGCGGTCGAGCCTGCCGAGCACGGACCCGTCGAGGAGCACGACGTCGCGGCGTGCCAACTCGCGTCCCAGCTGGGCGGCGAACGCATCGCGGCCGTGGCGTGCTGCCTTGGCGAGGCTCGCGGTCACGAGAGCGGCTGACCGTCGTGGGCTCCCGGTCACCAAAAGTGACGCCCCGAAGGCTGCGAGCGACACCGCGGCGGCGCGGTCGGCGTAGCGCTCTGCGGGTCCCGGGGGGAGCGGCGTCGGACGGGCGCTCTGGTGCACCGGCGCGACCGGCTCGTCGTAGGGTGCCGCGTGCAGACTCCGCTCGGCGTGCTCCCAGCACCGGGGCCGGGCATGGAGCTCGCTGATCAGGTTCACCCGGTGCGTCATGTCGACTGCGACCCCGACCGGACCCTGGGAGAGGGCTTGTGCGAGGGCACTCGCGATGCCGAGGCCGACGTCGGTCGTTCCCTGACCCAAGTGGCGCTCGAGCACGTGACGGACCTTCGGCTCGTGGTCGAGCAGGGTGACGGCGGACGCAAGCTCGGCGGGAATGGGGGTGAGCTGGAGCAACTGACCGAACAGGCTCCCTCCCAGCGCCAGCGCGTCGGCCCCGAGCGCGATCGCGTTGCGCCGCATGGGCTCGGTGTCCCCGGGGTGCTCGGGACGATCCGCAGGAAACGGCTCGGTCCTCGTGCGGTGCTCGTCTTCGATCCCCTCGACGATGTCGATGAGATCTTCCAGCGTGGGACCGTCAGGATCGAAGGCGACGACCGCCCTTCCGAGGACCGGGATCACCTGCGCCCAGTGCACTCCCTCGATCCCGGAGAGACGGCGCTCGAGCGCCGTGCACATCTCCTCGCACCCCGGCTCACCGATCCCGTGCACCTCGATGTGGGCTCGGCCGCGGCGAGCCCACACGCGCCGGTGCCAGCGTCGTGGTCCCATTCGGCCGACCTTCTGGCCGACCGTGCCAGCCGCGGCACCTGCGGTGCTGGCCACTCCCGACGCGGCGCCCGCGGCCACGGCCACCGCGGCGCTCACGCCGGCACGTGCGAGCGCCTCGGCGGTGCGGATCAGCGGCACACCGGCACCTGCCGACGGCTGGTCCGTGCCCGGGGCTCAGGCGATGGCGAGGGCCGTGCGTTCCCTCCCGTCTTCGCGTCCCCGCCCGTCGGCGCGCAACGGTGCAAGAGGAGACGCATGCGCCGGTCCGATACCCACATTGCGCTCCGACGTACCGGCGTCCCTCAGTCTGCCTAGCGCTCAGGCACGCCGGCGCCGTCCCGCCAGCTCGGCCAGCTCGGCGACGATGCGCTCGAGCCGGAAGTCCTTCGGGGTGAACACCGCCGCGACGCCCCTGCTCCGCAGGACCTCCGCGTCGTCGGAGGGGATGATCCCCCCGACCACGACCGCCGCGTCGACCCCGGCCACGCGCAGGCGGTCGAGGATGTCGGGCACGAGCTCGAGGTGCGAGCCAGAGAGGACCGACAGTCCGACGACGTCGACGTCCTCGTCGCGCGCCGCGGCCACGATCTCGGCGGGAGTCAAGCGGATTCCCTGGTAGATCACCTCGAACCCGGCGTCCCGCGCGGCGAGGGCGATCTGCTCGGCACCGTTCGAGTGGCCGTCGAGCCCGGGCTTGGCGACGAGCAGGCGCGGGGGCGCCCCGGTCATCTG
Organism: Actinomycetes bacterium; assembly: GCA_021794995.1. GTDB lineage: Bacteria > Actinomycetota > Acidimicrobiia > Acidimicrobiales > RAAP-2 > JAJYVT01. The sequence continues at coordinate 8,470 of JAJYPY010000022.1, read as the reverse complement.
CGTGACGGCTCGGACCCGGGCCGCGGCGCCATCCGCCCCCGCGTTGCCGGCGACCCGGTCCGCTGCGCTCCTGGCGGGCCGCCGTGCCCGGGTCACCCCCGTCGGCGCGCGGTACTCGCCAAACACCTCGCGCAGTGCCCCGGCCCACTCGCCGGTCGTCCCACCGGCGAGGGCGAGGTCGATCGTCGCCGGCATCACGTTTTGCGACTCGTCCGCCGCGACGCGCCGCAACTCGTCGAGCGCGTGGCGCACGGCAGTGGCATCCCGCGCGTCCCGCCACGCGCGCACGTCGTCTCCGAGCTCACGTTGCACGGCGGGGTCGACCTTCATCACCGACCCCGCCCCCAGGTCCGCGGTGAGCGGGGAGGGCTCGGTCTCGGTGAAGCAGTTGACCCCCACGACCGCCAGCTCTTTGGACTCGATGCGTGCCATGCGCTCGGCCTGGCTGCGCACGAGGCGGGTCTTCAGCTCGTCGATCGCTTCGAACGCACCCCCGAGCGAGAGCACGTCGTCGAGCTCGGCGCTCGCCGCCTCGATGAGCTCGGCGGTTCTTGATTCCACCACGGTGGACCCGTCGAAGATGTCGCCGTACTCGAGCAGATCGGACTCGTAGGCGAGGATCTGCTGGATCCTGAGCGACCACTGCTGGTCCCACGGTCTTGGGAGGCCCAATGCCTCGTTCCAGGCTGGAAGCTGGATGGCGCGCGCCCGGGCGCCGGCCGACAGCGTGACGCCAAGCGTTTCGAGCACGATGCGCGCCACGTTGTTCTCCGGCTGCTGCTCGGTCAAGCCGAGCGAGTTCACCTGCACGCCGTAGCGGAATCGCCGCAGGCGGGGGTCCTCGACGCCGTAGCGCTCCGCACAGATCCGGTCCCACATGACGGTGAAGGCGCGCATCTTGCACGTCTCTTCGATGAAGCGCACCCCGGAGTTGACGAAGAAGCTGATCCGGCCCACGACGCGAGGCAGGTCGGCCTCGTCCACCTTGCTGGACGCGCGGACCGCGTCGAGGATGCCGATCGCCGTCGCGAGCGCGTACGCGATCTCCTGCACCGGCGTCGCGCCCGCCTCTTGGAGGTGGTAGCTGCACACGTTCACCGGATTCCACTTGGGGACGTGGTGGACCGTATAGGCGATGGTGTCCACCGTCAGGCGCAAGCTCGGCGCCGGCGGAAAGATGAACGTGCCGCGGCTCAGGTACTCCTTCACGATGTCGTTTTGCGTCGTGCCCTGAAGCGCCTCGGGCGGGACGCCCTGCTCGGTGGCGTAGGCCACGTAGAGGCCGAGGAGCCACGCCGCGGTGGCATTGATCGTCATCGAGGTGTTCATCTCGCGCAGCGGGATCTGCGCCATCAGCTCGCGCATGTGCCCGAGGTGGACGACCGGCACCCCCACCTTGCCCACCTCACCGGCTGCCTCGGGCGCGTCGGGGTCGTAGCCGGTCTGGGTGGGCAGGTCGAAGGCGATCGAGAGCCCCGTCTGGCCCTTGGCGAGGTTCGTGCGGTAGAGCTCGTTCGACGCGCGTGCCGTGGAGTGGCCCGAGTAGGTGCGCATCATCCACGGCGCCGAGGACGTCTCGGGCACCATCAGCGGTACTCGTAGAAGCCCTGCCCGGACTTCCTGCCCAGACGTTCGGCCGCGACCATGCGGCGCAGCAGTGGGTCCGCGGCGTAGTGCGGATCCTTGCGCTCGGCGTAGAGGGCGTCCAAGATCGCGACCGACGTGTCGAGCCCGACGAGGTCGAGCAACGCGAATGGCCCCATCGGGAAGCCGCAGCCACCCTTCATCGCCGCGTCGATGCCCTCTTTGGACGCGACGCCCTGCTGGAGCAGCCGCACCGCGTTGTTTAGGTAGCCGAAGAGCAGGGCGTTGACCACGAAGCCCGCCTGGTCCTTCACCTCGACGGGCTCTTTGCCGCAGGCCTCGGCGAACGCGAGCGCCGCCGCGATGGTCTCGTCGGACGCGGTGATCGGGCGCACCACTTCCACGAGGGACATCACGGGCGCGGGGTTGAAGAAGTGGATGCCGCAGACGCGCTCGGGCCGCCCCGTCTCCATGGCGAGCTCCACCACGGGAAGCGTCGACGTATTGGTGGCGAGCACCGCCGTGTCGCTGCAGACCTGGTCGAGCTCGGTGAAGAGGTGCTTCTTCGCGCTCAGGTCCTCCACGATCGACTCGATGACCAGGTCGACGTCGCCGAGCATGTCGAAGTCGGTCGTCGCCGTCACCCGGGCGCGCACCTCGTCGCGCTCGGCCTTCGTGCACCGTCCCTTTTCGACTTGACGGTCGAGCGACCGCTCGAGGCTCGCGAGCATCGAGTCGGCGGAGGACTGGCTGCGGCTGCGCAGCACGACGTCGTGCCCGTGCGCCGCGACGACTTCGGCGATCCCGGCACCCATGATCCCCGAGCCGACGATGCCCACGCGCTTTGACACCATGCCTCAGGGTACCCCCCGGCTACCGGCGGGTAACCCTGGGAGTGCACGCACGACGAGGTGTCCGCCTGTGCGATGGTAGGGCGATGGGCGACGAGCGGCGGCAGGGCAGCGGGGAGGGTGCGCCGTCCGCCGGTGTGCTCGCCCTCGTCGGTGCAGACGAGTGGACGCAGGGATGCGACTTCGACGCGGAGCTGCTCACGGCGTCCGGCGGCGATCGGGTGGTCGTGCTGCCCACCGCCGCGGCCTACGAACGCCCGGAGCGCCGCGTGCTCGCCGCCGCCGAATGGTTCGACGCGCTGGGTGCGCAGGTCGAGGGGCTGATGGTGGTGAGCCGCGCCGACGCGGACGACGACCACGCGGCGGCGATCGTCGGTGCCGCCAGGTTCGTCTACCTGAGCGGAGGGTCGTCGCTGCACCTGCGCTCGGTCTTGAAGGGCTCCAAGGTCCTCGGGGCCCTCCGGGACGCGTGGCAGAGGGGCGCGGTGGTCGCCGGCGCCGGGGCGGGTGCCATGGTGCTCACCGATCCGATGGTGGATCCGCGTGGGGGCGCCCTCACGGTGGGGCTGGGGCTCGTCGAGGGGCTGACCGTCTTCCCGCTCCCGGGCGACCACGAGGGCGATCCGGAGGGCGATCCCCACGGAGAGAAGCTCCACCGAGCGGTCGCCCTCGCCCCTGCGGGCCTGCCCGTCGTGGGGATTCCCGGACGCAGCGCGCTGATCCGTGAGGGCCACGGGAACTGGCGCAGTGCCGGGGTGGGCGCAGCGGTCGTGCACGTGAACGGCGTGACGGCAGCGCCAGGCGACCTGGGAGCGCTCGCCGGGCGCTGAGCGCCGTCCCAGCTGCGACCTCCTCTTGGAGCGGTCCTCAGGCGGCGTCCGCGACGAGCGCCGCGAGCGCCTGCGCGCCCGGCCCGTCGATCGGGAGGTGCGTCTGTGTGGCGTCGAGCCATCCAGGGTTCTGGGTCGCCAGGGCGTTCCAGTTGGCGAGGACCGTGCGCGGGGAGCCCGCGACGCCCTGTGCGATCACGGCGTTGTTGGGATCTTGCCATGTGCGGTCGACGTGGACGTTCACGAAGACCACCCTCGAGGCGCCCGACAAGATGCCCATCATCGAGGAGAATTCACCCGACGTGATCGGCCCGTTGGTCCCGAGCCCGACGATCACGACCGCGCCCAGTGCGCCTTCGGACTTGAGCTGTGCGAGGAGCGCCTCTCCCTGTGTCCACTGCCTGCTGACGGCCGCTGTGACGTGCACGCCGGGAATGTCGGCTTGGAGCGCGCCTTCGTAGTCGATCATGACCGAGTCCCCGACGGCCGTCACCTGGTCGGCGACGAAGCCCGGACCGGGGGCGGGAAGAGGTGGTTCGGTGATGGGGCCGTGCTGGCCGGACCCGGGCACAAGCGTCGTCGACGGCGGGGTCGTGGTCGTGGTCGTGGTCGGTACCGGCAAGGTGGTGGTGGTCGTGGTCGATGCGCTCGTCGGGGCGGGGCGGGAGGCGACGTGCTGCGCCCGATGTCTGGTCAGCGCGGAGGATCCGTCCCCCGACCCGCAGGCCGCGGCGCCGAGCGCGATGGCCGCAAGCAGCATGCGCGGCGAGCGCGGCCTGGTCCGTTGTGCTGGCCGGTGGCCGGAGCGACCGGTGCTCACCGTGCTCACCGTGCCGCGCCCCGGCCGTGACGGGTTACCGCTCGTCGATGGTCACCGACGTGATGGTCACCTGCTCCTTGGGGGTGCCCGAAGGCGAGCCCAGCGCGTCGATCGCCTGGACCACCTCGCCTCCGGACACCACCGCGCCGAAGAGGGAGTACTGCGGCGGCAGGCGGACGCCGGAGGGTCCGCTGATGATGAAGAACTGACTGCCGTTCGTGTCGGGTCCGGCGTTCGCCATCGCGAGCGAACCGACCTCGTAGCGTCCCGGCTTGGGCAGCTCGTCGGCGAAGCGGTACCCCGGCCCCCCTCGGCCGGTTCCCTCGGGGTCGCCGCCTTGGATGACGAACCCCGGGATCACCCGGTGGAAGACGATGCCGTCGAAGTAGTGCCAGCGGGCGAGGAACACGAAGTTGTTCACGGTCTCAGGAGCACTGTGCGGGTCCAGCTCGATGACGATGGTCCCCTTCGAGGTCTCCATCGTCGCCCGGTAGCGGCGCTCGGGGTCGATGATCATCGGAGGGGGCGCGTCGAAGCGCTGGCGCTTGGGGCTCGATCCGTCGGCAGCGGGGATCTCGGTCATTGGGGCACCTAGCTCTCGTGGATGGTGACGGTCAGGATTCGCTGGATGACCGCGGGCGGCACGCCGTTCGCGGCGGGGCTCGGGTTCCCCTCGGCGTTGATCTTCTCCACCACCGACATTCCCGAGCTCACGGTGCCGAACAGCGAGTATGTGGGGGAGAGCTTCGACGCGCCGCCCTTGGCGATGATGAAGAACTGGCTCCCGTTGGTGTTCTTCCCCGAGTTCGCCATCGCGACGTCGCCGGTCGCGTAGGCGGCAGGCACGTTCTCGTTGGCGAACTCGTAGCCCGGACCCCCACGTCCGGTCCCGGTCGGGTCGCCGGTCTGGTCCATGAAGCCGGGGATGACGCGGTGGAAGATCACGCAGTTGTAGAAGTGCTGGTCGGCGAGGAACACGAAGTTGTTCACCGTCACGGGTGCGGCCTTGGCGTCGAGCGAGATCACGAAGGTCCCCGCGGTCGTCTTGACGGTCGCCGAGTAGGTCTTGGCGGCTGTGATGGTCATCTTCGGGGGCGTCGGCCACTTCTTGGTGTTCACCCGAGCGTGGGGGTTGGCCGGGCACCCGGCCGCGACCGCGAGCTTGTTGGCCGCACGCTGGGCGATGGCGTCCTTCGAGGCTGCGGTCGTGGTGGCGGTGGTGCGCGTCCCCTTCGACGGCGCCGGCGTGGAGCTCCCGGAGAAGGCGCCCGTGGTGGCGAGGACGAGCAGCAGGACGACCGCGGCACCGCCGACGACGAAGCCGCCCGTGCGCAGTCGTCTGCGGAGGCGGGCTCTGCGGAGCTGCGCCGCCCGCTTCTGGTGGCGCGCGGCCTTCTGCCTCGCTCGCTTCTCGGTCGGCACGGCCCGACACCATAACCGGGGAACGGTGGCGAGTAGCGTCGTTGCATGCCGCTGGTCGTCCAGAAGTACGGCGGAACCTCGGTCGGCGACGCCGACCGTATCCGCGCCGTAGCCGACCACGTCGCGCGGACGCGCCGGGCCGGGGCGGAGGTGATCGTCGTGGTGAGTGCGATGGGCAAGACCACCGACGACCTCATCCGCCTGGCCGGTGAGGTGAGCTCGGTCCAGCCCCCGCGGGAGTACGACATGCTGGTCAGCTCCGGCGAGCGCATCTCGACGGCGCTGTTGTGCATGGCGCTCGCCGAGCTTGGAGTCCTCGCGTCGTCGTTCACCGGCAGCCAGGCCGGGATCGTCACCGACACGGACCACACCAAGGCGAAGATCGTCGACATCCGCGCGGGACGGCTCACCGAGGCGTTGCAGGCGGGCAAGGTGCCGGTGGTCGCCGGCTTCCAGGGCGTCTCCACCGAGCGCGACGTCACGACGCTCGGTCGCGGGGCGTCGGACCTGACGGCCGTGGCGCTCGCGGCGGTCCTCGGTGCCGACGTGTGCGAGATCTACACGGACGTCACGGGCGTCTTCAGCGCAGACCCCCGTGTCGTGCCCGACGCCCACAAGCTGTCGCGGGTCAGCTTCGAAGAGATGCTCGAGATCGCCGCAGCCGGCGGACGCGTGCTGCACCTGCGTTCGGCGGAGTTCGCGCGGAACCACAACGTGCCCCTCCAGGTGCGCAGCAGCTTCACCTGGGAGCCGGGCACCTGGATCGTAGAGGAGGATACGTCCATGGAGCAGGCGGTCGTCACTGCGGTGATCCACGACACCTCCCAGGCGAAGGTGACGGTTGGCGGGGTTCCCGACAAGCCGGGGATCGCCGCCCGCCTCTTCCGGTCCCTCGCCGACGTCTCGGTGAACGTCGACGACATCGTGCAGAACGCGTCGGTGCACGGAACGACGGACATCTCCTTCACGGTCCCCCGCACCGATCTGAAGACGGCCGTCGAGGTGGCTGGACGCCTGGTCGAGGACCTCGGCGCCGACGATGTCACCTCGGACGAGGACGTGGCGAAGGTCTCGGTCATCGGCGCGGGGATGAAGTCCCATCCGGGCGTCACGGCCACGATGTTCGAGACCCTCGCCGAAGAAGGGATCAACATCGACCTGATCTCCACCTCGACGATCCGCATCTCGTGCATCGTGCGGATGGAGGACGTCGAGCGTGCGGTGCGCGCGCTGCACCGGGCGTTCGAGCTCGCCTGAGCGGGCGTAGGCTCGCAGGCCGTGGCGAGGATCGGGGTCTTCGGAGCGACGGGCCAGGTGGGCCAGGTGATGCGCGCCATCCTGGTCGAGCGTGCGGTGCCCGTCGAGGAGATCCGCTTCTTCGCGTCGTCTCGGTCCGCCGGCACGGTGCTCCAGTGGCGGGGGGCGGACGTCGTCGTGGAAGACGCCGCGACGGCCGACTTCTCGGGGCTCGACATCGCCCTGTGCTCGGCGGGGGCGGCGGCCTCGCGCGAGCTGGCGCCGCGCATCGCCGCGGCCGGAGCGATCGTCATCGACAACTCGTCCGCCTGGCGCATGGACCCCGACGTCCCGCTCGTGGTGCCCGAGGTGAACCCCGACGCGCTCGCGTCGATCCCCAAGGGGATCGTCTCGAACCCGAACTGCACGACGATGGTCGCCATGCCCGTGGTGAAGCCGCTCCACGATGCGGCGGGACTGCGCCGGCTCGTGGTCGCGAGCTACCAGGCGGTCTCGGGCGCCGGGCAGGCAGGCGTCGCAGAGCTTGCGGACCAGCTCGCCAAGACCACCGACCGCGCCGCGGACCTGACGTTCGATGGCCGCGCGCTCGACTTCCCTGCGCCTCGCCAATTCGCGGCGCCCGTCGCGCACAACGTGGTGCCGCTCGCCGGCAAGATCGTCGACGACGGGTCGCTCGAGACCGATGAAGAGCAGAAGTACCGCAACGAGAGCCGCAAGATCCTCGGGCTGCCCGACCTCGTGGTCACGTGCACCTGCGTGCGCGTGCCGGTGTTCAGCGGGCACGGCGCCGCCATCGTGGCCGAGCTCGACCGGGACCTGTCGCCCGAGCAGGCGACCGCGATCCTGCGCGACGCCCCCGGCGTCGTGGTGAGCGACCTGCCGACGCCGCTCTTGGCGGCAGGGCGGGATCCCTCCTACGTGGGCCGGATCCGGCGGGCGGACGGTGGGCTTGCGTTCTTCGTGGTGGGCGACAACCTCCGCAAGGGCGCCGCGCTGAACGCCGTGCAGATCGCCGAGCTGCTCCTCGCCCGCGGCGCATGAGCGGCCTGCAGGTCGGCCCCGTCGGGGTCGGCACGACGGGGGCTTCTGGCGCAGCACCGCGCTGAGCTCTTCTCCGCGCGCTTCTCTGTCCGGCTCCCACCCCGTCGGCGAGACACCCCCTCGGTACGCTGAGCGCGGTGGGCATCAGGGCGGGGGCGTATCCCTTCGGCGAGGGCGCGTACGGCGCGCTCGCGGATGCGGTGCGCTCGGCCAAAGGTGACGACGCCTTCTCGCCGGTGACGGTGCTCGTCGACCGCGGCGCCCTCGGGCTGGCGACCCGGCGACGGCTGGCAGCCACGCCGCCCGGAGTTCTCAATGTCCGGTTCGTCACGTGGTCCCGGCTGGCGGCCGAGCTCGCGGCGGACTGGCTCGCGGAGGGAGGCAGGCGCACGACGTCGCCGGCGGGAGAGCTCGAAGCCGTGCGGGCGGCCCTCGCCGGGTCGCCCGCGTCGCGCCTCGCGTCGGCCCGGGACCAGCCGTCGACGCTGAGGGCACTCGCCCGCACCTATCGTGAGCTCGCCGCTGTCCCGCCGTCGGCGCTCGACGCGCTCGGCGCCCAGAGCGCTCGGGCGGCCGAGGTCGTGGACGTCGTGCGTCGCGCCCGGCGGGCGCTCCAAGGGTGCGTCGGGCCGGCCGAGCTGCTCGAGGCCGCGGCCCGCGAGGTC
>JAJYPY010000143.1 GCA_021794995.1 Actinomycetes bacterium | reverse complement strand
AAAGGGGGGGACCGGCTGGGCGAGCAGCGTCGGCGCGAGCTCGCCGGGCGCCTTGCGGTCGTCGACGCGCTCGCCGAGGAGATCCGTGCGGTCGAAGAGGTGCACCTCGTCCCTCGGACCCGCAGCCCCGAGCCGGGGCTGGCCGGTGCCGTGACGTCGTGGGCACGCGGTGCCTCGTTCGGCACGGTCCTCGAGGTGGCGATGCACGACGTCGGGGAGATCGCCCCCGGCGACTTCGTGCGGACCGTCAAGCAGCTCGTCGACCTCGTCGGCCAGGTCGCGGCCGTCGCCCATGACCCTGCCATCGCCGCGGCCGCCGCCGACGCCGCACGCCTCTTGCATCGCGACGTCGTGGCGGCGGGGGGCGCCCCGGACCTCTTGGAGGAGACACCCGGGAGCCGCTGACCGTCCGCCACCCGCCCGAGGCGCCCGCGTAAGGTGGGCCGGGCCATGACGCCCTACGTCCCTGAGGAGTTCACGGCTGGCGAGCGGGCGATCTTGCGCCGCTACGTGACGAACCTGGACCTTCCCGTGTTCGCCCTCGTGAACCTCCCCGAGGTCGTGAAAGGTGCGCTGTTCGCGCGCTACTCGCGCTCGGCGAAGAGCCTGCGCCGCCTGTTCCTCGACGAGTTCGTCGGCGAGCTCGACGTCTCGGGAGACCGCACGATCGACGCCACCGTCGGGCTCGAGCGGGCGGAGAACCTCTACGAGCGCGTCTTCGTCGAGTACGGCGACGACTCGGTCGCCCAGCTCGGAGGCGTGCACCTCGCCTGCGAGCAGGCGTCCAACGTCCTCACCAAGGTCCTCGAACGCGGACGCCTCATGTCCTACCTCGAACAGTCGACGCGCTACATCGCCTACGACCAGCGCCTGGCGAACGGGCATTACCGCTACCACCGGCCGTCGGAGATCTTGGAGTCCGGGCTCGGCGCGCGCTACGTCGGCGAGATGGACCGCATGTTCGACACCTACGGCGCGCTCTTGGCGCGCCTCGTGTCGTGGCTCGGCGCGCGCTACCCGCGCGACCCCGGCGACTCGGACTTCGTCCACCGCCAGGCGGTGCGGGCCAAGGCCCTCGACGCAGCCCGCGGGCTGCTGCCCGCGGCGTCGCTGTCCAACGTCGGCATCTACGGCGACGGGCAGTCCTACGAGGCCCTGCTCTTGCGCATGGCGGCACACCCGCTGCCCGAGGTGCGCGCCTACGCCGCGATGATGCTCGACGAGCTGCGCAAGGTCATCCCGTCCTTCCTCCAGCGTGTCGACCTTCCCGAACGTGGCGGCGAGTGGTCCGCCTACCTGGCGGCCACCCGGGAGGACACCGCCAAGATCGTCGCCCGGCTGTGGCCCGAGACCGCAACGGCACGCGGCCCCGGGGCTCGCGAGGCGACGGCGGGCAGGGGTCCCGAGGTGGCGCTCGTCGACTTCGACCCGGCGGGCGAGGACAAGGTGCTCGCCGCCATCTGCTTCGCCTCCCAGCGCATCGGCGAAGACGAGGCGATCGCCAGGGTGCGTCAGCTGGGCGAGGCGGACCGGCGGTCCCTCATGGACGCCTACGTCGGCGAGCGCAAGAACCGCCGGCACCGACCGGGGCGCGCCTTCGAGCGCACCGACTACCGCTTCGAGGTCGTCACCGACTACGGCGCCTTCCGCGACCTCCAGCGCCACCGCATCTTGACGATCGAGTGGCAGCCGCTCTCCACGGACCTCGGCTACGACGTGCCCGAGCTCGTCGTCGAGGCCGGCGAGGCGGGCGCGTTCGCCGAGGCGATGGAGCGTTCGCACGCCCTCCACGAGGACCTCGCGGCGCAGTTCCCCGCCGAGGCGCAGTACGCCGTCGCCCTCGCCTACCGCATGCGCTACGTCATGCAGATGAACGCGCGCGAGGCCATGCACCTGATCGAGCTGCGCTCGGGGACGCAGGGCCACCCCGCCTACCGTCGGGTGGCCCAGGAGATGCACCGCCTCATCGACGAGACGGCGCGCCACCATCAGATCGCGCGTGCGATGGTCCACGTCGACCACTCCCCGGCGGAGCTCGCACGCCTCGACGCCGAGCGCCGCGCAGCCGCCCGACGGGCGCGGGCAGGCGCCGTCGACGCGGGATCATCTTCGTGACACCCTGAGCAGGGATGATCCGTGTTCTCCCTGGTGAGCGCGCAAGATTGGCGCTTGAGCGCGCGCCGCAAACTGTCTAGGGTACGGCGCAGTCCCAGACGCCCCGACGGGGCGGCCCGGCCCAGGTGGCCGGGGCCGCGGCGGGGGGGATGCTGTGAGAGGCGGACCGAGGCCCAGGGGGTCGAGTAGAGAACGTCTCGCCCGGCGGGCAATGGCCCCGGCCGGAGGCGAGATGGCGCCAAAGACTCCCGGGCCCGACCGCCAGAGGGCCCCTGACGGGTTCGTGGCGATCCGTGCCCGAACCCCGTTGCAGAGCGCGTGATCCTGCCAAGTCAACGTCTATGCTCCCGCGGCACATTCCAGCGAGAGGTGGCCATGTCAGACGATTTGGACGACGTCACGATCCCCGATGACCTCGACGACCTCGATGACGAGCTCGACATCGACGCCGACGCGGAGGAGCTCGGCGACGACCTCGAGGACGACGACATCGCCGACCCCCTGGAGGCCGGCGACGACCTCGACGAGGATGTCGACGACGACCTCGAAGTCGAAGAGGAGGACGCGGCCGAGCCCCCGGAGCGCGTCCCCGCCGAGGACGCCGATGACGACGACGACGAAGAGGACGACGAAGAGGACGTCGAAGCGAGCCTCGACGTCATCTTGAAGGAGCGGCTGGTCGTCGTCGACGACGAGCCCGACGACGACGAGGAGGCGACCGACGTCGAGGACCGCTCCGAGATGGGGGAGCGGGTGCTGCCCAAGCAGCCCGACGAGTTCGTCTGCCGCTCCTGCTTCCTCGTGAAGCACCCGAGCCAGCTCGCGGACAAGACCAAGATGCTCTGCCGTGACTGCGTCTGAGCCCCACGAGCCCCGCCCAGCGCCCGCGCCAGCGGCGCGTTCGATCGTCGACCGCGCGCTCGACACCTTCGTCTACCTGCCCGCCGGTGTCCTCGTGACCGCCTTGGAGGACATGCCGGCGATGGCCGCGCGGGGCAGGGCGCGCCTCGAACAAGAGCTCCGCAACGCCCAGCTCATCGGGCATCTCGCCGTCGACTACGGATGGCGCCAGCTGAAAGACCAGATCGACCAGGTGGCAGGCGATCGGGGCGCACCGCTGCGGCCGCCCCCCCGGCCGGCCGCACCCGCCCGCAGCGGGGCCGGCCCCCGGACCTCGGGCACGCACACTCCTGCACCTGCGCCCCCTCCGGCTGCGCCGTCGGGCGTGCCTGCAGAAGAGGGGACGGCGGAGGCGACGTCGGGCGTCGACCGGGCGATCCCGGACTACGACATCCTGTCGGCCTCCCAGGTGGTGCGCCGCCTCGACGGGCTCGGCCCCACCGAGCTCCGCGCGGTCCTCGTCCACGAGCGCGAGACGCGCGGGCGCCGGACGATCCTGCACCGTGTCGCCCAGCTGCTCGTGGCCGCCGGCCAGTCCGACGGCGATGGGCCCCCGGGCCGACCGAGCTCGCCGGGCCGGGCGCCGTCGTCCTGAGGCACGGCCAGCGCGGTGGAGGGAGCACACCCGGCGGAGCTCGAAGACCTGGAGTGCTGCGCGCGTCTGCTCGACGCGGCACGTCGTGCCGCCGCGGACCTGCGGGGCGGCCCCGACCTCGTCGCGGGATCGCCCTCATGGACCATGGGGGGCCCCATCCCCGCGGACGTGCTCGCCGCGAGCTGGTCGCGCGATCCTCGGCGGCGCCTCCTCGCCGGAACGTTCGAGGGCGCTGTCGTGGGCGTGGCCGCGGGACGGCTCGCCGATGGCGAGCGCGGGACGGTCGGGATCGTGGAGTGCTGCTACGTCGACCCGGCGGCGCGCGGCGTCGGTGTCGGAAGCGCGATGGCCGCAGCGCTCGTCACATGGTTCGCCACACGGGGCTGCACGGCCGTCGACGCGCCGGCACTCCCCGGTGACCGCTCCACCAAGCAACTCTTCGAGTCGCTCGGCTTCAGTGCGCGCCTGCTCCTCCTGCACCGCCGGTTGCCATGAGCCGCTGCCCTCCACCGCCGGGGCGGCTCCCGACCGGGCGGCGGGGCGGGGGAGGAGGGATCCGCAGCCCGAGCAACTTCGCAAGCTCCGGCACCGATCCCGCGGCGTGACGCGCGGCATCCTTCGCCTTCGGGTCGTCGGGCACGCCCTTTGGCTTCACGGTGCGCCGGACCGGCGACTCGACGACCGCGTCGAGCAGTGCCGTCCAGTCCGACGGGGGCGCCTCTGCGGTCATCACCGCCCCCGCAGCCTCGGCAAGGCGGACGGCGAGCTCCGCGGGGACGCGCGACGCCGGCTCGGGTGCACGCGCCGACGCGCGCAGCGCGTCGAGCACACGCCCGTCGTCGAGCGCCTTGCCCATGCGGCCGATCCACTCCTCGCGCAGCGCCCGTACGCGCTGGTCCAGGGACTCTTGCAACGCGCGCGCGATCGTCCGCGCCTCCTCGTCGAGGGAGACCGTCCGCGCCGAGGTCACCACCGCGCGGAGGTCGCGCAGCCGGAGCTCCTTGCCCGCAGCCTGCGCGGACTTCGCGCGGTCCTTCCAGTTCGCCAGGTTGACGCGGGGGAGCAGCTGCTCTGCGATCGCCAGGACGGCGTCCCTGTTGGTGTCGGTCGGCGCCGCGCCGCCCTTCGGCTGCTCCGCTGCCTGCTCGGCGAGCGCCTGGCGCACGGCGGGGATCCCGCCGCGAAGCAGGTGCTCTGCGATCGGAAGCTCTTGGGGCCCGAGGGTGGCCAGCAACGCGTTGCGATGCGCGGTCGACACCGTCGGCCTGCGCTCGCGCCGGACGGGCGGCACCGACCGCGCGACTCCCTGCTCGGGGCGTCCGCGCCGATCCGTGCCGGCATCGGCGTCGCGCGCCGTGCCTCTGCGGGCTCGTGCGTCGGGACGGTCGGGACGGTCGGGACGGTCGGGACGGTCAGGACGGTCAGGGCCGCTCCGTCGGTCGAACGACCGCGACTCGCCACGCGCGCTCGCGCCGTCGCCTCGCCCCGCACGGTCCCGGTCCGGCCCCGTCGCGTCGCCAGGAGCCCGGTGCGAGACCGGTCGACGCGTCCCGCCGTCTCGGGTGGGCCGGCTCCTCCTGGCGTGCCCCTGATCGCCGCGCTCGGCGTCCGCACGGCGGCCCCGCCCCCCGGACGCGTAGCTGACCGAGACGTCCGGGCCGCCTCGAGGGGTCCCGATCACTTCGATGCGATTGGAGGGCCGATCGGCGGGCGCGGGTCGCGCGAGCACGCCGACGACCTCGACGCCCTCCAAACCGGACTCGACCTCTGCGCGCACGACGTCACCCACCGACGCGTCCTGCGGCAGCAGCGCCGCGTCGACGACGCCCTTGGGCTGGCGAGCACCGGCGGCGCGCCACGTGTAGGCACCGTCGCCGGTCCGGCTGGTCAGCTCGATCTCGATGCGTCGGGACATGCGGCGGTCACGCTATCGCTTCTCGCAGGAAGGGCGTGCCGCACGTCGGTGCACGCGCGCCGAGGAGGGGACGAGCCCCGGGCGCAACGGGGGCTGGCACCCGCGGGCAACTCGGAACGTGTGCTCAGGACGTCGCGTGCGCGGCGAAGCGCGCGCGCGACGCACGGAGCTCCTCGAGCGCTTCCTCGCGACCGTCGAAGCCGAACGCCTCGGTGCGCTTGCCGGGCTCGAGCGTCTTGTAGACGGTGAAGAAGTGCTTGATCTCCTCGAGCAGATGTGGCGGCAGGTCGGTCACGTCATGTGTGTCGACGCGCATGGGGTCGTGCTCCAAGATCGTGAGGAGCTTGGCGTCCGGACCCGCTTCGTCCACCATGCGGAACAGGCCGACGACGCGCACCCTCACGAGGCAGCCCGGGAACGTCGGGTCGTCGAGGATGACCAGCGCGTCCAGCGGATCGCCGTCGAGGGCCAGCGTATCGGGGACGAACCCGTAGTCCGCGGGATACGACGTCGCCGTCGCCAGCCGACG